>JAWLFM010000116.1:0-7980 GCA_041685565.1 Thioalkalivibrio sp.
TGGCCGACAAGGCGGACACCAATGTACAGGCCCTCTCCGGTGGCCAGCAGCAGCGGGTCGCCTTGGCCCGCAGCCTGGCGACCGATCCCGAGGTGCTGCTGCTCGACGAACCCTTCTCCGCACTCGATGCGTTCACCCGCGTGAGCCTGCAGGACGAGGTCGGCCGGCTCGTACGCGAACGCGGCCTGACCCTGGTGCTGGTCACCCACGACATCGAAGAGGCGGTGGCCATGGCGGACCGCGTAATGGTGATGTCCGCCAACCCCGGGCGCATTGCCAGCGTCCTGGAGATCCCCCTGCCCACGCTGCGCGACCGGGCCAGCCACCGGTTCGTCGACATCAAGGCCGAACTGATGACCTATTTCGGCGCCACCCGGCACCCGGTCACCCAGACCAGCAAAGACATCGGTGAGACGACGGGCAAACCCGCCGCCCGCGCCGCCTGAATCACCCGGAACCGCCATCCCACGAGGACCCGAACCCATGTGCAACTGCGATCACCACGACCAAGATCACGAACTCGACCACCTGCTGGGGTCGACCCTGTCCCGGCGCGGCTTCCTGCGCGGCGCCGCCGCCGTCGGGGCCGCCGGTGCCCTGGCCAACCCGGCGAACCTCTTCGCCCAGGATCCCGAACCCTTCGACGGCGTGGTGAAGATCGGCTACATCCCGATCACCGATGCCGCGGCCCTGCTGGTCGCGCATTCCGAGGGTTACTTCCAGGATGAGGGCCTGGAAGTCGCTGAACCCACGCTGATCCGCGGCTGGTCGCCCTTGATCGAGAGCTTCACCTCCAACCGCTTCAACCTGGTCCACCTGCTCAAGCCGATCCCCCTGTGGATGCGCTACCAGAACGGCTTCCCGGTCAAGATCATGTCCTGGGCCCACATCAACGGCTCGGCCGTGGTCACCGGTCGCCACGTCGAGGTCAACAGCTTCGCCGACCTCGGTGGCAAGAGTGTGGCCGTTCCGTTCTGGTACTCCATGCACAACGTGGTGCTGCAGATGGCCCTGCGCGATGCCGGTCTGGTGCCGGTGATCAAGGACCAGGGCAGCAGTCTCGCGGCCAACGAGGTCAATCTGATGATCATGCCGCCGCCGGACATGCCGCCGGCGCTGGCCGCGCGCAGTATCGACGCCTACATCGTCGCGGAGCCCTTCAATGCCGCAGGGGAACTGCTGGCGCAGGGCAAACTGCTGCGCTTCACCGGGGACATCTGGAAGAACCATCCCTGCTGCGTGATCTGCATGAACGAAACCCTCACGCAGAGCCAGCCCGAGTGGACCCAGAAGGTGATGAACGCCGTGGTCCGGGCGCAGGGGCACATCCAGGACAACAAGAAGGAGGTCGCACAGATGCTCTCGCGCGATGGCAAGCGCTACCTGCCGATGCCCGCCAGCGTGGTCGAACGCGCGATGACTGTCTACGACCTGCCGGCCTACGCGGAGTCCGGCGCGGTACGCCATCCCGAGTGGGGCAACGGCCGGATCGACTTCTCGCCCTGGCCCTACCCCTCTGCCACCAAGATGCTGGTCGGCGCGATGAACGAGACGCTGGTCGGCGGGGACACCACCTTCCTGGCCGGGCTGGATCCCGAGCACGTCGCCAATGACCTGGTGGACTACGACTTCGTCAAGGCCGCGATGGACAAGTACCCAGCCTGGCAGACCGCCCCCGGCGTGGACATGGATTCGCCCTATGCGCGTGAAGAGGTGGTCGTGCTATGAACCGCACCGCCACGCTGAAACTGCCCCAGTACTCCAGTCGGGAGCTGGCGCTGGGGATGGTGCGGGGCGCGGACACCGTGCGCAGGGGCCTGCAGTACCCTGCGCTGGGCATCGCCCTGTTGTTCGCGCTCTGGTGGTGGGGTGGCACCGTCATCGCAAACAACCCCAACACCATGGCCTTTGCCAGTTTCGCTCCCGGACCGACCCTGGTGGCGTTCTGGGACATGGTATCCACGGGTGCGGTCTGGTCGCCCATCGAGTCCAGCCTGCAGCGGGTGGGGCTCGGGCTGGTCTGGGCCATCGTGATCGGGGTTCCCCTGGGGGTTGCCATCGGCTACTTCCTGCAGCTGCGCCAGCTGACGCATGTGCCCTTTCAGTTCCTGCGCATGATCAGTCCGCTGGCCTGGATGCCGATCGCCGTGCTCGCCTTCGCGACCTGGGATGCCGCGATCATCTTCCTGATCGCGGTCGCGGCGGTCTGGCCGATCACCTATGCCACCGCGCACGGGGTGCAGCGGATCGACCCGATGTGGTTCAAGGTGGGCCGGAACCTGGGTGCCGGCCCCTACCACACCCTGCGCCACATCATTCTGCCCGCCATCGCGCAGGACGTGTTCGCCGGCATCCGGCTTGCCGTCGGTGTCGCCTGGATCGTGCTGGTTCCCGCCGAATACCTGGGCGTGACCTCCGGCCTGGGCTACGCCATCAACGATGCCCGTGACACCCTCGAATACGACAAGCTGGCCGCGATCGTACTGGTGATCGGCATCATCGGCTACCTGCTGGACGCGGTCTGCGTGCGCCTGATCAAGCGCAGCAGCTACCGGGAGGAATAGGACCAGGGGCTGCACCGGGGTGGGGCATCGCCAAGGGCCCCGCCCCATTTTGGCGTCAATCGCACTCGATTCGGGCGTCCCGACCCGGACCAACCGGACATTCTTGCTGGCAGGTTTCCTGCATGGACGGCAGTCAACATGCCAAACTCCCAGCACGAAACGGTCATCGCCGACAGCGCCACGCCCGAGCAGGAAATCACGGTGCTGCTCGAGGCCGCCAAACTGATCGGCAAGTCACGCGATCCGGACGCAGCCATTTACCGCATCCTGGGCCTGCTGTCGCAGCTCCTGGGCCTGAACCGCGGCCGCGTCCTGCTGCCCGATCCGGAATTCGGCCAGGTGCGCATCCGCCATGCCTATGGCCTGACCGAGGCCGAGCGTGCCCGGGGGGCCTACAGCCTCGGCGAAGGCGTAACCGGCCGGGTGCTCAAGACCGGCCAGATCGCACTCATTCAGGACATCGACAACGAACCGGAATATCTCGCCCGGGCCGTGGACCGCGCGACGCTGCCCCAGGAGACGGTGGCGTACATCGCCGTCCCGATTCTCCAGGACGAGGCCGCCATCGGGGTGCTGGCCGTGCATCGACTGCGCCGGCGCAGCCGGCAGTTCAAGGACGATCTGAACGTGCTGCGCGTGATCGCGGCGATGATCGGCCAGATCCTGCACATCCATCGGCTGATCGCCGAGAGTACCGCCGAACTGGTGTCCGAAAACCGCTACCTGAAGCGCGCGCTCGATACCCAGGGAGCCAAGTACGGCCTGCTCGGCGACAGCTCCGCGCTGCAACACGTACTGAAGCAGGTGCACCGGATCGCGGATACCCAGGCCACCGTACTGATCACCGGCGATTCCGGGACCGGCAAGGAGAAGGTCGCGCGCATGATCCACCAGATCAGCCAGCGCAACGACCGGCCATTCATCTCCATCAATTGCGCGGCCATCCCTCCGGATCTGCTGGAGTCGGAACTCTTCGGCCACGAAAAGGGCAGCTTCACCGGGGCCAGCGCGGCGAAGGCCGGCAAGATCCTGATGGCCGACCACGGCACGCTGTTCCTCGACGAGATCGGCGACATGCCCCAGGCCCTGCAGTCGAAGATCTTGCGGGTGCTGCAGGAACGCGTGGTACAGCCGGTTGGCGGCACCCGCGAAATCCCGGTGGATCTGCGCGTGATCGCCGCGACGCACAAGAATCTTCAGCTTGCAGTGAGCCACGGACAGTTCCGTCTGGATCTCTTCTACCGGCTGAACGTGATTCCGCTGTACATGCCGTCCCTGCGCGATCGTGCCGGCGACGTACGCCTGCTGACGCGCCACTTCCTGGATCAGTTCAATCACCGCCACGGCTGGAACGTGGTGTTGCAGGAGGGCGTACTGGAGCGTCTCGAGGCCTTCGACTGGCCGGGCAACATCCGGCAACTGGAGAATGTGCTCGAGCGCTCGGTCCTGCTCTGCACCACAGGCCAGATCGATATCGAACTCATCGACGGCATCCTCCACGACGAGTCCCGCGTCTCCGCGCCGGTGAAGCAACCCCGGGAGTTTCGACCCCATGCCGGGGGAAGCGCACCGATCTGGAACGGACATGATTCCAGCATACGGCCCTACCAGCGGGTGGCGTCGTCCGAGAGCGAGTCCCTGCTCGAGGCAGTCCGCCGCTGCGGCGGGAACAAGACCCGTGCCGCGCTCAGCCTTGGCCTGACGCCGCGGCAGCTGCGCTACCGTCTCCAGAAGCTGGGCCTGGACACCGAGGCCTGATCGCATCCCCGGCCCGACCGTTCCACTTCGGCGACAAATTGGTGCAGATTGACGTCAAGCGCACCAAATTGTGTCTTCCCTATCCCGCACACAGCGCGTCAATCTGCCTGTAACCGGCTCCTGCACGGCCCAACCGGATCCAGCGGCCGATTGGCACGCTACCTGCAGTACCGCTTCCACACGTCCATGCGGGAGACCCAGCAATGCCGACCAAGAGCCTGAGCAATCCATTCGACGCCGAGAGTGACCTGCGCCACGGCGGGAGTTGCCGACACGGCCACAACGGCCCGGGCCACTGCGGGTGCTTCGAGCACGCGGAAGCCAACGCCGACCACGAACCCCAGGCACGGATGGCCACGCACCGTTCGGACGAGCCGGCGATGGATACCGACGCCATCATGGACCGCGCGGTGGAAAGCGCCATCGTGCGCGCGATGTTCGGGCACAACGAGATCGATCGACGTCGGTTCCTGAAGCTCCTCGGCGGCGGAACCATCGCCGCGGCGCTCGCCAGCGTGCTCCCCCTGGACAAGGTGAAGGCGGCCGCCAAGGACAGCCTCGGGCCGCTGGAGAAGAAGAAGCTGCGCATCGGCTTCGTGCCGATCACCTGCGCAACTCCGATCATCATGGCGCATCCGATGGGCTTCTACGAGCGCTACGGCCTGGATGTCGAGGTGATCAAGACGGCCGGTTGGGCGGTGGCACGCGATATGTCCCTGAGCGGCGAGTACGACGCCTCGCACATGCTCTCGCCGATGCCGCTGGCGATCTCCATGGGCGCGGGTTCCACCTCCGAACCGTTCATCATGCCCGCCGTCGAGAACATCAACGGCCAGGCCATCACGCTGCACAACAAGCACAAGGACAAGCGCGACCCGAAGGACTGGAAGGGCTTCCGTTTCGCGGTGCCGTTCGAGTACTCGATGCACAACTTCCTGCTGCGCTACTACGTCGCGGAACACGGGCTGGACCCCGACCAGGACATCCAGATCCGCGTGGTGCCGCCGCCGGAGATGGTGGCGAACCTGCGTGCGGAGAACGTGGACGGCTACCTGGCCCCGGATCCGTTCAACCAGCGGGCGGTGTGGGAACAGGTCGGGTTCATTCACATGCTCACCAAGGACATCTGGGACGGACATCCCTGCTGCGCCTTCGCCTGTTCCAAGGCCTTCGCAGAGGAGAACCCGAACACCTTCGGGGCCCTGTTCCGCGCCATCGTCGAGGCCACGCAGTACTCCTCGGACCCGGCCAACCGGGTGGAGATCGCCGAGGCGATTTCGCCCCGCGCCTATCTGAACCAGCCGGTGCCGGTGGTGCAGCAGGTGCTGACCGGCCGTTTCGCCGACGGCCTGGGCAATATCCAGGACGTGCCCGACCGAATCGACTTCGATCCCTTCCCCTGGCATTCCATGGCGGTCTGGATCCTCACCCAGATGAAGCGCTGGGGTTACATCGAGGGCGATGTGAACTACAGCCAGATCGCCGAGCAGGTCTTCCTGGCCACCGAATGCGGCGACGTGATGAAGGAACTCGGTTTCGAGCCGCCGGAAAAGACCGCGAAGAACTTCACCATCATGGGCAAGGTGTTTGACTACACCGATCCGGAGGGATACGCCAAGAGCTTCGCCATCGGGAGGGCCTGAGATGCTGGCAAACCTGAATCTCAGGGCTGCCATCGTCTCTGTGATCTTCCTGATCACGGCCTTGGGGCTGTGGCAGTTGGCCACGGCGCCGCAGGCCCTGACCGGGGCCGGGGAACTCAGCGAGTACGAGATGCTGATGGGCGGCGCCTCCCAGCCCTCCGGCATCCCGGCCCCGTCGCAGGTGTTCAGCCACGCGGTGGACGAACTGAGTCGGCCCTTCTATGACGCGGGACCCAACGACAAGGGTATCGGCCTGCAGCTCGCCTACTCCGTCGGGCGGGTGATGGCCGGTTTCGGGCTGGCGGTGCTGGTCGCGATTCCGCTCGGCTTCGTGATCGGCATGTCGCCGGTGCTGAACAAGGCCTTCAATCCCTATATCCAGGTACTGAAACCGATCTCGCCGCTGGCCTGGATGCCGCTGGCCCTGTTCATCATCAAGGACTCCAACACCTCGGCCATCTTCGTGATCTTCATCTGCTCGATCTGGCCCATGCTGATCAATACCGCGTTCGGAGTGGCCTCGGTGCGCAACGACTGGCTGAACGTAGCCCGCACACTCGAACTCTCCAAGCTCCGCACGGCCTTCACGGTGATCCTGCCCGCAGCCGCCCCGACCATCCTCACCGGCATGCGCATCTCCGTGGGCATTGCCTGGCTGGTGATCGTGGCCGCCGAGATGCTCGTGGGCGGCACCGGCGTCGGGTACTACGTCTGGAACGAGTGGAACAACCTCGACCTCGCCAGTGTGATCTTCGCGATCCTGATGATCGGTATCGTCGGCATGCTGCTCGACGGAATGCTGGTCCAGGTCTCGCGCTTCGTACGCTACCAGGACTGAGGAGCACTGATGACCGCACATTTCCTCCAGATCGAGAACCTCGCGCGGCGCTTCCCCCAACCCGGCAGCAAGGAGCCGACGACCGTCTTCGAGGGCGTCAACTTCAGCATCGAAAAGGGCGAATTCGTCTGCATCATCGGCCATTCCGGCTGCGGCAAGTCGACCATCCTGAACGTGCTGGCCGGACTCGACCATCCCAGCGAGGGCCACGTCATCATGGACGGCAAGGTGATCGAGGGTCCAAGCCGGGACCAGGGCGTGATCTTCCAGAATCACAGCCTCCTGCCCTGGCTGTCGACCCTGCACAACGTGACCTTCGCCGTGCGCGCCCGCTGGCCGAAATGGAACCGGGCCAGGATCCGCGAACACAGTGTCAAATACCTCGAAATGGTTGGCCTGGGGGAGGTGCTGGACCGCAAGCCGGCGCAGCTCTCCGGCGGCATGCGCCAGCGCGTCGGCATCGCCCGCGCCTTCGCCATCGAGCCGAAGCTGCTGTTGATGGACGAGCCGTTCGGGGCGCTGGACGCATTGACCCGCGGCGTGATCCAGGAGGAACTGCTGAAGATCTGGGCCCGCACCCATCAGACCGTGTTCATGATCACGCACGACGTGGACGAGGCGGTGCTACTGGCCGACCGCGTGCTGTTGATGACCAATGGTCCGAATGCCCGGGTCGCGGAGTCGGTGATCGTCGACATTCCCCGGCCCCGCGAACGCGCCACCCTGCACGAGCAGCCCGGCTACTACCCGGTGCGCAATCACCTGGTCGAATTCCTGGTACGGCGCGCCAAGACCCTCGCCAGCGCCGCCCGCGACGCCGACCCCCGGCATACGCCGCGCACCGTGAACCCGGTCAAGCCCGACACCTTCCCGCCACGACCCGCGCTGGTCAGGAGCGGTTGAACCCGCACGCAGAACCCTTCAACGAAGACCAAGGAGCATCAGGATGTTGAGCAAGCTGGAAATGACCGAGTCCATCATCGCGGCCAAGCTGGCCAAGGGCACCACCTGGGCCGCGATCGCCGAGGCCGCGGGTCTGCACGAGGTCTACGTGACCTCCGCATGCCTGGGCATGAATCACCTGGACAAGGGCTCCGCCGAGGGCCTGTGTTCCTTCCTCGAACTGGGTCCCGAGGTCGTCGAGGCGCTGCTGGCCTTCCCCCACAAGCACTGGGAC
>JAWLFM010000117.1:0-7925 GCA_041685565.1 Thioalkalivibrio sp.
CACCACGAACACGTTGCATTGGCGCATGACCTCCAGATCCGCCGTGTACGTCAGCTTCGGCGTGGCCGCGAGCTTGTCCGGCTCCACCTCGCGCGTGCGGTCCACCCCGGCCTGCAGCTGCCGCACCCGTTCCGGGTCGATGTCGAACCCGTGCGTGGACCAGTGATGTCCGAACTCCACGGCCAGTGGCAGGCCGACGTACCCCAGGCCAATTACACCGATGGTGACTTCATCCAGCGCGGGAAGCGTGTGCATAAGATGTCCATTCCGGTCGGCCGTCCTGACCATACCTGTATTGTCTAAGCTCCGTGAGCGCATTCTACGGTGCCGGCACCGCGAAGCCGAGCCGGGCGTGAGTTCGTCCGGTTGCCGCTTCCCGGGGCGCGGACTAGTCTTCTGGAGAAGTTTCGACGCGGGCCGACCTCGACCTGCGCCCAATCGGACGAGCCGTACGCCCGTGACCACTTTCCTCGATCGATTCCGCAGCCGCCGCCGCGAACTGGGTCTGGCCAACGCCCTGCTTCTGGGACTGCACGGCACCCTGAAGCAGATGAGCGACCGCCTGGGCCTCGCCCGCTACTACCTGCTGGCACAGCCGGTAGGGCAGTTGCGTACCCCCGCTTCGCGACGCGGCCGCCTGCAGGTCCGCGACATCACGGACGAACCGGATACCCTGGAGAGCATGCCGCGCACGCCAACACAGGTCCGGTATCGCCTGGATCAAGGTGGTATCTGTCTGGCGGCCTTCGCAAACGGGGAAGACCGGATGCTCGGTTTCATCTGGCTTCTGTTCGGGGCCTATCACGAGGACGAGCACCGCTGCGTCCTGCGCCCCGCCGGCGACCCACCCAGCGCACTGGATGTCGACGTCTATGTGTTCCCGGAGGCACGCGGCGGGCTGGTATTCGCGGAACTCTGGCAGGCTGCTGACCGCGCCCTCCAGGAACGCGGCATCGCCTGGAGCCTGAGCCGCATATCAGCCTATAACCCCAGTTCCCTTCGCGCTCACGAGCGCCTCGGCGCCCGACGCATCGGGAGCCTGTACTTCCTGCAACTGGGGGCGCTGGAAGTCATGCTGACCGGACGCCCTCCCTTCCTGGCGTTCAGCCTTCCCGGAGGCCAACCACCTAGCATCACGCTGCACCCTCCTCACGCCCCGGAAACCTTGAGCTAGCCAGTTCCTTTCCTGATCCTGATTAGCAACGAGAGTCAGCCAGTGGCGGGGCCCATTCGGGGACGTGCATGGCCCGCCCCGGATTGCGTTGATCCAGGCCTTCTTGGGAATGCCACCACCCCGGGGCCCCTCACCCCTTCCCTGTCATCCCGGGCGTAGCGCAGCGCCTGGATCTCCACACGCCGGTCCAGCCCCAACGTGCGGGTACCCCATACCGTGGAGATCCCGGATAACCGCTACGCGGTTTCGGGGATGACGAAGCAGGGGACGGCTGGAGACCCGGGCCAGCACGGCCCTTGAGCCTGGCTGACGCTCGTAGGATGTCGTTGCGGCCAACCCGCGCACGAACGGTCCCTGGAAAAGTCGGTACGGTTCACCTGCAACTGGCTGAACCTCGATGCAAATCAGGCTTCCCCTTGTGCGGCCTCCGCTTCGGACTCGGAGCCGCGTGCCGGGTGCTCGTCGGGGGCGGAACCCACCTGCCCCAGCAACAGAACCAGATAAAACAGCAGCGCAATCGCCGGCGTAAACAGCACGGTCCCGAACACTCCAACGACCAGTACCCCGGCCAACCCGGCCACACTACCCAGCGCCAGCACATCCCCGCGCCCGGCCCGCACCAGCAATACCCAGCCGGCGGCCAGCGTCAGCCAGACAAACGCGACCACGCCCAGCAATCCCTGCTCGAAGTACAGCTCCAACCACTGATTCTCGACCCGCCACGGCCACAGGTGATCGGTCGTGAAATACCAGTGCCGGGCACCCGATTCGAAATCGCCGTTGCGCAGATGCTCGCGGCCGTCAGGGGCCGTCAAACGCATGGCATCCACCTCGATTACCGCATCGCCACCCGCATGTGCGATCGACAGGACCAATCCCCGGCGAAGGGGCCACGGTCGCGTGTCCATTCCCTCCAGATCCAGCATGGCGTTGAACACCTGCCAGTCGTCGCCGGGTTCGACCGATATGGAAGTGGAGACACACCGGAACGAGTGGCGCACCGGTTTTTCGCACAGATAGATCCCCAGCTGCCCGCCGGCGGCGCCGCGCAGGCGCACTTCCAGATCGTGGCGCACCCTGCGATCCGGCGAAACGCGCTGATTGATGTAGTACGAATCGCCCGGCCCCAGGCGCAGCTGCCCGTCCGCGAAGGCGAAATTCGCCGGCAATCGGCCCTCCGGATTACCGTCGCGGTAGGCTGCAGCAAACGAGCCCAGACCCCGACCTGCCAGCGGGCTCGCTGCATGCCCGCCGGGCAAATCCAGCGCGAGACGCCAATGGTCGGCACGCGCCTCCAGCCCCTGGCTGACCTGCCCCAGACGCTGTTCCGCGAACCCGCCCAGCATGGGCGGCAGCGCAACCGCAGCCAGCACCAGCATTACCCCACTCGCGAGCGCAGCCGACCACGGAAACGACCGACGGACGCGCCACGCTGCCATCGCCCCGATCAGCAGTAGCAGCACCAACGCAACGGCCAGGCCGGCATAGCCCCCTCGGGAATAGGTCATCGCGACCGCATAAAGTCCGCCCAGCAGGAGCAGCCCCCCAGCAATCCAGGCCGGGACGGAACGGCGCGTCCAGCACCAAACCAACGCCAGTGGCAAGGCCAGCACCAGAAACGTCTCGATGCTCGGACCACCCACCTGCATGTCGGTGAACCATCCGGAGATACGATACCGGCTGTCGAAATCCAGTAGCCCCGGATAGACCGCACGCTCCCTGAACACCACCAGCAAGGTACCTGCCAGCCCCAGTGCCACCCCGGGCGCAAACCAGCGCCGAACCGCCGCACGGGGCGACTCCGGGCCCCATTGCAGAAGCCACAGCAGTACCGCCGCCCAGAAGACCCCGCGCGCCACCCGAAGCGCATCCCAGTCCGTCAGGTACGGGGCAATCGTCATCGGGCCCAGCGACGGCCAGGGCCGCCATGCGACCACCAACGCCAGCACTGTCGAAACAATCAATAACCGCCAGGCCCAGCGCACAGCGCGCGGCAATGGGTCCGGCTGCCGCAGCGACATCCCACGCACCAGCACCACGGCCACGGTCACCAGCAGGAGCAAATCCAGCTCCGATACTCGCAACGGTCCGGTATAGAGGGACAGATCGAGCAGCGGGATCGCCGCGGGCACCACCAGCAGCCAGGCCTGCGGCTTCCACGCCAGCAACGCCGCATAGGCCAGCAGGCCCAACATCAAGAAGGCCGCACCCACCGGCCAGCCCGCCGCCAGCCAAAGGGCCAAAAGGCCTGGCAACAACATCAGCGCCTGCAGCGTGCCAGGACGCCATCCGGCAACGACATCCTTCGGTGCCTCTACGGTGGGTACAGCCGGGGCACTTTCGCGCGTCGCTCCGCTCGGGGCCGCAGTGAGCGCCCGTTGCAGCCAGAACAGCACGCCCGCGGTCAAGCCCGCTGCCAGGGCCGCCAGCAACAGCGTGGTGGTGTCGGGTCGCGCGCCATCCACTACCAGCAGCTTGCCGGCCTCGACCACCAGGGCCACAACCAGTCCGGTCAAAGCCGCTCGGCGCACCAGCACCGGCCAGCGCGGCGCACGATCCACCCAGGCCAGCCACACCAGCGCCCCCACCGGGGCGTACATCGCCAGATGCAGCACAACACTGCGCAGGGCGGCCGCTTCCGCTACCTGATAGTGGTAGAAAAAGGGCAACAGCCGCAGCCCCGCCAGCCGCTCGAACGCCGCGCCAAGATCCATTCCGTACGGCCCGAACCCATGATTGGCACCCACCAGCAGCAGGCCGTACAGCGGCACCGCAACCAGCAGCACGGGAAGACGCACCGCCTGCAGCGCGCGGAACAACCCGTGCGGTTGAATCGGCAGCGCCCGCGCCAGGAGCAAGCCACCCGCCATACCCAGGGCGCGGGCGAGGGCCGAGCGGCCTTCGGCAATACCCGACCAGGTCAACAGATTCGCCGCCTCCAGCAGCACCGCCAGGATCACCACCAGCAACAGTACCCGTGTCATGCTGCGCCCAGTGCGGCGGGCCCATAGCCCTACCAGAAGCCCTACGGGCAAACTCAGCAGCACCATGGCGGACAGTAGCGCCAGGCACTCGAAGCCACCCGAACAAGCGCCACTGGCCGTCCACCAACCCCATGCGTCCGACGCCAGGCGGACCGCCAGCTCGTCGAGCGACAGCACCAGATCGAACGGCAGCAGCCCGATCGCAACATAGGCCCCGGCATACCCCAGAAGCGCCAGTTGCAACGCCTGCGGCCCCGCCCGCCCCAACGCATGCACGACCTTGGCCAACCGCTCCCGGAGCACAAACCAGCCGATGGCACCGAGCAGGGCACCCGAAAAATTGCCCAGGATGTCGGCCCCCGCCGGATACCGGTAGGGCAACCAGACCTGCAGGAACTCCACCGTGGCGGTGACCAGCAGCCCCAGCCCAGCCGCCACCAGGATCGTAAGCACCATGGTTCGAAAGCGCGTGGCGGCATACCCGGTCCACGCGGCCAGGAAGAAGCCCAGCGGTAGAAACAGCAACACGTTGGAGACAAACTGCTGGCGCGCACCGGTCCCCGGCGCGGTCAGGCTCATACTGCGATACGTCGCCCAGGCCTGTGCGAGGCTGCGATCGCCGAACTGGAACGGCAGCAACGTCGCATACAGCGCAATCGCCAGCGCAACCAGCGCTCCAATCCCGCAGGCCGCTCTCGACCATGGCACCCGCGCTGTTGCGGAAGAGCGCCTCATCGCCGCATGAGGCGCCGCAAACGCTGTTCCAGACGAAACCGCCAGCGCGGTCGTTGCAGCCGCACCTGCAGCATCTCGCCCTGGCCATTCCCCAGGCTGCGCTTGTACTGGCTGTCGCCCATCAGCAGATCGTAGCGGGCAAAGCCCTGCGCCGCCGCCTGCCCGATCGCCTGGGCATGACACACCAGTCCCGGCTTCAGCTTCGGGTCATCGCCGTAGCGGAATCCGCTTTGGTAGTTGCAGATGTAGTCACCCGCGGCCAGGTTATAGAGATACCCGACCGGACCATCCACGCCCTGAATCCGCAGCACCTGCGCCTGGCCATCCGGTGCACCCCGGGCAATCAGGCACTCGTGGAAGTCGCGCATGAACGTACTGGCAAACGCGCCGGGCTTGCCACGCGCATTCCACTCCGCCTGATGCCACTCGACCATCACCTGGAACCACTCCAGAGCCTGTTCCGAACCTGCGGCCCGCTCGACCTTCAGCGCATCCTCGCCGCCGTAGCCGCGCATGGCCCGCCGTATCTGGTAACGGGTATTGCGGCTAAGCCCCGCCAGATAATCTTCCAGCCCCCCCAGCCCTTGCAGATCCACGAAGTGGAAGGGCTTGCGATCCAGAACCTCCGGCCGCAGACCGAGATCGGCCAGGGCCCGCTCCAGGACCGCCCAGCGTTCCACCGCCAGCCACCCCAGCGAGAATTCGTCCCAGCCGGGGCCATGCGCCAGCAGATCCTTCAGCAGCGCCCGCAGTGCCTCCGGCTCGTGTGCGGTGTCGCCGGCCAACCCGTTATGCTCCAGAGTCACCCGATCCAGTTCCGCATCCCCCGTCTCGTTCAGGTACACCACGCGCGAAGGGATGAACCGGGACCGCATCGCCCGCCGCCGATACAACGCCGCCATCGATTGCTGCCCCGACGGCCCTGTTACCTGCACCGGTTCCGGGGTCAGGCACCCGTCGGCGGCCGCAAGCAGACAGCGGAACCAGCCATGCGTCAGAAAAGGAACAGGAGGCGCGCGCGCATCCAGCGCCGCCCAAGCCGCACCGGCATCATCAAGCGACAGGCGTGACAGCCTCCAGTCATGCATTCGTTGGCCAATCCAGAGAAGCGAACTCGTTAGTCTCGCACAAGCCACCTACGCTGAAATGCTGCCCTCGAAGTCCTCCCTAACGTTCGGCATTACACCGCACGCCACGAATCAACGAAGGTTCAGCTTCAGTCCTCCGGGTCGGGCGGTCCGATGAAGGCAAACTCGGCGACACCAACGCCGCGAAAGTCCTGTGCCCGACGCAGCACATAGCCTTCTCCCTGCAACGCCTCACCTGCCGGAGCCGCTTGATTTCCAACAACCCAGATACTGGATCGTCCCAACATGGTTTCGTCCACACCCAAGCCTGTGTAGATACGACTTTCTCCGACGGCAATCGAACGGCCTTCCGCGGCTAACCCAATCCTTTCAAGCCACGAGTCACCCAGCCGGTCATAAATCCGGCGCCATTGCTCGCTGGTTGGTTCGCCCTGAATGCGAGTGATGGAACCCCATCGCGGCCCAATCCAGTACCGTTTCACCGCCCAGGCCGTCACGGGCTCCGGTGCCCAGACGATGTCACCGGGCGCCAGGTGACGCTGGACAAACTCGACTGCAGCGGGATAACGGTGCGTTTTCTCCGCGAGTCCGGCGTTGCACACCGCGGTGACTGCCAGCAGTCCGACCATCAGGAACGCGGGAACTAGCGAGGCTCCCCTCCAGCTAGAGTTTCTCGCAAAGGCATCGCCCGCCCGTGCCAGCACAGCGGCGAGACCGATAACCAGAAATGGAGTTAGCGGATACAACGCCCGAACATGCCAGACGGGTCGCACGAAGTAACTCGCGGCAAGAAGGAAAAGGACTGGAAACACAACGTACGCCACGAGAATCCAGCGCAGGGACGACCGCCAGGCGCCCAGAAGACTCCCTGCAACCAGGAGTGCGCCCAGCACCAACAGGGCAGGGTGCTGAGTCGCCGCGCGGTCCAGGACCAGCCGTGCCAGTGTGGCAACCACGTCCATCCCGTCCGGCACAGTCATATGGCCAACCGACCGGACCGTACTGTTGATGACGGCCGGGAGCATGGCCAAAGCCACCAGCCCCTGCACGAAGGCCCAGGCCCTCAAGCTTACCCGGTGCGTTGGCGCGCTCCGCCAGAGCAACAACGAGAACACAGCCGCAGACATTGGAACCAGCAAACCGGTCGCATGGGTATAGGTCGCCGCCACACCGGCCAGCGCCATCACCCACGCGCCGGCACGAGCGTGCACGGGGGAGAACCAAAGGAGCACGCCCCAGCAGGACAGCAGAGCCAGGACCATCAACATGGGGTACATCCGCAGATCCTGCGCAGTGGCCACCGCGGCCGGGACCACCAGCATCAGCAGCAACGCAATCCACGCCTCGCGCTCTGCCAGACACTGCCGTGCGACCCGCCAGGCCATCACTGCCGCCGCCAGCCCCCATGCCGCAGAGTTCAGCCGCAACCAAGCGTCTCCGGCATCCACCCTGGCCCACAACCACAACTGCAGGTAATAAAGCGGAGGGTGCAGATCAAAGCGCAGCGGCCCCAGCAACGCTTCGTACAGGGTCCCGGACGCAAACGTCGCTCCGTAGACCTCGTCGTACCAGAACCAACTCTCAACCGGCAACGAAATGCGGAAGACAAACCCACCCACGAGCACGCCAAAGGCCGCCAGCGTCATGGGCAAACGCATGTGTTGTACAAAAGGGCCTTCCCGTTTCATTCGCAAGCTCCAATGACGGGAATACACCACCAAAAAGAAAGGGGAGCACAAGGCTCCCCTTCCCATTCGGCATTACGGTTTCGCTCAGACCTTGTTACGACGCCGCGCAACCGCACCCAGGCCCAGCAAACCCAGCCCCAGGAGCGCGATCGTCCCGGGCAGGGGAACGGTATTGAACCCGACCCCGTCCGCGTAGATCTGGCGCGCCGAGATATTGCTGTCGTCCCAGATCTGAACGTTATCGAGGTACCCCGTG
>JAWLFM010000118.1:0-7919 GCA_041685565.1 Thioalkalivibrio sp.
TCGATGTGCCAGGTCTCGAGGTACGCGCAGACCGCGCCCTTCCTCTTCCCTCCTTGATTGACCGCTACCGCGGTGTCGTTCGCGACCTTCAGGAACGGGACGACGCCCTGGCTCTTGCCGTTGGTGCCCTTGATGTGGGCGCCCATGCCGCGCACGCGGGTCCAGTCGTTGCCGAGGCCGCCGGCGAATTTCGACAGCAGCGCGTTGTCCTTGATCGCGCCGAAGATGCCGTCGAGGTCGTCGGGCACCGTGGTCAGGTAGCACGAGGAGAGCTGCGGACGCAGGGTGCCCGAGTTGAACAGCGTCGGCGTGGAACTCATGAAGTCGAAGGAGCTCAGCAGTTCGTAGAACTCGACCGCGCGGGCCTCGCGATCGACCTCGTTGATCGCGAGCCCCATCGCGACGCGCATGAAGAAGGCCTGCGGGAGCTCGAAGCGGGTGCCGCCGGAGTGGATGAAGTAGCGGTCGTACAGGGTCTGCAGGCCGAGGTAGGTGAACTGCAGGTCGCGCTCGGGCTTCAATGCCTTGCCGAGGGCGTCGAGGTCATAGCGGGTCAGCTCGGTATCGACGAGTTCCAGCTGCGCCGCGCGCTTGATGTAGGCGTGAAAGTACTCGGGGTAGCGCTCGCCCATCTCGGCCTGGGTCGCCTCCTGCGGCAGCCCGGCGAGGAAGCTCAGTGCCTCGCGGCGCAGGTTGTCCATCAGCAGGCGCGCGGTCACCTGGGAGTAGTTCGGCTCCTGCTCGATCTGCACCCGCGCGGCCATCACCAGCGCGGTGCCGACGTCCTTCTCAGCGACGCCATCGAACAGGTTGCGCCGGGCCTCGGCGAGGACCCGGGCCCCATCCACCTGCTTCAACCCGCGGCAGGCCTCGTCGACCACCGCCGCCATGCGTGCCTCGTCCAGCGGCACGCGGGTCCCGTCGACACGGGTGACCTGCAGCACATCCGCTGCAGCGGTCTCCGGCTTCTTCTTCGCGGCCTCAGCGGCACGTTTCTCGGACTGCTTCTCCCGGTACAGCACGTAGGCCCGCGCCACCTTGTGGTGGCCGCCGCGCATCAGCACCAGTTCGACCTGGTCCTGGATGTCCTCGATGTGCACGGTGATGCCGCTGGCGCCGGCCCGGCGGAACAGGTTGTCGGTGACCTGCCCGGTCAGCTCCTCGACAATCTCGTGGATGCGGCGGCTGGCGGCGGCGCCACCCCCTTCGACGGCGAGGAAGGCCTTGGTGATCGCCACGCCGATCTTCGCGCCGTCGAAATGCGTGACCTTGCCGTTGCGGCGGATCACCTGGTGCCGGCCCGGCGAGGTCGCCAGAATCTCGGCGCTCGGTCCCGTGTCGGGGGCGTGCCGGGCTTCGGTGGAAACCGACGGGGAAAGGGGCTGGGCTTCGCTGTGCATAAGGACCTCGCGCTGTAACGGTGGCTACGGCGAGATACTATAGGGCGTGTGTCCGCCCTTTCCTAGACACAAGATATTGTGTCCATGCTGTGCGAATGGGCTTGGCAAGCTGTGGAAAAGCTGGGCGAGAAATCACCCAGCCCTTGCGCGGACTGGACTCTGGAATGAACACGCCGAAGGCAATACCCGAGCGTACTAGTGGCTTATTTTTTTCTAATGACCGGTGATGAAAATCTTTTATATAGCCACGTTCGGAATATACGAAAAAGCCGGTATTCGACCCGGCAACGCTGTGGGAGGCGAGCCCTCTCGGCACGATCCGGCGCTGGCGGGAGCATCGCCCAGAGGCTGGGCTCCTACATGCCGCCCCTGTGGGAGGCGAGCCCTCTCGGCGATCCGGCTGGGAGATCGTGCCTACAGGTTGCGCAGGTCGAGGAAGCGGCCGGTGGGGACGTCGCGGAGTCGTTCGAGACTGTCGATGATCTGCTGCGCGGCGGTGTCATTGTCCGGCATTGCGTCCGTGCCGCGCGCCTCCTGCAGGCGTTTCAGGGCCGGGAAGCGTTCGACGTCGACCCGCTCGGCGATGAATTCCTGCATTGCGGTATCGACCAGCCCTGGGGCCAGGCTGTGCATCGGTGTCCCTGGAAATTCGTGGGCGTAGAGCTGCACGAACATGTTCAGGGCCGCCTTCGAGATCGAGTAGCCGCTCCAGCCGAAATTGCCGGATACCGCGGCACCGGAGGAGATGGCGATGATCTGGCCCACCGCGATGCCCTTGGCCAGGAAATGGTCCAGGATCGGCTTGTTCGCCCACACGTTCACGTCCATCAACTGCCGGAGTTCGGCGATGTCCGCCTCCTGCATGCTCTGGATCTGACCCAACAGGCCCGCGTTCAACACCACCAGGTCCAGGCGTTCCACGCCCTCCAGCAATTGCGCCATTGCAGGGGCAATGCCTGCGTAATCGGCCAGATCCACGCGGATGTCTCCGGCGGTCTCTTCGGGACAGCCGCTGCGGCTGAGCCCGTACACTGCGGCGCCCTGGCGCATCAGCATGCGGGTCAGGCCCAGGCCGAGCCCGCTGGAATTGCCGGTCACCAGGGCGGTACGGATTGGCTTGCCAGGCATGGTGGTTCCTCCTGCGCGGTCGTTGGTGAATGGAAATGGCGACGCGAAAAACGGTTGCACGCAACGCCCACAAGACCTTGCGCGGCGTACCCGCATCCATGGTCCGCCACCCCATGAACGGAATCAAACACTTGACGTTTGTCTGGCACTGTCAGGCCGTGGTCAGTCCAGCACCATATCGATGGTGAGCATCACCACGAAGCCCAGCAGAACCCCGAACGTGGCCTTCCCTTCGTGCCCCTTGCGATGCGACTCGGGAATGATCTCGTGGCTGATCACGAACAGCATCGCTCCGGCGGCGAATGCCAGGCCCCACGGCAGCAGGGCCTCCATCAGCGTCACGGCACCGGCACCCATCAGACCGCCGAACGGCTGCACCAGGCCGGTCAGCAGCGTGACCCCGAAGGCCGCCAGGCGGCTGTAGCCCAGGGACATCAGGGCCACCGCGACGACGAGACCCTCGGGAATGTTCTGCAGGCCGATCCCGATCGCGAGCGCGACCCCATCGCTCAATTCTTCACCCCCGAAGCCGACCCCCACCGCCAATCCCTCGGGCAGGTTGTGCAGGGCGATGGCGAACACGAACAGCCATACCCGGCGGATCTTCTTCGGGTCGGCGCCGCTCTGCGGCCCGGTCACGAAATGCTCGTGCGGCACCAGCCGGTGCAGCGCCAGCAGGAAGCCGCCGCCCAGTCCGATGCCGGTACCCACCAGCAGCGCCGCCAGCCAGGAGTTGCCGAGGTCGGCCTCGGCAATCGCGGCCGCGGGCAACACCAGCTCAAAGGCCGTCGCGGCGAGCATCACCCCGGCCCCGAATCCCATCAGGGAGTCCTCCACCTCGCCCGTGACGCGCCGCAGGAAGAAGATGGGGATCGCTCCGACTGCCGTGAACATGCCGGCGACGAAACTCGCGAGCAGGCCCAACTGCAGCGTACTGAGATCGACCAGCCACACCTTCATGGCAGGCCAGATCGCTCCTGTCGCGGCCACAAAGACCGCCAAGGCCAGTACCGCCAGGAGCATGCCGGCGCTGAACATACCCCTGGGGGACAGATGATCGTCGCTCACGGCAATACCTCTGCAACGGCTGGATCACGCCGGTGAGTGTAACGCGCCAGGATCGGGCGGCGCGCCCCTCGCTGCCGAGGCAAGTGCGGATCCATGCCCTTCGACAGGCTCAGGACGAACGGCAGGCGGATCCCGTTCGGGGTGAGCCTGTCGAACCATGAATGCCATCGATTTGTTCACCCCGTCCCTCGGACAGGCGGCTGCACGCCGGGTGTTCCTCGATCGTTCGGGGCTTCTCAGCACTCGCTGAATCCGCTATACAAGGAGCCGTGGACAGCACAGAGACATCTTCGCTTCTTGCATACCGTCGGCCAGGGCGCGGCCACGCCTCCGGCCGGCCTGCCTTGCGTCAGCGGGTGGAGGGATGAATCCGACCCACCCAGGACGCGTGCTTGATCCCTTCGCCGAGCCAACGAAGCCGCCGGATCCCGGAGAGGTCCAGACCCTGGTCCAGGCGGCGCTGCGGGAGGACCTGGGCTCCGGAGACCTGTCCGCGACACTGGTTCCTGCGGAGCAGCAGGCCCACGCGGAGTTGCACCTGCGCGAGCCCGCGGTGATCTGCGGGCAGGCATGGTTCAACGCCTGTTTCCGCGCCCTCGCGCCGGGGGTGCAGGTGCTCTGGGCGGTCGATGAAGCGGCGACCGTGGAAACGCCCGGTATCGTCGCCGAGATCAGGGGGCCGGCACGGGCCATCCTCTCCGCCGAGCGCTGCGCCCTGAACCTGCTCCAGACCCTGTCGGGAACGGCGACCGAGACCGCGCGCCTGGTCAGGATCCTCGCCGGAGGCCGAACCCGTCTCCTGGACACGCGCAAGACGCTTCCCGGTCTGCGCATCGCGCAGAAGTACGCGGTGCGCTGCGGTGGCGGATACAGCCACCGGCTCGGCCTCTGGGATGCGGTACTGATCAAGGAGAACCACATCCTGGCCTGCGGCTCCATCCAGGTTGCAGTGGAACGGGCCCGCGCCATGGGCAAGGGTCGCTGGATCGAGGTGGAGACCGAGACCCTGGACCAGGTCGGTCAGGCGCTGGACGCCGGTGCCGATGTCGTCATGCTGGACAATTTCGAACTGGAGTCGCTGCGCGAAGCCGTGGAGAGGATCCGGGGGCGAGCGGTCTCCGAGGCCTCCGGGAACGTGAGCGAGCAGACCCTGCCCAGCATCGCCGCCACGGGCGTGGACTACATCTCGATGGGCGGCCTCACCAAGCATCTGCGCGCCATCGACTTCTCGCTACGGCTGATCTGAGCCCCGGGCCGCGCCTGGGTCCGCTGCGTGAACCGCAGGCCCTGCGACACCCCGCGCTACCACCACTTCTCATACTTGAGTTGGGTCTCGGGGATGCCCCACTCGGTGAGCAGGTCGGTCATATCCTCGATGAATTCCCGGGAGCCGCAGAAGTAGTACAACGCCTCCCGTGACAGGTTCAGGGACTCCAGCAGGGGATGACTGATGCGGCCGGTATGTCCGAGCCAGTCCTCGGCATCGCGGGTAATCGTGAGGGTCACGTCGATGTTCGGCGCGCGGGCCAGGTGGGCGAGCTCCTCGGCGAACAAGACCTCGTGCCGCGATGCCACGCTGTAGACGAGGTGCACATGGACCTCGGGCGCCTCGGCGTGGATGAAACGCAGGATGCTCATCAAGGGCGTGACGCCGATACCGGCACCCAGGAGCACCACCTCCCGGCTCATCCCGGGCTCGAAATAGAACGGGCCCTGGCCAGCCGTGATGAAGACCTCATCCCCGATCCGGCTCACCGCGTGGAGATGGTGGGTGGCCTCGTGGTGATCGGCATACTTGATCGCCAGCTGCAGGCGGCCGTCGGGGCTGGGCGCGGAGACTACGGAGTACCCGCCGACGAGGGGTTCGCCGGCGGTGGGGATCGCGAGGTCCAGCCACTGACCCGCCCGCGCGCGGAAGCGCAGTGGATCGGCCGCCAGGGTGAAGACCTTGATCAGCGGCGTGACCTGTTCGACACGCTCGATCCGGGCCGGCATGAAGTGATCGGGTACTTCCAGTACGTGCGACATGGGGAATCCTTGCGTCATAGGTGGCCCGAGTGGCCCTTTTCTTCGGAGCGCTTCGCCTCGACCCAAAGGGCTTCGAGTTCGTCCATGCTCAGATGACTCATCCCTCGACCATCGCCTTCGGCCAGGGTTTCCATCTCCCGGAAGCGGCGCTCGAACTTGCGGTTGCTGCCCCGCAGTGCGGTCTCCGCATCCACGCCCAGGTGCCGCGCCCAGTTGACCAGGGCA
The DNA here is from genome assembly GCA_041685565.1 of Thioalkalivibrio sp. Classification (GTDB taxonomy): domain Bacteria; phylum Pseudomonadota; class Gammaproteobacteria; order Ectothiorhodospirales; family Ectothiorhodospiraceae; genus Thioalkalivibrio. Next base: position 5,850 of record JAWLFM010000118.1, read on the forward strand.
AACAGCACGTCACCCACCTCGTCGCTGAGGCGTTCGGGTACGGCGCCCTGCTCGAACGCGGCCTGGACCTCGTCGATCTCCTCGCGGATCTTGCCAATGACCGCCGCCGCTTCGTCCCAGTCGAACCCCACCCGCCGCGCCCGGCGTTGCAGCTTCTGGGCACGGGCCAGCGCCGGCATGGCCAGGGGAATGTCATCCAGGGCGCTGTGCCGATCACGCTCGCGGCGCTCGTCGGCCTTGGCCGATTCCCAGGCCGCCTCCCGCTCGTGGTCCTGCGTGAACTCGGCATCGCCGAAGACGTGCGGGTGCCGGCGCAGCAACTTGTCGCCAATCACGCGCGCGATGTCGTCGAAGTCGAAGGCCCCGCTCTCCTCGCCCAGGCGCGCCTGGAAGACCACCTGGAAGAGCAGGTCGCCGAGCTCGCCCTGAATGGCCTCGGGCTCCCCGCTCGCGATGGCCTCGCCGACCTCGTAGGCCTCCTCCAGGGTATAGGGGACGATCGATCCGGGCGTCTGCGCCCGATCCCAGGGGCAGCCGCCATCCGGGTCGCGCAGCCGCGCCATGATGGCTCGCAGGCGGCGCATGGGATCGGGATCATGAATATCCATGGTGGGGAGTGTAATGGTCCGCAAGCCGCAGGGGAATTCTTGACTAATTTACTAGGTAATTTATATTAGCACCCAACGAAATACTTAAACGGCCATCGTGGCCGGTTACCCAAGAGGAGGCAGTCATGAGTCAACTCATCAGCAACTTCCCGTCCGATGGTGTCGTGACCCTCAATCGCGTCATCATCCGGCCGGAATATACCGTGGATGACCTGCAGGAGCGCGTTGCGATGCTCTGCGAGAACGTGAAGACCTACCACTCCGACACGGGCTTCGTCGGCGGGTTCGTGGCATTGAATTCCGGAGCCGTATCCAACGAGGGCTCCACCATCGGTCAGCCGGTGGACAGTCCGCTGAAGGACCGCGAGGCCCTGATCATCACCTTCTGGAGGTCCTTCGAGGAACACGAGGCGTCGCACCGCAGCGAGACCTTCCAGCCGCTGTTCCGCGAGGTACTCGAGCTCTGCGAGAATGGCAACGAGGAGATCGCCTACGAGATGCTGTGGTCCGGCGCGGCCTACTCGGAGGCCGAGGCCCGGGCGGCGCGCGAGGCGAAGGCCCGGTACGCGGCCTGATCTCCCAAGTCGGGTCACGCCCTTCGGCCTGACCCGACCTGCGGGCTGCGTCCTTGGCGCGTCTGCGGTGGTCGTAGGTCGGGTGGGCAAGGCGTAACCCGACCGGGGAGGCCCATGCGGCCCGGGCCTCCCCCAACGGCCTCGTCTTCCGTATACTCCCCCGTGTCGCCAACCACGGGTCCGGTGCGGCTCACCGCCGCAACGGATTGCAGATGCAGCGCATACCTCCGGCCCTGCACCTTGCGGGAGCGGTTGGGATCGCACAAAAGATCGTCCGGGAGCTTCTAGGGTGCGGAAATCCGATCTCAGTCTGGCGCTCGTCCTCGCAATCATCTGGCTCCTGTTCTCCGGTCTCTGGACCCATCCCATCATCGTCCCGCTGGGTGCCGCCTCCGTCGTAGTGAGCGTCTGGCTGAGCCGCCGCCTGGGCATCGTCGACCGCCTCGAGCACCCGTTGAGCCGACTGGGAGCCGGACTCCGTTACTGGCCCTGGCTACTGGTCCAGATCTTCCAGTCCAGCACCCAGGTCGCCCGCCACGTCCTGTCGCCGACGCTGAAGATCAAGCCGCGCATCCTGCGCCTGCCGATCACCCAGCAGACCGACCTCGGCCGTGCAACGCTGGCCAACTCCATCACGCTGACGCCGGGCACCACCTCGATCCACGTGCGCAAGAACGAAATCTGGTTCTACGCCCTCGACGAGGGCAGCGCCCAGGGCACCCTCTCCGGGGAGATGGATCGCCAGGTCCGGCGGTTCGAGGGGGGCAAGTCATGATGTACGTCGTGGCCGGCATCGCGATCCTGCTGACCATGGGCATGGCCCTGGCCCGCATGATGGCCGGCCCCACGCTGTACGATCGCATCCTCGCGACCAACGTCTTCGGGAC
>JAWLFM010000119.1:0-2147 GCA_041685565.1 Thioalkalivibrio sp.
TCGGGAACGGTTCCCGAGTCATTCTGCAGGCCCGCCGCGTAGCGCACCCCCTGCAAGGTGTCGTACAGGGTGCCGCCGCCGGCCCCCAGGGTGCGCAGCGGCATGATCTTCACGCCCCAGGACACACCCGCCACCCCGGTCTCGTTGTCGGTCGCGGCCCCGACGATGCCGGTGACGTGCGTGCCATGCCAGGAACTCTGGCCCGGCTGCGAGGAATCACCGGGATCGTCGGGGTTGGGATCGATCCCGTCGCCATCCCGGGCGACCGCGGGATCGGCGATGAAATCGTATCCGGAGACCAGTTGCCCCCCCAGATCCTCATGGGCCAGAAAGACCCCGGTATCGATGACGGCAACAATGATCTCGGCATCCGGTGCTCGGCCGGTACTGATATCCCAGGCCTCGGGCAAGGCAACGTTTGGGTGAAACCACTGCAGATCCTGCAGTGGATCATCCGGCAACCTCTGTGGTTGGACGATGAAGTTGGGCGACGCCGTCGCCACCTCGGGCCTCTTGCGCAGGGCCTTCACTGCCAATAGTGTCTCGTAACGCTCCCGCAGGTCGGGGCTGGCCCAACGCAGTCGGTCCCGAGCTGCAGGCCGCCATGCCGAAAGCACCTCAGGGATCTGGGCGGCCTGCCCTTCGGGCATCCGCCAGAGCTGTTCGCGCGCGGCGTGTCCGGCCACTGCACGCATGCCCAGGCCCTCTGCCGCGAGCGTGACCATCTGATCCAACGCGGGATCCGTGCGCACGATGATCTCCCCCGCGACGAATTCGTCGGAGACGCGGGGACCCCGTTCGGCCTCCAGCGTCAGGGAAAGGGTCGAATCCAGGCGCAACGTGTAATTGGTGAGCCCCGAATCGGCACGCACTTCGGCAAAGTACCGACCCTCCTCGGCGGCCACCACGCTATGGCGCGCTGACGGCCCAACGGGACTCTCGGTCGGCAGAAGGGAGGCGTCAATGGCGGCCTGCGACTCGTCGAGCAGGTACAGATGGAGATCGACGCCAGCAACGTCGGGATATTCGAGCACCACGTGCTGGCCCGCCTCCAGTTGCACCTCGTAGACGTCGGATGCGTCACCGTCCGGGCCGAAGCGGCTTTCGGTGCCGGGAGCGGCCACGAAACCACCGATGATCGCCGGTGCAACAACGGCCTGGGCGGTATCGGGATCGTTGTTTCTGACCGGGTGGGTTTCCGGATCATTCGTGTCGGAGTCGGCACGATTGAGCGCTTCCGGCGTGATCACGCCAGTCAGGGTAAAGGTTGTCCCCCCGCCGCCACCCCCGCCACATGCGGTGATCAGGAGGGCGAGCAATATCGCCGCAACGACCGCCCTGCCGACATCCCTGAGACTCATTGCGCTGCCCTTCATGGAAGTGTTGAACCGGCCCCGGGTAGCGGCCCCATCAGATGAAGACTACCCGATCCCATAGCGACCATGCGCAATGGCCGGCACCAAATGCGCGGCATGGTCTATTGCTTTTGGAGGCCTTCGCTTGCCCGCGGTTCCATACTGGCCGTATGTTCATTCAAATGAGTGATCCATCGCACCCAGGACCGCCCCGCGAGCAGTACCATCCGCTCGACCGGCTTCTGCAGGCGCTTTTTTGGCCATTGCTCGGTGTATCCGCGCTTTGGCTGGTCGCCGCGGTGCAGTGGCTGAGCGGGCTCAGCTATATCTGGCTGGGGGTCTTTCCGCGCACCCTCATGGGCCTGCCCGGTGTGGTGACGGCACCCTTGATCCACGAATCCTGGATGCACCTGGCCGCGAATACCGCGCCGTTGCTCGGGCTGGGCATGATCGCGATGTACGGCTATCCCCGCGCCACCCGCCATGCGGTGCCGCTGATCTGGATCCTCAGCGGCCTGGGCGTGTGGCTGCTGGGGCGCGCAAGCTTCCACATCGGCATCAGCGGCCTCACCCATGGCCTGATGTTCTTCGTGGTGACGGTCGGGCTCCTCCGCCGCGATCCCGTTTCCATCGTCCTCGCATTGATCGTCGCCCTGCTCTTCGGGGGCATGGCATCCGGCATCATTCCCCGGGAACCCGCGGTCTCCTTCGAGTATCACCTCTTCGGTGCCATCGCCGGGGTCCTGTCAGCGCTTGCGCTGCACAGACTCGACCCGACGCTGCCCGAGCGGG
>JAWLFM010000119.1:2247-7906 GCA_041685565.1 Thioalkalivibrio sp.
CCGCCGGCGAAATCCCCATCAGGGTCCATGCCCAGGTCGAGGTACCGCATCAGGTGTCCCGCGCGCCAGCGCCCGATACCGGTCTCCCGATCCGGGGTGATGTTCGGGACGGCATCCCCGCCGGCCGTCCGTGTACCGGAATAGAGCCGCCGAGGATCCAGGCCGCCAGTCCGGGTACGCGGCGAGTGGCATTCCGCGCAATGGGCCAGGGCCCTGGACAGGTAGGCACCACGGTTCCACTCTTCTGTGGCCTCGGGGCGAGGCTCGAACTCGCCGGGGCGGAAGTGCAGGAATTTCCAGAGGCCCAATACCGGACGGAAGCCCGCGTACCAGACGAGTTCGTGCTCGCGGTTGTCCCGGCGGATCGGCTCGACCGTCTGCAGATACGCCCAAAGCGCGGCCACATCCTCGGAACGCATCCGCGTATAGGAGGTGTAGGGAAAGGCGGGGTAGTAGTGCCGCCCCCCGGGACTGGTTCCATGCCGGAGCGCGCGAGCGAAGTCCTGCTCGCTCCAGCCGCCAATCCCGGTCTCGGGGTCGGGGGTGATGTTGGGTCCGTAGAAGGTGCCGAACGGACTCTCGATGGCCCGCCCTCCGGCCAGGAAGGATGCGTCGTCGGCCTTTTCCGTGTGACAGGAGACGCAACCGCCGGCGCGCAACAGGTATTCGCCCTGTCGCACCGGGTCCGATGCCACGGCGTCCCGTGACGTCTGCGCCGTACCAGGCGCCGACACAAGAAGGACGGGGGCCAGGACAGCGGCCACCATCAGCCAGCGCCCCCGACCCGCCGGTCGCAGCGGAGACACCACCCGGCCGCTCACTCGCGGCGGCGGAAGTCTTCGTGACAGGAGCGACAGGACTCGCCGAGCGAGCGGAACCCGGCCATGATCGCCGCGTCATCACCCTGCTCGACGGCCTCGTGAAGGGCGACCGCCGCGTCGTGATTCTCTCGTGAAAGCTCGGCGAACCTTTCAACGTCCTCCCAGACCGATGGCAGTGCGTCGGTTTCGCCGAAGTCCGAATCCTCCGGGAAGAGCGCCGGGATGTCCCGCGTGGCATCGGCAATATAGCGCGTGTGCGTGCTCAGTTGGTCGCGGAAGGGGGCCCCGTCGACCACGATGGCCGCGGTCGCAGCCATGTTCCCCCCCAGCGCCCGCATCAGGCCCTGACGGTAGTCGATGGTGACCCCGGCGCCCTCGTCGAAGGAGTGCACGGCCCCGGATGCCATCATACCGAGGACGATCGCGGTGCTCACAAGCAGGGTTCTGGCGTTCATGACGCGTCGGTACATGGATTGAATCCTCCAAAAAAGGTGATGTGGATCCGCTGGGATCGGCAAGACCGCCGGACAAGGCCGAGCCGATGACCTGCAGCAGATCCTGATCCTGGGACGCCCCGGACCGCATGCTCGGACAGGAGCCCGGAACCACGGAGCACGGACAAACCCGCCGGGCAACGGTAATCGATCGCGAGGCCCGTGCCGGCTCACGTTATCCACGGCCAGTGATCGCGTCAACCGGCGCCATGAAAAACGCGAGCGGCGATCCATGAGACGCTGCCCCGGTGAGCGCCGTCTGGATTACTCGCTTCGCTCGCCCTGCGGGCCAGCCTGCAGCTGTTCAACGCGCTACGCGCGTTAGTGCCGCGCTTCCCAAGCGTTTTGTTCAGCGCTCCCCTGGGGTGGCGCCGGATTGGCAACCACCCATCTCAACCACCACGCTTGCGGAGGTCGGTACTGACTTCCACGCGACGGTTCAGCTCGCGCCCCTCCCGGGTAGCATTGTCCGCGATGGGGCGCTCCTCCCCATGACCGGCAACCTGAATCAGCTCGCGACGGACCCCCAGGCTGGCGAGATGATCCGCCACGCTCCGGGCGCGTCGCTCGGACAGATCCAGGTTGTACTCCGCCGGGCCGAGGGAACAGGTATGTCCCTCCACCAGGACGGCGCTGTAGGTCGAATCGGCGGCGATCAGCTTGGCGGCCAGGACGCGCAGCGCCTCGCGGCCTTCCGGGGTCAGCGCGGCACTGTCGAACCCGAAGGAGGTCCCCGCGCTCAGCCTGTCGTTGGTCGTGAACTCAGGCGCAGGCTGCACGGGCTCCCGCTGCACGCCCGGGAGGCGGACCGGCGGGCAGATCTGCTCGGGGTCGATCGTGGTCACCTCGCTGATCTCGGGCATGGTGTCGCGTGCGATCTCCAGCACCGGCAACAACCGTCCCAGCCCCGCATACGTCCGTGCCAGCGCAATCTCCCGGTCGAACTGCCCCTCGACATACTCGCGCCGCGCCACGAAATACTCGTTCTCCGAATCCAGCAGATCGAGCAGGCTGCGCTGGCCAATGCCAAACTGCTGCCGATAGGCCGTGCGCACCCGGTCGCTGGAAAGCTGATGCTGGTCCAGATACAACAGCCGCTCATCCAGCACCTGAACATCGTGAAAGGCGATCGTCACCTCCTGTCGCACATTGCGGCACACGATCTCCAGCTCGTCCTTCGCCACATTGCTCTCTTCCACAAACTGGCCAATGCGCGACTGGTCGGCAAAACCGCGAAACAGGTTGAGACGCAACACCACACCCGCCACCGTGTCGTTGACCCACTCCTCGCCCCCCTCCTGAAACAGACTCCCCAGCGCATTGTCCCGACCCTGCCGAACCTGAAAATCCAGCCGCGGATGATAATGCGACCGCCCCACCTTCACCTGCTGCTGCGCCGAAAGAATATTCTCCATCCCCGCAAACAGCGCCGGGTTCGTCGCCAGCGCCTCCACCTGCGCCGCATACGCCGTCTCCGGCATCGACGCGTCCGGCAACACCCCAATCAAATCCACGAAATCATCCGGGGGCATCCGCCCCACCACGCGCAGAAACCGCGCCGTCACATCGTGCAGATTCGCCTCCTCGGTCAGCAGATTGGACTCCGCCAGCGCCAGACGCCCCATGGCCTGCTCCAGATCCACCCCGCGACCCACCCCGGTCTGCGCCAACTCCTGCACCTGCCCATACAGTACCTGGTGCGCCCGGTAGTTCTCCTCCGCCAGCAACACCAACTCACGGTACCGCTCCACATCCGCATAGGCTCGCACCGCCTCCAGCGCCGCCTGCTCCGCCGCCTCCAGCAACTCGTAGTACCGCACCAGCCGCGCATGCCCCAGCCGCCGCACATCGCTGCGGGTGAAAAACCCGTCGTACAACATCTGATTCAGCGTCAGCGTCGCACTCAGGGGATCCCGGTCAAACCGCCCCGCGTCACTGTCCTGCCATTGCCGCTGGGCCGAGAGACGCAGATCCACCTCCGGATAATACCGCCCGCGCGCCACCCCCTGCCCTTCCTCCGCCGCAAGGAAGGCATGCCAGCGACTCTGCACCTCCGGATTCGTGTTCACCGCCTCGACAATCGCCTGGCGCAACGGCTCGGGCATCGCCGCCTGGGTGGGCGCGCCGACCGCGCAGATGAAAAGGCCGATCAGGCAGAAGGGGATATATCTTGAGAGCAATTGCATGAGAATTCCTTGGAACGCCTTCAAACAGGAGCCGCCCCACAGGACATCGTTGGGGCCCACCTCCGGAACCGGGTCCGGAATACCAGACCATCGACAAATGTTCTATACCTGTGGCGAGGGTGCAACCGGGTCCAGTCCGGACCCTCCTCACCATAGACGATGTACGCATTTTCCGTGCCGTGAAGGAGTGCGGCGCATCTGTTGCACGAAGCGCACGCGCATCGCGCCTGGGAACTGACAAAAATCAGTCCGAAGGCGACCAATCTTGTCAGCCCTTGTCCGGAACGGGCGCTGTAAGACCCAACGCCTGAGCCGCGAATGGCTTCCGACTGGTATTCATGACTGTCATCAGCCATCCTCAAGGATCCACCGGAAGATCTGGCCACCGGCTCCATTGTGCGTGAATCACCCTCCCGATCGGCGATCGAATCGAGGCTCGTCTGGGTGGCGAAGGCCGCCATGCTCTGCCTGGCGACCTACGCCAGCCCGGGCGGTGCGCAAACCGGCGTCCTGCAGACCGGCGTCCAGGACTTCGGTCACCTCGAGACGCTGGCCACACAACGTTATGGCGCCGAAGCCGGCGATCGCGTCACGCGCTGGCGGCAGCTGCTCCTCAGCGCAGCGTCTCTGGACGAGCGCCGCCAGATCCGGATGGTGAACGAATTCTTCAACCGGAACGTCGTGTACCAGAGCGACCAGGAACTCTGGGGCAGGCACGATTACTGGGCGACGCCACTGGAGACCCTGGGCAGAGTTGGTGGTGACTGCGAGGACTACTCCATCGCCAAGTACGCCAGCCTGCGCATGCTGGGGATTCCCGATTCCCGGCTGCGCCTCTTCTACGTGCATGCCCGACTGGGGGCAACCACGAGCAATGCCACCGAGGTGCACATGGTGGTCGGCTACTACCCTACGGAAGACGCCGAACCCCTGATCCTCGACAATCTCATCACCGATATCCGCCCCGCCTCACGTCGCAGTGACCTCAGCCCCGTGTTCAGCTTCAACAGCGAGGGGCTCTGGCCTGAAGGCGTCAGCACCTCGGCGGGATCTTCCACTGCACGTCTGTCCAACTGGCGTGGCGTTCTCGAGCGCATGCAGGCCGACGGAATCAACCTGAGCCGCCCCATCCCCCAGGGCCAATAGCGAGGTTAGCCAACACCATGTCACTGAGAATACAGCTCTGGATCGCGGTCGCCCTGATCATGCTGCTGTCGGCACTGACAAGCATCGCCGTGAGTACGCTCTCGGCGCAGCATTACCTTGCGCAGCAACTGCACCTGAAGAACATGGACAATGCCGCGTCGCTGGCCCTGTCACTGACCCAGTTGCCGAAGGACGAGCCCAGCATCGAGCTCGCCCTCGCGGCGCAGTTCGATACCGGCCACTACCGGCTCATCCGCCTGACGGATCCCCGGGGCGAGGTGATCCAGGAACGCACGAACCTTTCCGACCCTGAAGGCGTACCCCGCTGGTTCTCACAGCTGATGGCCTTCGATGTCGAGCCGGGCATCGCGCATATCAGTGATGGCTGGTCCCAGTACGGGCGCCTGCGGGTGGAAAGCCAAACCACCTACGCCCATGAGTCCCTCTGGCGGGGAACCAAGACGCTGGCCCTCATCTTCCTCGCTGGGGCACTCCTGATCGGCGGCGCCGGAAGCCTTTACCTCAACCGATTGGTACGACCGCTACAGGACGTCGTTCACCAGGCGGAGGCACTGGGCCAGCGCCGATTCATCACCATTGCCGAGCCGACCACGCGGGAATTCCGAGCCGTGGCCGGAGCGATGAATCGGCTTTCGGAGCGCGTGCAGGACATGCTGGCTGACGAGTCGAACCGACTGCAGCAGTTGCAGGCCCGGCTGCAACAGGACCCGGTCACCGGGCTGCTCGAACGGGAACACCTGGTGACGCAGTTCAGGGTCTTGCTCGGGGCCGATCATGCCGGCGCGACCGGAACACTGATCCTGCTCCGCGTCCAGCACCTGTCCGACCTGAACCGGGACCTTGGGCACCAGCAAGTGGATGCATGGCTCGGCCGTCTGGGCGGAACGCTGGGCGCGATTGCCGGGGACGGCGATTTCGGATTCGCCGGGCGGCTGAATGGGAGCGACTTCGCACTGATCTCAGCGGATGTCACCGAACCCTCCGAACATGC
>JAWLFM010000120.1:0-7893 GCA_041685565.1 Thioalkalivibrio sp.
AAGCTGACCGGCATGGCCTTCCGCGTGCCGACCTCCGACGTGTCCGTGGTCGATCTGACCGTGGAGCTGGACAAGGGCGCCAGCTACGACGACATCTGCAAGGCCATGAAGGCGGCCTCCGAAGGTGAGCTGAAGGGCGTGCTGGGCTACACCGACGAGAAGGTCGTTTCCACCGACTTCCGCGGCGTGAACACGCCGTCGATCTTCGATGCCGAGGCCGGCATCCAGCTCGACGAGACCTTCGTGAAGGTCGTCGCCTGGTATGACAACGAGTATGGCTATACCTGCAACATGCTGCGTGTGGTGCAGCACGTCGGCAAGTAGGTCCCTGCGGGTCCCCGGGGCGCGGCTGTGGAGGCCTCCGGTCTCCGCGGCCGCGCCGTGCGGATCCCTCATCCGGTAGAGCGGTTGGGCAAGCGCGGGGCCGTCCTTGCCCAACCTCTTTGATTCTGTTCCGAGTCCTGCATAGGAGTGCTGTGATGTCCGTCATCAAGATGACCGATCTCGACCTGAAGGGTAAGCGCGTATTGATCCGCCAGGATCTGAACGTCCCCGTCAAGGACGGCAAAGTCACCTCCGACGCCCGAATCCGCGCCAGCCTGCCGACGGTGCAGAAGGCCCTGGAGGGCGGCGCCCGGGTGATGCTGATGTCACACCTCGGACGTCCGACCGAAGGCGAGTTTTCCGAGGCCGATTCCCTGGCCCCGGTGGCGGCCCACATGGGCTCCCTGCTGGGCCGCGAGGTGCGCCTGGTGCGCGACTACCTGGACGGCGTCGATCTGGCCGAGGGCGAGGTCGTGCTGCTGGAGAACGTCCGCTTCAACAAGGGCGAGAAGAAGGACGCCGAGGAGCTGGCGAAGAAGTACGCCGCCCTCTGCGACGTCTTCGTGATGGACGCCTTCGGCACCGCCCACCGGGCCCAGGCCTCCACCCATGGTGTCGGCAAGTTCGCCCCGACCGCCTGCGCCGGTCCGTTGCTGGCCGCGGAGCTGGACGCGCTGGGCAAGGCCCTGGACAACCCGAAACGGCCGCTGGTCGCGATTGTTGGCGGTTCGAAGGTGTCGACCAAGCTGACGGTGCTGGAATCGTTGTCCACGGTCGTCGATCAATTGATCGTCGGCGGCGGCATCGCCAACACCTTCATCGCCGCTCAGGGTCACCCGGTCGGCAAGTCGCTGTGCGAGCATGACCTGATCGACGAGGCGAAGCGGCTGATGGCCGCGGCCAAGACCAAGGGCGGCGAGATCCCGGTGCCGACCGACGTCACCGTGGGCCAGGAGTTCTCGGAATCCACCCCGGCCGAGGTCAAGCAGGTCGCCGAGGTCACCGCGGGCGACATGATCTTCGACGTGGGTCCGGAGACCGCCGCCTCCTATGCCGATCTGCTGCGCAAGGCCGGCACCATCGTCTGGAATGGCCCCGTCGGTGTGTTCGAGTTCGATCAGTTCGCCCACGGTACCAAGGCCCTGGGCGAGGCCATCGCCGAGAGCGATGCCTTTTCCATTGCCGGTGGCGGCGATACCCTGGCGGCGATCGACAAGTACGGGCTGTCCGAGCGCATCAGCTACATCTCCACCGGTGGCGGCGCCTTCCTGGAGTTCCTCGAGGGCAAGACGCTGCCGGCGGTCGCGATGCTCGAAGAGCGGGCCCGGGGCTGATCCGGGCCGGCGATCACCCATGGAAATCTGCCGCGCATGAGACGTACCAAGATCGTAGCCACGCTGGGACCGTCGACCGACAGCGAGAAGGCGCTGGAGAAGCTGGTCCACGCCGGTGTCGACGTGGTCCGCGTCAATTTTTCCCACGGCGATCCCGACAGCCACCGGCAGCGGGTGCGGCGCCTGCGCGAGATCGCGGACCGCGTCGGCCATTGCGTCGGCGTGCTCGGCGACCTGCAGGGCCCCAAGATCCGCATTGCCCGGTTTCGCCACGGGAAGATCGATCTGAATGAAGGCGACGCCTTCGCGCTGGATGCCGGCCTGGCGGCTGACGCGGGCGACCAGACCCAGGTGGGGCTGACCTACACCGAGCTGCCCGGCGACGTGTATCCGGACGACGTGTTGTTGCTCGATGACGGCCGTCTGGTCCTGAAGGTGGATGCCGTCGAGGGCCTGCGCATCGAGACCACGGTGGTGGTCGGCGGAACGCTGTCCGACAACAAGGGGATCAACCGACAGGGCGGTGGCCTGTCCGCACCCGCGATCACCGAGAAGGACCGGGAGGACATCCGCCTGGCGGCGGAACTGGAGGTCGACTTCCTGGCCGTCTCCTTTCCGCGCTCGGCGCAGGATATCCATCTCGCCCGGACCCTTCTGCGCGAGGCCGGCGGCGATGCCGCGATCTGCGCCAAGATCGAGCGGGCCGAGGCCCTGGAGCTGATCGACGAGATCATCTCCGCCGCCGACGTGATCATGATCGCCCGCGGCGACCTGGGCGTGGAGATCGGGGATGCCGAGCTGCCGGCGGTACAGAAGAACCTCATCACCCGGGCGCGCAAGCTGAACCGCGTGGTGATCACGGCGACCCAGATGATGGAGTCGATGATCCTGAACCAGATTCCGACCCGGGCCGAGGTCTTCGACGTGGCCAACGCGGTGCTGGACGGCACCGATGCGGTGATGCTCTCGGGGGAGACGGCCACCGGCCGTTACCCGGACAAGGTGGTGGACAGCATGAGCCGGATCTGCGAGGCGGCCGAACGCCAGCGCGCGGCGAGGCAGTCGACCCATCGCATGGACAGCTATTTCGGTCGGGTCGACGAGGCCATTGCGATGGCCACGATGTACACGGCGAATCACCTCGATGTGGCGGCGATCGCCGCCCTGACCGAGTCCGGCTCCACGCCCCTTTGGATGTCCCGGATCAGTTCGGGGATCCCGATCTTCGCGCTGACCCAGCACCACAAGACCAGCCGCCGCCTGACCCTCTACCGGGGGGTCTATCCCGTACGCCTGCCGACCGTGCCCGATACCCATGCAGAGACCAATCGGGAGGCCATCCGTCTGCTCCTCGACGAAGGCGTGGTGAAGGACGGCGAACTCGTGATCATCACCAAGGGCGATCTCAATGGCGTGCAGGGCGGCACCAACGCCATGAAGATCGTGCGTGTGGGCGAGACCGTCGCCCTGAACTGATATCATTTTCCCGTAGAGCCACTGATCCATCCCCACCCGAATCCTGTAAGGAGGAACACCCATGGCACTGATTTCACTCCGCCAGCTGCTGGACCATGCGGCCGAGCACGGCTACGGCATGCCGGCCTACAACGCCAACAACATGGAGCAGGTCCACTCGATCATGGAGGCCGCGGCCGCGGTCGATTCCCCCGTGATCATCCAGGCGTCGGCTGGCGCCCGGAAATACGCTGGTGAGCCCTTCCTCCGCCACATCATCATCGCTGCTGTGGAGATGTACCCGGATATCCCCGTGGTGCTGCACCAGGACCACGGTGCCGAGCCGGCGGTCTGCTTCCGCTCCATCCAGTCCGGGTTCACCTCGGTGATGATGGATGGCTCCCTGATGCCGGACATGAAGACCCCGGCCACCTACGAGTACAACGTCGAAACCACCCGCAAGGTTTCCGAACTCGCGCATGCGGTCGGCGTCTCGGTCGAGGGCGAGCTGGGCTGCCTGGGTTCGCTGGAGACCGGCATGGCTGGCGAAGAGGACGGTTCCGGCGCCGAGGGCGTGCTCTCGCACGACCAGCTCCTCACCGACCCGAACGAGGCCGCCGATTTCGTGAAACAGACCGGCGTGGATGCGCTGGCCATCGCGATCGGTACCTCCCATGGCGCCTACAAGTTCACGCGTCCCCCGACCGGCGACATCCTGGCGATCCAGCGGATCAAGGAGATCCATGCCCGCATTCCGACCACCCACCTGGTGATGCACGGTTCGTCCTCGGTGCCGCAGGACTGGCTGGAGATCATCAACACCTACGGCGGCGACATGGGCCAGACCTACGGTGTGCCGGTCGAGGAGATCCAGGAAGGCATCAAGCACGGGGTGCGCAAGGTCAACATCGATACCGACCTGCGCATGGCCTCCACCGGCGCCATCCGCAAGTTCCTGGCGGAAAACCCGAAGGAGTTCGACCCACGCAAGTTCCTGATCGCCTCCACCAAGGCCATGAAGGGGATCTGCCAGGCCCGCTACGAGGCCTTCGGCTGCGCCGGCATGGCCTCCAAGATCAAGCCGGTGAACCTGGATACCATGGTCGCCCGTTACAAGGCCGGCGAACTGGACCCGAAGGTGAACTGAGCCAGTCGGCCAGCAGGAGCACGGATGTGTCGCGGGCCCCGGTCCGCAGCGTCCTCCTGTAAAGGGACTGTCAAGGGGAGCGCATGCTCCCCTTTTTGTCGATGGAGTGCCCGGCGCACGGGACACACCTGGCATTGGTCGGGTTAAACTGGCGTTCAGGCCCTCGGGTGCATGCTGCGCGGGTCCCCCCAATCTTGAGGAGTATCCAGATGAAGAGAGTTGCCACGCTGTTGCTGTTGATGGTTTGGGCCTTTTCCGGGGCCGTGCAGGGGCAGCTCCTGAGCCGTGACGTGGATCCCCAGCAGGTGATCGACGATGCCCGCGAGACCCTGAACGAGATGGCAACGCATCCGGACTACGAGGCCTTGCTCAGCGACCTGCGGACGGCCAAGGGTGTGCTGATCTTCCCGCGTGTCATTCGTGGCGGCTTCTTCGTCGGTGGCTCGGGCGGGCTCGGCGTGTTCATGGCCTGGGACGAGGCCCGTGGCGACTACAGCCCGGTCGCGTTCTACTCCCTGGGCTCGGTGAGCCTGGGCCTGCAGTTCGGCGGCGAGGTGGCCGAGGTGGTGATCGTCGCGCGTACCCAGAATGCCGTGGATTCCCTGTTTGCGACGGCGTTCCGGCTCGGCGGCGATGCCTCGGTGGCGGCGGGTCCCGTGGGCGCGGGTCGCAGCGCCACGATCACGGCTGATTTCCTGTCCTATGCGCGTTCCCAGGGGGCCTTTCTCGGCATGAGCCTGGAGGGTTCGAGAATGCGCATCCGGGATGACTTCAACGAGGCCTTCTATGGCGAGGAACTGCGTCCCGTGCAGATCATCGAGGCGCGTCGCGTGGACCACCCGGGCACCCACGCCCTGCGCGAGGACCTGGCCCGTTTCCGGGAGGCGCCCGCAGCACCGGTGCGACCGGAGGAGGCGGGCCACGAGGACCCGTCCCTTCAGGGATTCGAGCCTGCCGAGCCCGGCTCGGGCGGACTGACCATCGAGGAACTCGGCGCCGAGAGGATCTGATCCAATTCGGCCGGAGGAGTGCCTTCGGCAACCGACCACACCGGGCGACCGCTGTGCCGGGCCAGGGTCAGCCGGTTGTCCATGGCCGGGTGGGCCTCGGTGCGTCGTCGATTCAGCACGATCCCCGCCAGCGTCAGCCCGCGCCGGTCCAGTGCCTCCAGCGCCAGCAGACAGCCACTGAGCGTGCCGAGGCGGTCCTCCGCCACCAGCAGCACCGGATCGCCCAATGCCTGTGCGAGATCGGCATTCAGGCCATCCTCGCACAGGGGCGAATACAGGCCCCCCGCGCCCTCCGTGATGCGCCAGGCGCCCTGGGGCCGGCTGCAGGCAGCGATCAGGTCGGCGAGGTACAGCGGATGCCCGGCGAGGCGGGCCGCCAGATCAGGCGCCAGGGGCTCGGCGAGGCGATAGCGGTTTACCTCGTTCACCCGGTCGGGGGTCAGGCCGGCGGCGGCCGCGAGCAGCGCGGCGTCTTCAGGGAGGAGTTGGCCGTCCCGCTCCGGGCAGCCGGATTCCACCGGCTTGCGCGGCGCGACCGTCAGACCCATGGCGCGCCAGTTGCGTGCGATCGCGCAGGCGATGAAGGTCTTGCCGATGCCCGTGTCGGTGCCTGTGACGAACAGGCCACCGCCCTCTCGGGAAGTATGCGCCGCCTTCATGCCGGATCGGCCGTGAGACGGCGCAGCGCCTCCTGGTAACGCTCGGCCGTGCGTGCAGCGATGTCCTGGGGGATTTCCGGCCCGGGGGCCTTCTTGTTCCAGTCCAGCCCTTCCAGATAGTCGCGGACGAACTGCTTGTCGAAGGACTCCGGGCTGATCCCCGGCCGATAGCGTTCCTCCGGCCAGAAGCGCGAGGAATCCGGCGTCAGTACCTCGTCGATCAGGTGCAGTCGTCCCTCTGCGTCCTGCCCGAACTCGAACTTGGTGTCGGCGATCAGGATGCCCCGGCGCCGGGCGTGCTCCCGCGCCATCGCGTAAATGGCAAGCGCACTGTCGCGCACCGCTTCGGCCGTCTCCAGGCCGAGCAGCTCGACCACGCCCTTGAAGTCGATGTTGGCGTCGTGTTCACCCGCGCCGGCCTTGGTGCTCGGGGTGAACAGCGGTTCCGGCAGCCTTTCGGCGAGTTCCAGTCCGTCCGGAAGGGCGATGCCGCAGACGGCGCCGGAGGCGCGGTAGTCCTTCCAGCCGGAGCCGATCAGGTACCCGCGTACGACGGCCTCCACCGGCAGCGCGCGCAGACGCCGCACCACCAGGCTGCGCCCTTCCAGTGGTGCCCGGATCGCCGGATCGGGCACCACCTGGGCGAGGTCGATGTCGGTCAGCTGGTTGGGGATGCCGAGCATCGCCTCGACCTTGCGCATCCAGAACACCGTGATTGCGGTCAGGATGCGTCCCTTGTCGGGGATCGGTGTCGGCAGCACCACATCGAAGGCCGACAGGCGGTCGGTGGTTACCATCAGCAGATGGTCCTCCCCGACGGCGTAGAGGTCGCGCACCTTGCCGCGGTGGATCAGCTGCAACCCCGGGATATGACTCTCGAACATCGTCTCTTTCATGCGCGAATCTTAGCGTGAACCGCGGGAGGGGGCACGTCCGGGTTCGGGGGTGGGAGGCGCCGGGGACCTCCTGCCATCGGGACGCCGTGAATACATCCTGGTGCCCCGAATCTACCGCAGGCATCTGCTCAGAGCCCCAGAGACGGCCCAAGGCAAGGCGCGCTCCGCCGGGAATGGCAAGCCATTGCCAAGGGGCGCAACGCCGAATTGGGCCGTCTCTGGGGCTCCCTTCGGGCTTGGCTGTGCGGTCGCCTGGCGGTGTTGCGCCGGCTTGCAAGGGGATGACCCTTGCGGCGCCGACGCGCCTTGCCAGCCAACCGCACAGCCAAGCTGAGTAGATGCCTGCGGTAGACTCGGGGCACTCGGCTTGACGGCCGCATCCCTGCGGCCGACACCCGATGGCAGGAGGTCCCCGGCGCCTCCCCCAGCCACGCGGAGCCGTTGCCGTGTGGAGGGGGCGTTGACGGTCGCCTTGCCCCTGTCCGGCGCCGGGGCTATCTTTGGTGTGCTATGGAAACCACACACCCGAAGATTGGCCTGGTGATGGGCAGCAGCTCCGACTGGCCGACCATGGAGCATGCCGCCCGAATGCTCTCCGAACTCGAGATCCCCTACGAGGCGCGTGTCGTGTCGGCGCATCGGACCCCAGACCTCCTGTTCGACTATGCGGAGCGGGCCGCCGGTCGGGGTCTGCACGCGATCATTGCCGGGGCGGGCGGTGCGGCGCATCTGCCGGGGATGCTCGCGGCCAAGACCACGGTCCCCGTACTGGGTGTGCCGGTGGCATCGCGGCACCTCAAGGGCCAGGACTCGCTGCTGTCGATCGTGCAGATGCCCAAGGGCATCCCGGTGGCCACCTTTGCCATCGGGGAGGCCGGCGCGGCCAACGCGGCCCTCTTTGCCGCAGCCATGCTGGCGAACGGGGATCCGGATCTGCGCGGCCGCCTTGCGGGCTTCCGGGAGCGCCAGCGCGAGGCCGTCCTCGCCCAGGTGCTGCCTCCGGTGCAGCAGTGATCCTGCCACCGGCGGTCCTGGGGCTGCTCGGGGGTGGGCAGCTGGGCCGCTATT
>JAWLFM010000121.1:0-7860 GCA_041685565.1 Thioalkalivibrio sp.
TGCTGCTGCTGCCGCCACAGCCGAGTAGGCCGATTGACCCGGCCAGCAGAGCCACGACCAGGCGCTCCGTTTTTCCGAATTTAAACGTCATGAGATTGGTTTCCTCCATCGATCGGTGTGATGCATTGGCGGGGTCGCCGGTAAGCGTAGTGGCGACGCATTCCTCCGCAATGTGTGTTTCGATTACCGAGGGGCTTCATGCAAAAAACGTACCTTACTGAAGCAGTTCTGTGGGTATAGTGCCGTGCGTCGGGCTTCGGTCGACCGCCGGCTCGACCCGACCGTGTTTTCTGAAGCACGGGCCATCGGTCAAATTATTGAAATTACGAGCCTTTGTGTAGATCGGACCTTGCCGGGGCGCATCCGTGTTTCGTCATGAGTGCCAGTACCAAATCTTTTAGGCCCGGAGGGGCGGCCTTGTCTTGCGTCGAAATTCCGGCGCCTCCGGCATGGAATCCGTGCCCTGCATGGGCATGAGGGTGTCGAGAATACGCACCGAAGGGGTCGCATCGCCGGTTATTCTGCACCAGGCGAGGTGGCATCCTCGCGCGCCGCGCAGTATACACACTGTCCGGCCTTTTTCGGCTTTGGTGCCCTTCTGCGCAGCGAGCGGACGTATACAGTCGAGGTCGCTGGCCAGGAAAAACCAGGGACAGGCACCTTCAACCACATCGGCTGCACTACCGCCGGTGGTGGTAGCAGTGGGTCCGGCGGCGGCGGCTCCATCGGCCTCCTCGAAATCCTCGCCGGGCTCCCCCTTCTGGCGCTGAGGCGACGGTTGCGGGTCGCCTGATCGACAGCGGCGCCCGTTCGTTGCAGGGAAGCGGCGGGCACCCGCCTCTCAATCGACCGCCCCGGCCATCCCGCCGGGGCGGGCTCGTGTAACGACGCCCGCAACCCCGGCGCGGCTACTCCACCAGCCTGACGCGATCCAGAAACACCACGCGCGGGCCTTCGAGGTCGCGGGCGAAGATCGCCAGTTCCGCGATCTGGTCCAGGTCCAGCCGGCGCTCCTCCGGGCCGTCACGGATCTCCGCGACCGGGATGCGTACATCGTTCCAGCCCCACCCGAGTTCCAGACGCGTCGCGTAGCGGTTGCGGTAGCTCCTCCCGGCCCGAAAGTGCTCGCGATCCCGTATCGAGAGGCCCACGCGCAGGGGTTTGTCGTCCGGGTTGAAAAGGCTCAGTTCCAGATACCCGTATCCGGACCAGTCCCCGAAGGAGCGTTGCATGTGGGTGCCAAAGGACGGCCACGAGCCGGGCGCGAGGTCGATGCGCAGTGAGCGGCTTCCGGCGCGCGCGATGGCCTCGGACGGTTGCCCGTTGGACCATCGGCGGTGCTCCAGCCGGGTATCGAACTCCGCCAGTATCGGGAATTGCGCCCGGGCCACCGCCCGGTCCGCGAGGTCCAGCGCCGGTGACGCCAGCATCGCTACCAGCAACGCGCCCGCCAGACCCACGAGCACGTGGCGCTGGACGCCCGCTCGCGCGAACAGCGACACCCCCGCCATTGCGCCCGCGAGATTCAGCGCCAGATCCCGCATGCTCGCCGTGCGGCCGAAAAAACCCTGGACCACCTCCACCGCGATCCCGGCCGCAAGGACGATCAGCAGAACCAGCACGGCCCGGAACGCAAACCGCTGTCGCCGCAACAGGGGGAGCGCCATCAGCACCATCGCCAGCAAACCGAAGAAGGCGACGTGCCCCAGGGCATGCACCTCCGGCGGCACCGAACCCACCCAGCGGTCCAGATCGACGAAGAACAGCGGAAGAATACCGATCAGGAGCGGAATAGAGAGCCAGTAAAATCGTGTAATCCTTGCCGCCTCCACAGAGCGAGAAGTGTTTCAGCAGCCGCTCAAGCGGCACTCATCAAGACTGGGCACACGGGGGCATGTCCCCGTGCCCGATGAATACTCTACCGGCAAGCGTTGATCGAGCGAAGGGGGACGCGCAGTTCCCGGGCTTGTAGAAGGCGCGGTCACTCGCCCAGCAGCTCCGCGATCCTGCCAGCCAGCGACAGCACCTCGAACGGCTTGCGGCCTGTTACCGCGTCCACCGTCCTGGGGCAGGAATCCGTGAACCAGAACCGGTGGAATCCGGCATCCTCGAACTTGCTCCAGGTCTGTTCCGGGAACACCCCGTGCGAGACGTAAGCGCTGACCCGGGTCGCCCCGCCATCGCGCAGCGCCTCGGCACAGTGCAGCAGCGTGCCGCCTGTCATCACCAGGTCGTCCACGATCACGACGTGCCGGCCCCTGGGATCGCCCTCCTCGATGGTCACGGTCCGCGTATCACCTTGGCGGACCTTCCGGCACAGGATGATGTGTCGACCGGGGAACATCCCCCCGAAACGCTTTTGCGCCCCGGCGTCGGGAAAGGCGATGGCGGCCTCCGGTTCCTCCTCCAGCCGATCGCGGAGCAGGGGGATGGCCGTTTCGAGGCGGGGAATCACCGCATCCGTGAAATAGAACCGCTCCTGCAGTGCATGGATGTCGAAGATGATGAGTTGAGTCGGGCCGCCCAGGCTGAAAGGCGTGAGCGAGATCATCCGGGCAAGGCTGGAGGCGGTGGCCACCTGCCCCTCCTGGTCCACCCGCTCCATCGTTCCCACCGGGAAGAACGGCAGCACAAGGGTCAGGGACCGTACGACCAACCGAGGGATCTCGAAAATCAGCGAGAGTTGGCGGAAGATTTCGGCGGGCTCGTCCAGGCTCGCCAGGAAGGCCACATCCCGGTTCCGGAGCGATCTCGCGTCTTCCACCCGGAGATCGGGAAAACCATCCCGGAAGGATTTCCATGACACGGCCCCCAGCTGGATGTCTGAACGCTGTTTCGAGATGCGCACGGCGAGATCGGCCATTTGCGGGCAGTGGAGCAGATGGATCACGAGTTATCTTCCATGAGGGAACGCTCACCATTAAAATAGACCGTGATCAGCGCCCAAGATACCGTTCGTTCGCGCCAAAATGGTGATCGAGGCGCGAAAGCGTCATCGCCTCACTCCCCGTCGCCCCTCGCCCACGCTTGACACCAGGCCATAGGTTAGCTGTAGTCGCGAGGTTAAGTGCCAGTGCCTGCACTCGTCATCAACCACGGACTGGCCCCAAGGAAAGGAACGCTCATGATACTGGTCACTGGTGGAGCCGGATTCATCGGATCGAATTTCGTGCTGCAATGGTGTTCCAGCGGC
Organism: Thioalkalivibrio sp.; assembly: GCA_041685565.1. Taxonomy (GTDB): domain Bacteria; phylum Pseudomonadota; class Gammaproteobacteria; order Ectothiorhodospirales; family Ectothiorhodospiraceae; genus Thioalkalivibrio. The sequence goes on from JAWLFM010000121.1 coordinate 3,194, forward strand.
GAAGAACCGTTGCTGAACCTCGATGCACTGACCTACGCAGGCAATCTGGCCAACCTGCAGCCACTGGCGGATTCGCCGCTGCATCGTTTCCAGCAGGGCGACATCCGGGACGGCGCATTGCTCGAACGCCTCTTCGCCGAGCATCGGCCCCGCGCCGTGGTGCACTTTGCGGCGGAGTCACACGTGGACCGCTCGATCCATGGCCCCGAGACCTTCGTGGAAACCAACGTGACCGGCACCTTCCGGCTGCTGGAGGCGGCGCGCGCCTACTGGCTCGGCCTCGAGGATCCGGAGAGGGCCGCCTTCCGCTTCCTGCACGTGTCCACGGACGAGGTCTACGGAACGCTCGGACCCGCAGACGCGGCGTTTACCGAGACCACAGGTTACGCGCCCAACAGCCCGTATTCTGCAAGCAAGGCGGCCAGCGATCACCTGGTGCGCTCGTATCACCACACCTACGGTCTGCCGGTGCTCACCACCAACTGCTCGAACAACTACGGCCCCTACCAGTTTCCCGAGAAACTGATTCCGCTGCTGATCGTGAACGCGCTGGCCGGGGAGGCGCTGCCGGTGTATGGCGACGGCCAGCAGGTGCGCGACTGGCTGTACGTGGAGGATCACTGCAGCGCGGTGCGCAGGGTGCTCGAGGCCGGCGAACCCGGCGAGGTCTACAACATCGGGGGCTGGAACGAGAAGCCCAACCTTGAGATCGTGCACGCGGTCTGCGCGCTGCTCAACGAGCTGCGGCCACGCCTGGACGGCCAGTCCTATGCGGGCCAGATCCGCCACGTGACCGACCGCCCGGGACATGACCGGCGCTACGCGATCGACGCCCGGAAGATCGCCCGTGAACTTGGCTGGAAGCCGGCAGAGACCTTCGAGACGGGGCTTCGCCGGACCGTGCAGTGGTACCTCGACCACCCGGACTGGGTGGCCCAGGTGCAGAGCGGGACCTACCGGGACTGGGTGAACCTGCATTACGGCAGCACCGCGGCGGAATCGGGTACGGCGTGAGATTGCTCCTGCTGGGCCGGAACGGGCAGGTGGGCTGGGAGCTGCAGCGCAGCCTTGCGCCTCTGGGTGAGGTGATCGCGCTGGACCGTCACAGCACGTTGCCGGACGGCGGTTCCGGCGACCTGTCGGATTTAGAGGGTCTGCGCGCGGCGGTGCGAGGCCTGCGCCCCGACGTGATCGTCAACGCGGCGGCCTTCACCGCGGTGGACCGGGCCGAAAGCGAGCCGGAGCAGACGCACGCAATCAATGCCGAAGCGCCCGGCGTGCTGGCCGAGGCCGCCCAGGCGGCTGGCGCCTGGCTGGTGCATTATTCCACCGACTACGTGTTCGATGGCAGCGGCTCCACGCCCTGGGTGGAAGAGGACGCCACCGGGCCACTGAGTGTCTACGGGTCGACCAAGCTGGAGGGGGAGCAGCGGATCGCCGCCGCCTGCGAGCGGCACCTGATCTTGCGGACCAGCTGGGTCTACGCGGCGCGCGGCGGCAACTTTGCGAAGACCATGCTGCGCCTGGCGGCGGAGCGCGAGCGCCTGACCGTGATTGACGACCAGTACGGTGCCCCCACCGGGGCTGAACTGATCGCCGACGTCACCGCGCTCGTGCTCCGGCAACTGTGCGCACAGAGTCCGTCCACATTCGCCGGGGCCGGGATCCACCACCTCGCGGCCGCCGGCGAGACCACGTGGAACGGATATGCCCGTTTCGTGCTGGACACGGCCCGTGAATTGAGGCCCGACCTGCCGCTGAAGGCGGAGGAGGTCACCCCCGTTCCCACCAGTGCCTTCCCGATGCCGGCCCGTCGCCCGCTGAATTCCCGGCTCGACACCCGCCGCCTGCGCGGCACCTTCAACCTGGCGCTGCCGCCGTGGCAGCAGGGCGTGCGCCGCATGCTGACCGAGATCCTGAACCCGGAGGCCGTTTGAGTCATGTCCGCACGTAAAGGCATCATCCTCGCCGGCGGTGCCGGCACCCGGCTGCATCCGGCCACGCTGGCAGTCAGCAAGCAACTGCTGCCGGTCTATGACAAGCCGATGATCTACTACCCGCTCTCCACGCTGATGCTCGCCGGGATCCGCGAGATCCTGGTCATCAGCACACCCCAGGACACACCGCGCTTCGAGCAGTTGCTGGGTGACGGCAGCCAGTGGGGGATGCACCTGCGCTACGCGGTACAGCCGCGCCCCGAGGGTCTTGCGCAGGCCTTCATCATCGGTGCCGACTTTCTCGACGGGGGTCCCAGTGCCCTGGTCCTGGGCGACAACCTCTTCTACGGTCACGACTTCCGGGGCATCCTGCACGAGGCGGATCGCCAGCCCTCGGGGGCGACGGTGTTCGCCTATCACGTACAGGATCCGGAACGCTACGGGGTGGTGGAGTTCGATGCCGTGGGCAACGCGCTCAGCATCGAGGAAAAACCGGCTCAGCCCCGGTCGAACTATGCGGTGACCGGGCTGTATTTCTACGATACGCAGGTGGTGGACATCGCCCGCTCGATCCGGCCGAGCGACCGCGGCGAGCTCGAGATCACCGCCGTGAACCAGGCCTACCTGGAGCAGGGCAACCTCACGGTGCAGGTGCTGAAACGGGGGTACGCGTGGCTGGACACTGGCACCCACGACAGCCTGCTCGACGCCGGCCAGTACATCGCCACGCTGGAGCATCGGCAGGGTCTGAAGATCGCCTGTCTCGAAGAGATCGCCTGGCGCCAGGGATGGATCGATCGCGGGCAGGTCGAGGCCATCGCCCAGCCGCTGAGCAAGAGCGGCTACGGCCAGTACCTGCTGCGGTTGCTGCAGGAAAAGGTGTTCTCATGAAGGTGACCCCGACCGCGATTCCCGACCTGCTGATCCTCGAGCCCCGGGTCTTCGGCGACGACCGCGGGTTTTTCTTTGAGAGTTTCAACGCACAACGCTTTGCGGAAGTCACCGGGGTAGAGGCCACCTTCGTGCAGGACAACCACAGCCGTTCCGCGCAGGGGGTACTGCGCGGCCTGCACTACCAGATCCGCCAACCGCAGGGAAAGCTGGTGCGAGTGGTGGCCGGCGAGGTCTGGGACGTGGCCGTGGATCTCCGCCGCCGTTCTCCGAGCTTCGGGCAATGGCAGGGCGTGCATCTCTCTGCCGAGAGCAAGCGCCAGCTCTGGGTCCCGGAGGGCTTCGCGCACGGCTTCGTGGTGCTGTCCGAGTCCGCCGAGTTCCTGTACAAGACCACCGACTACTACGCCCCGGAGCACGAGCGCTGCATCGCCTGGAACGACCCGGAACTGGCCATTGACTGGCATTATCCGGGAGAGCCCGTGCTCTCGGAGAAGGACCGCGCGGGGGCGGCCTTCCGGGACGCAGAAGTCTTCGATTGAGGTCACTTGGTACGCCGAAAGCGTAGCTGCTGTTTTACGTATGGTGGCGGATCCGCCAAACCAATTGCGCATCTCAGGCACATGATCATGTATGAATCCTTCTACGGCCTGAACTCGGACCCCTTTCGGCTCAATGCCGATCACCGCTTCTGTTTCACCCACCCCAGTTACATCAAGGCCAAAGGGTCCGTGCAGTACGGCCTGCACCGGGCCGAGGGGTTCGTGATGGTCACGGGCCGGTCAGGGACCGGTAAGACCACCCTGCTCGGTGACCTGCTGGCCAGTCTGTCGCCCAAGAAATACGTGGTCGCCCACCTCGTCAGCTCGCAGTTGGAGGGGGGTGACCTGTTGCACATGGCCGCCTATGCCTTCGGGCTGGACACGCACAAGCCGCAGAAGGCGCAGTTGCTCATCCTCCTGACGAATTTCCTGGTCGAGCGGCGCCAGCAAGGCCTGCGCTCGGTATTGATCATCGACGAGGCGCAGGGTCTTGCCCCCTCGGCGCTGCATGAACTGCGGCGGCTGAGCGATCTGCAGCACGATCACACCCCGCTGCTACAGATCGTCCTGCTCGGGCAGGAGGGTCTTCGCACGATGGTGCGCACGCAGGCGATGGAGCCGATTCACCAGCGTCTGGTCGCGGCCTGGCATCTCGATCCGCTGGGTCCGGAGGAGACGATCGACTACGTCCGGCACCGCCTGGAGCGGGCGGGCTGGAAGGGGGCTCCGGCATTTGCGCCCGGCGTGCTGCGCATCGTTTACGATTTCAGTGAGGGCATACCCCGGCGCATCAACCTGATCTGCAGCCGCCTGCTGCTCTCCGCTTGCCTCGGTGAAAGCCAGACCATCACGCTGGAGGACGCCCGAACCGTGATGCAGGAACTGCGCGATGCGGAACTCGCGCCTCCACAGGCCGCCCTCTGACAGGAACAGCTCGGCAGCAGGGCCGCTCTATCACCTTGTCGTTGCCACCGTTACCTCAACCACCCGTTCCTCTGCGCGGGAGATGTCATCGTCGGACTCGCGTGGGCCTTGCCCTTCGGCGCGCAGGCGGTCCGCGGCAATGCCGCGCTGGATCAGTCGGTTGGCGACAGCCTGCGCGCGCTGGCGGGATAGCGTCATGTTGTACTCCAGAGATCCGAAGCGGTCGGTGTAACCGATGATCTCAGCCGTTGCGCCGGGGTTGTCGATCAGGGGCCTCCGGGGTCGGACCAAGCCAAGTCATTGTTTTAACGGGTCAGGGCCGCTGAAGACGGTCCCTTTTCGGCCTTTAGAGCCCCGTTTTGGGGCCCCAAAA
>JAWLFM010000122.1:0-7857 GCA_041685565.1 Thioalkalivibrio sp.
GAGCCGGCCGGCGGTACTCTCCAGGCGGGTGGGGCCGACGTGGATGAGCAGCATGCCGACGATGGCGAGGGCCCGTGCGACATCGATGCCGGCGAGGCGAACCGTGGCGGCGGGTGCGGACATGGGATGACCCATTGGGTTTCGGACGCCGGTGACGGACTGCAGCAGGGAGGCATCTGGCCCCCTGACCTGCCACCGCCAGCGTCATTACTGGCCGGTCCCTGGTGAAAGCGCTGGATTCAGAACAGGCTCACGGGCGCTGGAGCGCGAGCACGTGGGGGGAAGCGGCCGGTTGAACCAGAGACGACTCCACGATCCGGCCCAGCGCAGAATTATAGAACAGCAGCGTGCTCACCGCAGACTGCTTGGGATAGTGGGCCAGCACCATGGGTCCTGCCATGCACAGCAGGCCGCATCGGACCAACCGCACTCCCCAAGGCGGCGGCAGACCGCGGCACTCGATAGGCGCCGCGGTTCTGGCACCGGCCAATGGGATTCCTGAAGTCCATCACCACGCCCAGCACCCGTTTGGAGTGCGGGTGCCTCCTCTCCCGCCTTCATCCTCAGGGGTCTCGCGCGCTCCTGAGCATGTCGGTTAGTGGATATCCCGGGCAAGGCGAAAGCCCAGCATCTGCCAGCGCTGATGGGGGTAGAAAAAGCTGCGGTAGCTGGCGCGGATGTGGTCGGTCGAGGTCAGGCACGATCCGCCGCGCACGCTCATCTGGTTGCACATGAATTTCCCGTTGTACTCCCCGAGCGAGCCTGCCAGCGGCTGGAAGCCGGGGTACGGCATGTACGGCGAGCCGGTCCACTCCCAAACGTCGCCGAAGAGCTGCGCAGGCCCTGGCTCTGGCTCCTTTACGGATGCCGCGGCCGGGTGCAGCAAGCCCGATTCGAACAGATTGCCCGTGACCCGCGTTGCTGCGGCGGCCGCCTCCCATTCGGGCTCCTCGGGCAGTCTTGCGCCGGCCCAGCGGGCGAAGGCATCCGCCTCATAGAACGAGACATGACATACCGGCACATCCGGTTGCAGGGGACTCCAGCCGCTCAGGGTGAACTCCTGGGTACCGTCCTCCGACCAGTACAGCGGGCGATCCCAACCCTCCGCCTGAAGCTGCGCCCAGCCGTCGGCCAGCCAAAGTGCAGGCTCTCGATAGCCACCGTCCGCAATGAACTCCTGGAATTCGGCATTCGTCACCAGCCGATTGGCAAGGGCATGGGGCCGCAGCTGGACGGTGTGCTGCGGCGTCTCGTTGTCGAAAAAGAAGCCGCGTTCGTCCGTCCCGATCCGGACCTTGCCCCCGTCTCGGTTCACGAAGGTCATTGCTGGCGCCGGTTGAGCGGACGCTCGGGGCCAGCGCTCGTGATAGGCCGGCCCCAGTGGATTGGTCCACAGCACGTGCTTGATGTCGGTCAACAACAGTTCCTGGTGCTGCTGCTCATGATTCAGCCCGAGCGTGACCAGAAAGGCCAGATCGGGGTCGTCTTCGGATGTTTCCAGCAAACGTTCCATCGCCGCGTCGACATGGGTCCGGAATTCAAGAATCTCCGCGACAGTCGGCCGCGACAGCAGGCCCCGTTCGGGCCGGGCGTGCATCTCGCCAACCGTGTAGTAGTACGAGTTGAACAGGTAATGCCACCGTCCATCGAAGAGGCGGTACCCAGGCAGGTTCGGCACCAGTACGAAGCGTTCGAAGAACCAGGTCATGTGCGCGAGATGCCACTTCGTCGGACTGACGTCTGGCATGGTCTGGACCACCTGATCCTCAAGCGCGAGCGGCGCGGCCAGCTGTTCTGAGAGTGCCCGAACCCGGTGATAGTCGCTGAGCAGTGTGCGCCCAGTCTCGCGCATTGCGCCGGCTGCAGTCGTGGCCATGGAAGTCACTCCTCGAAGTTGGAACGTGTCGAAACATCACCCCAGGGTCGGACCAACATGGACATCGGATCAACTTGAATGAAGTTCGTTTTCTGGGGGTGGTTTCCGTGCCGGATGCCGATTGCCTTCCGGAAGATACCCTGCCATGGATGAGCCCGCGGCTCATCATCCGACCTGCATGCTGCATTCGCGAGACAGCCGACGCTGATGCGCCCGTGGTCTCGTGTGCCATCGACGGCTGAAGATGCCATCCCTTTCTGTTGCTGTCCAATGCCTGTGGAGAAGCGGGGTCGGACCAACGTAACTCCATGATCACAGGACGGAATAACCCCTTTTCTGGGCTGATTTCAAGCTTAGGGCGCCCTTTTTGGCCCCAAAAAGGTACCGCGAACCGCTCATAGTGGCAGAGCGGCTTGCTCCGCATCCCCGGGGCCCTTCGCGCTTACACCCCCGTTTTTGGGCCTGAAAATGCGCCGATAAGGCCATCCAGGCAGCAAAAAATTGCCCTTTTTCTTTCATTATCCTGTACTTGCCTTGGTCCGACCCCATGTTCCGGGGTTCAGGCGATGGCAACGCTCTTCACCAATGCGTACACGCGGCTTCCTGAGACCAGATCCAGGTGTTCGAGGGAGCGCCGGGTGATCCGGGACAGGAGGGTCACGTCGCCTACGGCCAGCCGGACCAGCACGTGCCCGGGATGGGGATCGTCCGATACGTCCAGCACCCGGGCCGGCAGGCAGTTCAGGACGCTCGAATCCGGGGGGCGTGTCAGGTTGATCGCGACATCGCGCGCCATGATCCGCACACGCACCCGTGCGGACCGTTGAAGATCTTCCCGTGAGATCACCAGCGTCCCTCCCTCGAACGCGAGTTCGGTCAGGTGATCCCGGTCGTCGTGCCCGGTCACCCGGGCCTCGATCACGGCCGCCGCGCCTTCCGCATGCGCGAGCGGCAGATCCCTGCGGGTGAGCAACTCGCGCAACGGGCCGGCTGCACACACCGCCCCACCTTCCATGAACAGCATGTGATCCGCCAGTCGGGTCACCTCATCGAGCGCATGGCTCACGTAGAGGACGGGAATGGACAGTTCGTCATGCAGGCGTTCCAGGTAGGGCAGGATCTCGGCCTTGCTGATCGCGTCCAGCGCGGCGAGTGGCTCGTCCATCAGCAGCACCCGCGGACTGGTGAGCAGGGCGCGGCCCATGGCCACGCGCTGCCTCTGCCCGCCGGAGATCTCGGTCACCCGGCGGCGCAACAGCGTTTCCAGACCCAGCAGTCTCGCGACATCATCGGGCTGCACGGCCCTTTTGGCCGCCTGAATCCTCCGGTAGCCGTACAGCAGGTTGCCCTGCACGGACAGGTGCGGAAACAGCTGACCCTCCTGAAACACGTATCCCAGCGGCCGCTGATGCGCGGGGATGAATCGGTCGCCGTCCTGCCAGGTCTCGTCGTTGACCACCAGGCGGCCCCGGGCCGAGCCTTCGAGGCCGGCCACGCAGCGCAGCAATGTCGTCTTGCCGCAGCCGGAGCGCCCGAACAAGGCGGTCACACCTCGCCCCGGGACCCGGATGTCGACCGTCAGGCGAAAGCCGGGCCGCTCCAGATCGAACTGCATCTCAATCGTCAATGGGGCGCCTTCCTCACGACACGACCATCTTGATGCGCCCGTTGATCGCATAGAGAGTGAACAGCATCAGGAACGAAAGCGCGAGCAGCAAGCCCGAGAGCACATGGGCGGATGCATAGTCCACGGCCTCCACGTGATCGTAGATCGCGATGGAGACGACTTGGGTTTCGCCCGGGATGTTGCCACCGATCATCAGCACAACGCCGAACTCTCCGACCGTGTGGGCAAAGCCCAGCGTGATCGCGGTGAGGAACCCGCGTCGAGACAGGGGAATCACCACCGTGAAGAAGCGGTCCCAGGGGCCTGCCCGCAGGCAGGCCGCTGCCTCCAGGGTTCCGGTGCCGATGCCCGCAAATGCATTCTGTAGCGGTTGCACCACGAACGGCAGGGAGTAGAACACCGAACCGATCACCAGGCCGGTAAAGGTGAAGGCCAGCGAAGGTCCTCCCAGGGCCTGAATCGGTCCCTGGGAGCCCAGCAATATCAGCAGGTAGAAACCGATGACCGTGGGCGGCAGCACCAGCGGAAGGGCCACGACCGACTCCACCGCCAGTTTGAAGCGCGACTGCGTGCGTGCCAGCCACAGCGCGAGCGGCGTTCCCAGGATCAGCAGGACCACCGTCGTCACCGCGGCCAGTTTCAGCGTGAGCCACAGCGCGGCCAGATCCTGCGGACCGATCCACGCCTGCAGCATGTCCACGGATCCTGTCATGCCTGGTCCCGGGTGACCCTCACCGCCGATAGCCGTCCGATTCGATGATCTTGCGGGCCACCTCGCTGGTCCGCACCCAATCCAGGAACGCACCTGCGGCCTCCGGATCCCGCACCGTGGTCAACAGCACCACCTCCTGCACGATCGGGGGATGGCTCTCGGGGGCAGGCATCCAGCGTGAACCTGCCCCGTGCTCTCGCTCATGCGTGATGACCTGCGACAACGCGACGAACCCGACCTCCGCGTTCCCCGTGCTCACGAAATTGAAGGCCTGACCAATGCTCTGCCCGGTGACCATCCGACCCGCCGGCAGTTCGATACCGTGTGCACGCATCACCGCCTGGGCCGCGGCACCATAGGGGGCCACGCGCGGATTCGCGATCGAGAGGCGGCGGTAATCGCCTTCCTTCAGGTAGGCGGCGCCATCCGCCGGGATGCGCCCGGCCTCCGGGCTCCACAGCGCCAATACCCCCTCGGCATAGACGAAACGGTTGTCGGTCGCTGCATGGCCACTTGCGACCAGGTCGGCGGTCCGCTGGTCATCGGCGGAGAAGAAGATGTCGAAGGGTGCCCCCTGACGGATCTGGGCCAAGTGCTTTCCCGACGATCCACTGCTGATCGCGAAACGGACCCCGTTCTCCTGCTGGTAGGTCTCGGCAAGACGTTCCAGCGTTGCCGTGAAGTTGGCGGCGACCGCGATCCGCAATTCACTGGCTGTCGCCGGGGCAGCGGCAAGTAGGACCATGCACACAAGGATCAGGCGACTCACTTCCAAGGGCCTCCGTCAGGGGAGTTGGGGATGCAGACGCCTCAGTCGGAGACGGCCAGGATGACGTGCGGCGCCTTGATCAGCGCACAGGCCCGTTCACCCGCTTTCAGCCAGCCCTCGTTCACGGCATCCATGGTCACGATCGAGGTGAGTGTCCTTCCGGCGGAGAGATCGAGCTTCACCTCCGCGTTCACCGCCCCGGGCTGGATCCGGCTTACGGTTCCGCAGAGGCGGTTGCGGGCGCTGTAGCGCATCCCCTCGACGTCCTCGCACAGGATCACGAAGGAGGCCTTGATCAGCACCTGCACCGAGCGCCCCTCCCGCAGCAGATCGAGGGACTGCGCCGCCTCGTGGGTGATCACGGAGACGATCTCGATCCCCTCGCCGATGTCGACGCTGATGACGTCGTTCACCGCCCCCTCGCTGAAGCGGATGACCTGACCCTGAAACTGATTTCGTGCCGAGCTGCGCATGGCCAGTCTCCTGATGAAGTTCCAGCCTTCCGGAAGATCTGCTGAACCCAGATGTTCCAGGTGCTCGCGCATCAGGCCCAGGAAGCGCTGGTACTCGCGCTCCGCGGCCCGATACTGGCTGATCACCCGCTGTCCGTACTCGGTCAATCTCGTGCCGCCGCCTTGCCGCCCGCCGATCTGCCGAATCAGCAGGGGCTGATCCGCGAGGTTGTTCATGGCGTCGAGCGAGTCCCAGGCGGCCTTGTAGCTCATGCCCATCGCCCGGGCCGCGGCGGCGATCGAGCCCGTGGTCGCGATCCGCTCCAGCAACTCGATGCGCCCCATGCCGAGAAAGCCCTTGCCCTCGACATTCAGCCAGAACCGGCCGTCGATCTCTGCTCTCACCATCCGCCCCTCCGATCCGAATCGTTATATAGGGAAAAGTATAGCGCTATGCAAGCGGTCCCCTGCCCAGGCGATCCTGCCACCCCGGAGTCTTCCGTTCGGCCTTCCTCATTTTTGTTCCTTCATCCGCGCTAGAATCGGCGTTCCAGCATCCTTGTTGCATTGTCGGGAGATGGATTTGCAGCGATTCAAGCCTGGCCCCCTGCCGATCATGTCGGATCTCCAACTGATTGCCGAACGGCTTCCGGTCGCCGGCGGCCGATTGCTGGAACTCGGCTGCGGCCGTGCCCTGACCACCCGGCGCATCGCCGAAGAACTGCCGGTGAGCGAGGTGATCGCGACGGAGGTCGACCAGGTGCAGCACGAACGGAATCTGCGCATCAGCGATCTGCCAAAGGTCAGATTCCGGCTGGGAGGCGTCGAGGCCATCGACGAGGCGGACGGATCGATCGACGCGGTGATCATGCTGAAATCGCTGCATCATGTCCCGCGTCACCTGCTGCGTCAGGGCCTCATGGAGATCCACCGCGTCCTCAGGCCGGGCGGCATCGCCTATTTTTCCGAGCCGCTCTACGCCGGCACGTTCAACGAGATCATGCGCCTGTTCCACGACGAACAAGCGGTGCGGGAGGCGGCCTTCGAGGCGCTGAGCACGGCGGTCGAAGACGGGCTGTTTCGGCTCGAGGACGAGATCTTCTTCGACAGCATCAGCCGCTTCCAGGGCTTCGAGGAATTCGAGGACCGCATCCTTGGCGCCACGCATACCGAATTCGCGATCGACGCTTCACTCTACAACCGCATCCGGGATCGCTTCATGGAACACATGGGTCCGGAGGGTGTGGCGGAGTTCCGCAACCCCAATCGGGCCGATCTCCTGCGCAAGCCCTGAGGCCCCGAGGGGGCACTTGGCTTGGTCCGAGCCGGGATATCGTTCCGACCCGGGGTAGGGTCAAGGCGCCGGGGTGGCGTACGGCGTGAGCGATGAGAAATCCCGACTGACCCAGCCGACGATGCCCTCGTCGGAACGGACCTGGTAGAAGGCCTCGTCCCTCTCAAGTAGCCGCAATTCCGCCCCAGCGTCGAGGATGCGCAACACCGGACTGGATAGCGCGGGCTCGGCGCGAAGATTGACCCGCGTATCGGGTGGCAGAAAGACGCGGGGCAAGTCGCCCTCGGCGGTTGGTTGCGGTTGCGACCGTGCCGGAACGTCCTCGTCTCGCGGCGAAGCCGTATCAGCAGGCATCGCTGCATCCGTCGTCGATGGGGCGTCCTGCACGGGGGCGACCGGGTCCGGGCTGATCGTTGACCCTGCCGGCTGAGCCGCGGACGTTCCGATCACCTGCTCGCCCGATTCAGGCACCGCCTCGAGCGGTACGACCGGCGTACCCACGTCCTCCAACCCGGCATCGCCGGACGGTGCCGAGGGGGATGATAACCAGGCCTGGATGCCGAAGCCGACCAGGACGATCAGCAGCACCAGCCCGACCAGTGCACCGATGATGCGATTCCAGTGGTAGATGAACTCGGTCTTCGGTGGCTGCCCCGAGGCTCCGGCGCCGATCCTGGTCTTTCGCTGACGTATTGGGGGCTGGGTGTTCATGGGTTCCTCCACCGGTAAGGGGGGCATCCTCGCGATCCCGTGTACGGAAGAGTCGGTCCCGACCCATGCCACTTCAGCACCGGTAGGGTCGCGTAACGGCTTCGCGCAGCCCGCCGGGAAACGATGCGCGAAACATGCCGCACCATCCTGTCTGCGGGCACCCTCCCGGGGCGAACCCTGGAACGGATGGTCGGGCACACCGTACTCCATCGGCTGGCACGCGGATCAAGTCGCGCCCGTCGCTTCACCAGTATAAACGATCTATTTGGCCAGCCTCTGCGTTTCCCGCGCCTTCCGGCACCGGAGGTCTGAGATCGACCTAGTGGGCCATGCGGAAAGTTCGGTACCAGATCGCTTCGCCAGAAGCGCCGGCGCTGCGTTGGGCAAGTTTGAAATAGGCCCACTATTCCTGCACT
>JAWLFM010000123.1:0-7835 GCA_041685565.1 Thioalkalivibrio sp.
CGCCACCGGGGTGTAGGGGAAGGCCTGGCCGATGATCGCGACCGGTACGCCATTGATGTTGCGAACGGTATAGGGCTCGAAAATCGGGTCGCCCCAGTCCACATCGACGACGTTCTGCGCCACCCACTCGATTCCTGCCGGTTGCAGTTCGTTGTTGATGATGTCCAGCACCCGGTCTTCACCAAAGGTGAATTCCCAGTGCCCTACCATCACGTCGACGCCGAGCAGCTTCTGGGCATCGACCATGTCCTGCGCATCGGTCCAGAACGAGGTCGCCGATCCCTGCCAGGTGTCGCCACCGTCGAGGAGCAGTGCGCCCGGGCGATCTGCCCGCAGTTTCTTTATCAGCGTGGACAGATGGGCAAAGCCGCCGACGCGGCCATATTTGCGTGCGGCCTCCGCGAAGTCCAGGTGCGTGATCGCATGGGCCATTGGCGTACCCGGCTTCACGCCGAAGTACTCGAGGAGCTTGTCCCCCACCAGCAGCGGCGGGTTGCCCTGCATGTCGCCGACGCCGATGTTGACGTTCGGCTCGCGGAAATAGACCGGGTTGAGCTGCGCGTGACAGTCCGTGTAGTGCAAAAGCGAGACATTGCCGAAGGTGGGTACGTCGTAGAAACCCCGAGGCATCTTGGCCCAGTCGTCCGGCGCGCGCGCCCAGGCCCCGGTCGCGAGGCCGGCGGCGCTCGCGGCCACCAGCACTTCCAGAAATTCCCTGCGGGTGAGGTTCATGGTGATCCTCCTTTCAAGGGGGTGTCGTTTTGTTGAAGGGTGTGCGGGACGAGGCCCGCGCCGAAAATTTCCGGCCGATCGCAGTTCGGACGCGCCGGATGGTGGTGCCTATTCCATCCGCACGGTCTCGAAGGGTTTAATGGGACATGCGTAGCATGCCACCGCCGTGCTTGGGGTCTGCAGGCCAGGGAAACCCTGGTTTGTCGGTGTTTCCCTGCGGCACACGGGGTTGCCGCCGGAATCGACCGCCGCAGGTGGTTGATTCCTAAGCAAGCTGCAAATCATCCGTGCAGCGCACAGTGCGCTGAGAAAGCCAGGATGGTGTATTTGAGAGCTTAGCTTTGAGGTAGCCCGCCGGGCCGTCGGATTCCGCGCGAGCTTGACGCCGGCTGGTACGGGAGGCGAGCCTCATCGACGATGACACCGATTTGGACGCTGCTGGGAATTCTCGCGGCCATGGCCGTGGTGCTGGTGCTGTTCCTGCGGCACGTGCGGGTGCGCTTCGTTATCGACCTGAACGGCGGCAAGGCGCGGGTGCGCCGCGGCGACCCGCCCGCCGCATTCGTGCGCGGCTGCAGCGAGGTCGCGCGCCTGTACCGGCTGAGCAGCGGCCGGATTTTCGGCATCCGCAGCGGGAATGGCATCGAGCTGCGCTTTTCGAAGGAGATCCCGGATCGCGCGCATCAGCCGCTGCGCAACATGTGGGTTCCGCCGAGCTCCGGTGGCCCTGGCGGCAACCGTGCCGCGGGATGACGGGCTTGCTGCCGCCTGGCTACGGCGATGCGGTCCCGGGGCGCTTGCGGGCCAGCGTCAGGCCGTCGCCGATCGGAACGAGCGACAGGTCGATGCGGTCGTCCTGCTGCAGCTGGCGGTTGAAGGCCCGGATCGCCTCGGTATCGGCGGAGTGGTCGGTGGAGTCGGCGACCGCTCCGGACCAGAGCGTGTTGTCGACCATCACGATGCCTCCCGGGCGCAGCAGGGCCAGGCATTGCTCGTAGTACTCCGGATAGGCGGTCTTGTCCGCATCGATGAAGGCGAGATCGAAGCGGCCCTCGTCGCCGCGGCTGCGCAGATCCGCGAGGGTCTCGAGCGCCGGCCGCAACTCGAGCCGGATGCGGTCCTCGACACCCGCGCGTTTCCAGAACGCCTTGGCGATGTCCGTCCACTCGCGACTCAGGTCGCAGGCGATCACCTCGCCGTCGGCGGGCAGTGCCAGGGCGACGACGAGCGCGCTGTAGCCGGTAAAGGTCCCGATCTCGAGGTATCGGCGGGCACCGGTGGCTCGCGCGAGGAAGGCCATGAATTGGCCTTGTTCCGGCGCGATCTGGTAGTTCGCTTCCGGCATCGCGGCGGTCTGGTTGCGCAACTCGGCCAGCAGCGGGTCTTCGCGCAGGGATACCTCCAGCAGGTAGCGGTATAGCGTATCGTCCAGGCCGATCGTTCGGTTCGACATCGGTGATTCCCCCGCGGGTTGGCGGTTGTGCAACTGCGGAGCGTAGCAACCACCTCGGGATGCGGCCAGCGATTTGGTTTGCACCCGCGCAACGGGAGAAGTAAGGGATGGTCATTCATAGTCTGAAGCGGCGTTTTTGGGGCCAAAAATGGGGCTCTAAGCGCGGTTCAGGGCCCCCAAAAGGTCCATTTTTTCCATCTTTACAAGGGTTTGGCTTGGTTCGACCCCGGGTTCTGGTTTAAATGGGCCTCCAAGCCTCGTTTCGGGCCCCGAAAAGGCCTTTTTTCTCTATCTTTACAGGGGCTTGTCTTGGTCCGGCCCCCGACCCCCGTTTTCCTGCAACAAAAAAAGGCGCGAGGTTTCCCTCGCGCCGGCGGTGACGCCTTAACTTTTGTGGGTTAGACCCTCACACCGCTCTACGGCGAACGGCTGCAAGACCAAGAAGCCCCATGCCCAGGAGCAGAAGCGTGGCCGGTTCAGGAACCGCGACGTTCGTCGAAGAGAATGCGATCGTTGACTCGCTCACGCTATCAGCGCTGAAGCTCCACATATACGGCGTGGCATCGAAACCCTCGCCAAACATGGTTCCACTGCCCCGCAGCTCCAGCGCTCCTTGGATGCTGGTCACTTCTTCCAATTTGAAGCTGAAGTTACCGAGATCCCAAAGGGTGGTTGCGCTAAACAGCTCGTAGGTAAAATCATAAAAATCTACAGCATCACCGGGCCTGATGCCGCCATCAAAAAACGCACCCTCAACTTTTGTGACTGTTGGTCCAAGGGTATTGTCTGTCTTGGGTTGGAATTTCACTTCGCCATCGCCGTTTTTGCTGATGAGGGTGCCGCCGAAGGCTATGTCACCCGTGATCAAGGCTGCCGAGGCAGGCCCCGCCATCGCAAGGCCAAGGGCGGTGACTGCTACAGTTGCGGAGAAAAATTTCATATCGAAGGCTCCTTGACTCGTTGTTCGTGTTCAGTTGGCTACATTTGAGGCGCGGCTCGAGGCAAATGGCGGCTGACCACAACCAACGCCTGTCGCCTGGTCCACTTGCACGTCTCGTGCCAGGCAGGACACGGCGAGTATAATCAATAATTTAGGAATTTGGCTTCGGGCGGCTCCGCCATATCTGTAAAAAACACGGACAGCAGCAAATGCCATGCCCCCTCTTGAAGAGCGCGCCCGGTCGCAACACGGGCTGCATGGTGCCGGCCCAGGACCCGCTCAGGTACGGGTGTGACAGGGTCCTTGCTTGGTCTGGCCGCGCGGCTCCGGGTTGGCAGCGCAAGGGCGTGGGGGCTATGGTTGTGGAGAAGGCGGTGAACGGCATGGACCATGGTTGTGGAAACCCGTTCGGAGGGGGGTGGGTGAGGTGATCCAGACAGTGAAAACCGAGTATCCGGGATTCGATGTCGCAAGGAATGCGCTGGATGAACGCGTGGGAGGCGGTTTTGATGGCGCGGAGGTCTTCCGTTGGGAGGAAGAGTCCGCGCAACTGCAGGTGAGTGGACCGCAAAATGTCCGGCCGTCCGCCAAGCAGATCCCTCGGCGTCCCGAGCCCGGGAACGGTTCGCTGCGGCTATCCGCGTAGTGGGTCCTGCGAGAACTTATCGGCCGTCGTGGTTCGCCGGGTTCTGCCTGCTGGCGGTAACCGCGGTGTCCGGATGTGCGCAGGAGCGGGTTTCCGAGGTGACGCTGGAGCAATTGTCCGGTGCGCCGGCCGCCTTCGATGGCGAACGGGTGCGCACGCAGGGCACGGTGCAGGCGATCCATGATCCGGAGCACTACTGGATCGAGACGACGCCGCGCAACCGCCTGGCGATACGGCCGGGGTCTGCGGTCGCCAACCATGTCGGGGAACCAGTCGTCGTGGAGGGGCGCTTCAGCTGGCACCCGGAAGAGGGGCGGCGGCTGCAGGTCGATTCGGTGATGGCGGCAGAGGGGCCGTAATCGGCCTCCGCGCGTGTGTGATGG
The DNA here is from genome assembly GCA_041685565.1 of Thioalkalivibrio sp. Classification (GTDB taxonomy): domain Bacteria; phylum Pseudomonadota; class Gammaproteobacteria; order Ectothiorhodospirales; family Ectothiorhodospiraceae; genus Thioalkalivibrio. Next base: position 4,155 of record JAWLFM010000123.1, read on the forward strand.
TGCTGGCATGGCCCTGCAGTGGGCCATGCGAAAAGTTCGGTATCCGATCGCTGCGCTAAACATGCCGGCGCTGCGTTGAGCAAGTTTGAAATAGTACGGCTATTCCGGCACTTGCTCGCCTTGCTCCGACACGTCTGGCTGTGCTCCATGGTGACCGAACTTCCCGCGTGGCCCACCTGGCTCTGGAAAACCGTGGCTCGAATATCGATTGACCTGCACGAATGCTTCCGCAACGGGCGGAAGATCGACGCCGCCCTCGAGGGAGCGATGCGGGACGCCCGCGAGAAGCGGATCCCGACCGTCGAGATCGTCCACGGAAAGGGCAGCGGCCAGTTGAAAAAGCGCGTGCTGCGCTTCCTGCAGCGCCCCGACATCAAGGCGCAGTACCATCGCGTGGAAAAGGATTCGAAGAACCACGGTCGGCTCTTCGTGCACTTTCGGGACTAACTCCCATGGCACTGCGCCACCCCCGACGATGAAAGCTCCCTCCCCCACCTGTGGGGGAGGGCTGGGGTGGGGGCGCGGCGTCGGGCCCGGCCCTCACCCCCGGCCCCGTTACTCCGGGCTTCGTGCCCTCCGCCCTTTCAGGCGCGCCTTCGGCGGTTCGAAATCCGCTCCCGGCGGATTTGTCCGCAAGCGGGAGAGGGGAGAAATTCGTGACTTTCACGTTAAAAGGAATTGCCGTCCGGGACAGAGGGGACAGGTTTTGCATCTGTCCGCGCGGGATTTCCGTGGATGATCGTCTGGGTCGGGCGTTTCTTCCCTCCGGGGCGGAGGAGATCCCTCCGAGGCAGCGGGGACAGTTTGAAAATCTGCCCCCGGGGGAATTGGTGCCCGTCGGAATTGACACGGCTTCTGCCGAACCTGACCATTCGTGTCAGGGGTGTGACTCGGGCTGTCATGCCGCCGGGAGCCGCCACCGCATTGCTGCTGTGCAATAAAGGCATTCAGACTGGCACGCGGCGTGCTTCGTTTTCCCTCAAGGATGCGGATGCTTTGCCGCTCAGGAAGACGGCGCAGGGCGAAAGTCCGCACCATGGCCGCCGTGTGGCTGGCGGCGACGGGATCGCGACGATCAATTGGCCGGTCACGGCACTGGATGGCCCAGGCGCGTTGCCGGCACGCCTGGCGCCGTAGGCAATGACGCCGTCAAAGGGGGTTCGAATGGATCATTTTCGCTCGGGAGGCAGTGGGCCGAAGGTGGTGGCCATCGGTGGCGGCACCGGCACGTCGACGCTCCTGGGCGGGCTGAAGGCGCATACGCCGAATCTGACCGCGATCGTCACCATGTTCGACAGCGGTGGCAGCACCGGGCTGCTCCGGTCCGAGTACGGAATGCCGCCGTTCGGCGATCTGCGGCGGTGTTTGCTGGCGCTGGGCGAGGTCTCGGAGCACACCGCGCCGATCCGTGCGGCGCTCGACTACCGCTTTGCCGAAGCCTCCAGCCTCAACGGTCACAGTGTCGGCAACCTCTTCATGGCAGCGCTGACCAGCCTGAGCGACGACCTGGAGCGCTGTGTCGAGCAGCTGTCGGGAATCCTGCGGGTCCGCGGAAGCGTGCTTCCGGTCACGCTGGGGCGCGCGGACCTGTGCGCCGAACTGGCCGATGGCCGGATCCTGCACGGCGAGGCGGCGATCGACCAGCGCGGTGCGCCCCTGCCGCGCATCGAGCGCGTGTTCCTCGATTCGCCGGTCGACGCGAACGCCAGGGCCCTGCGCGCGATCGAGGAGGCGGATGCGGTCGTGATCGGGCCGGGTGACCTGTACACCAGCATCCTGCCGGTCTTCCTGGTCGACGGCATCGCCGACGCCCTCGCTGCGTCTGCGGCCACGCGGATCTTCGTGTGCAACCTGATGACGAAGCGCGGGGAGACCGATGGCTTCCGGGCTTCCGACTTTCTGCGCGAATTCGAACGCTACGCCGGCCCCGCCCGGCTCGACTGGGCGCTCGTCAATACCACCACCCCGGGTGGGACCGTGCAGGCCGCCTACGACCACGAGGGCGCAACCGTGGTCGAAGCCGACATCCAGACGGTCGAGCGGTACGTGAACGGGGTCTTCACCGCCTCGCTCGCCACGCCGGACCTGCCCGTTCGTCACGACTCCCCGACTCTGGCCGACGCGGTGATGCGCATCGTTCAGACCGGACGGATTCAGCGCCACCGCTCATCGCTGGTACGCGCCGCCGTCAACGGATAGCGAAACGCTGATTAGCGTGAAAGTCGCGCATTGCTCCCCTCTCCCGCTTGCGGGAGAGGGGCCGGGGGTGAGGGCCGGGCCCGGCGCTGGGGCCCCCCCCCCAACCCCCCCCCCCCCCCGGGGGGGGGGGGGTTGTGGGGCCCCGGGGGGGCGGGGGGGGCCGCCGCCCCCCCCCCCCGGGCCCGGCGCTGAGCCCCCACCCCAACCCTCCCCCGCAAGCGGGGGAGGGAGCTTTCATGGTCCCGGGTGGCGCAGAGGGCCATGAGAGTTAGCGGCGTTTCCCTGCGGCACGGGGAAGTGCCACCGGAATCGGGCACCGCAGGTGGTTGATTCTGGAGCAAGCGGCAAAGCCTCTGTGCAGCGCAGCGCCGGCCGAGAAAGTCAGGATGGCTTATTCAGCGCTTCCACGGCTTACGGGGCGTTTGCGCCCTTGCCTGGCCGGTGTCGAATCGCCCCCGTCCCCCTGCCGGCGTCCGGAAACACAAAGGGCCAGACCGCCTGGCCTGGCCCCTCTTGTCGATGGCGCGCCCGAGAGGATTCGAACCTCTGACCTCTGCCTCCGGAATTCCGGTGCGCCAATGGTCCCATGGGCACTCCCCGCAATCGCTCCATTGGAGGCTAACGGGTGAATTCGACGGAGTGTTTCGTCATTGTGTGCTCCTGCGCCATTGTGTGCTCCTGCGCCGCGCGAATGCTATGCCCGCCAGGCCGAGGCCGAGCAGTGCAATTGTGGCCGGCTCGGGCACCTTGGTCCAAGTGCCAGCTTCAGTCGAGTGCCAGATGGGCCAAGTGACGTGGGTATCTCCAGACATCGTAAGAACGAAGTCTGGCGGTCCATCGAGAATAACAATGTCCCAGTTCGTGATGTTCTTGCTGGAGTCAAAAACGAGATTCGTGAGCCCCTCTCCGGTAGGGAACGCAGCGGATACCCCGCCGAAGCCCTGAATCCCGAACGAATACTCAATCACGCCCGGCGGCGGGAAAGAGCAAGACGAATTCCACCAATCGTCACTCGCTGGGCAGGTTGCGCTCCCAAAGAACGAGCCTTCTGGCCGTTCAACACGTGTAGATGCCGATAAACCATAAGGACCTGAGTAGAGCTCGACCGTCGCGTTGGTCAAGCTACCCCCAGGGAGTGCCGATTCGTCGATTGAAAGGAAGCCGGTCATTCCGGGGAGTTCCGGCTCACAATATCCCGCGGAATCACAGTACTCTTCAAACCCAGGCTCGATGAACAGCGGCGATCCTTGATATTCGTAGTTAATGATGGCGCCGTGCGCTGTACTTGAAATGCACAGCAGCACCAGAAGGGAAATGAGTGCGCCAACAGGAAAACGCTCTTTCATTGAATCCTCCAGAGCCGAAAAGTCGGCCATCTTTGGTGGTTCTTCGTCGTTTCACGTGGATTTGAGGATGGAGCCCGCGGGGCTCCCGATCAGGTAGATCATGGTGATGAAGGTGTCGGTGTTGCGGTATCCACGA
>JAWLFM010000124.1:0-7786 GCA_041685565.1 Thioalkalivibrio sp.
GGACTTCTTCGTGCAGACGCCCCGACACAAACGGCCGGTGGACGCCATCGAGTTTCTTCCGATCCTCGCCGATTTCGGTGACGCGCAGCAGGAATTCCACATCGGTCTCGGATCGGTGGCCACGCCGGGCATGGTGCGTGGCCTCTTTGCCGCGCACCGCAGCCTGGGATCCCTGCCCATGGGGGTGCTGGTGGAACCCGCCGTGCGTCTGGCGCGGCACGGCGTCCGGGTGAATGCGCTGCAGGCCCATGCCTTCCGGATCGTGGAGGCCATCTATGCCCACTCCGAGGACTCGCGCGCCCTGTTCGCGAGTCCCACCCGTCCCGGCTCGCTGGTGGTGGAAGGCGATCTGCTCCGCCAGACGGCCCTGGCCGACGTCCTCGAGCGCCTGGCCCGGGAGGGGGAGCGGTGGTTTTACGAGGGCGAGTTTGCACATCTGGTGGCGGACCTGTGCCGGCGCGATGGCGGCCTGCTCCGGCTGGGAGACCTCCGCGACTACCGAGCCGAACCGCGCGAGCCGCTGGCCCTGGACTACCGCGGGCATCGGATCTGGACCAATCCGCCGCCCTCGTCGGGCGGGATCCTCCTCGGCTTTGCCCTGAAGCTGCTGGAGGCCATGGACCTCTCGGACGGGTCCTTCGGATCCACGCGCCACCTGGAGAGACTCGCGCGGGTGATGGCCCTGACCGACCGGGCCCGGCTGGAGGCGATGTCCGATGACGACGGAGCTGTGGATGCCTGGGCGCTGCTGGACCCGGGTCTCCTCGACCGGTATCTGCGGGAGCTCCAGGGGCTGAGCCCCGCGCTTCGGGGTACCACGCACATCAGCGTGATGGATGGCAAGGGCAATGTGGCCAGCCTGACCGCCAGCAACGGCGAGGGCTGCGGCAGGCTGATTCCGGACACCGGCATCATGTTGAACAACATGCTCGGAGAGGCCGATCTCAACCCCCGCGGGTTCTTCCGCTGGCGCGAGGACGAACGGCTGACCTCGATGATGGCGCCGACCCTGGTCGCGTGCGCCGGCGGCGGCGAGGTGGTGCTGGGTTCAGGGGGGTCCAACCGCATCCGCACCGCGATCCTGCAGGTGCTGGTGAACCTGCTGGATTTCGGGATGCCCCTGGAGCAGGCGGTCGATGCCCCGCGCATCCACTTCGAGGACCGGCTCCTGAGCGTCGAGGCGGGCTTTGGTTTCGATGCCGAGTTCGCCGCCTTTCTGGCCCGCCATCCCGAGCATCGCCTGTGGGGGAAACGGAGCCTGTTCTTCGGTGGCGTGCACGCAGTGGCCCGTGGAGCGGAAGGGTTCTTCGGCACCGGTGATGCGCGGCGAGGCGGAGTCGTCCAACGGGCACGGGGTGGTGCTCCCAAGCTCACGGGCGAGAATACTTGACCGGCGGAGAGCCACTGTTGATGCGGAGACGGTACAGGATTCTGGAAGGTGGATCTGGTCCGCGGAAGCCCGGCCGGGTAAGATGAGCGGTATGATAAATTGATCTTACTGGCGAGTTATCGGCGATGCAGGCAGAACCCCACAAGCGGGCACCGAAAGGGCGGGGCGCGAACTCATTCAGGACCGGTCCTCGACGCCGGTTGCACCTATTGCGGGCAGCGTTGCCGGCCTTCCTGGTCCTGGCCCTGGGTGCGCCGTATGCCCCGGCCCTGGCGCACTACCCCTGGATCACCGTCACGGAGGCAGACACCGGCCCGGGCTTCCGGGTCCATTTCGGTCACCGCTTTCCCGGCGAGGGGCTGCTGACGCCGCACCAGCTGCAGGCCGTCCGCATGATCGAACCGGACGGGCAGGTGCAGGAACTGGTGCTCGATGATCGGGAACTTCACCCCATGCCGCCCCTGGCTGAGGGTGCGCATCTGCTCGTGGTCGAACAGAACCCGAGCTTCTGGAGCCGGACGCATGAGGGTGGGCGGCGCGCCTCCCGGGAACAGTATCCGGACGCGTTCAGCTGCAGCCAGTCGGTCAACGTGATGAAGGCCATCGTGGGTCGCGGCGCGAGCGCGGCATGGCGCCAGGAACAGGGCCATCCGCTGGAATTGATGCCCCTGAACGATCCCGCGGCGCTGCGCACCGGGGATCCGCTGGAGGTTCGCGTTCTGCTGCACGGCAAGCCCTGGGCGGGCGAGGTACGTGCGACCTACGCCGGATTCGAGGCGCAGGGGGAGGAGGCCTACGCCCTGCGCGTGGCGACCAATGCCGAGGGGGTGGTCCGTTTCGTGCCGGCGGTCGCCGGCCAGTGGCTGGTTCTCGCGCAGGAAGGCGAGGCCTTTCCCGACCCGACGCTCTGCGATCGCAGGTCCTACCACTCGACCCTGACCTTCGTGGTGCCATGACCGTGCCCACGATGCGCCGGCCGCAGCGGCGCCGTGGCGAGGCGCGATCCTGGCCCCAGCTGCGCCTGATGGCGGGCCTGGCCGGGCTGCTGTTGTTGCTGCCGGGTTCGAACGCGCTGGGGCACGCCCTGCTGCACGACGCCGCCGTTGCCGAGGCCGTCGTGGTGCGGTTCCATTTTCCGGATGGCGACAAACCCTACTTCGACGCGTACCGCGTCATGGCACCGGACGCCACGCGGCCGTTTCAGAGCGGCCGGATCAATGCGCGCGGCGAGATGAGTTTCCGCCCGGATCGGCCAGGCGCCTGGCGGGTCGTGGTCGCCACCGAGGACGGACACGGGGTGGAGATGCAGGTGGAGGTGGGCCCGGAGGGTGTGGTGACGGCCGGCGGCGGTGACGCCAACCCGGCACAGGCCGCGCGCCTGACGGCGGGCATCGGCTACCTGCTCGGTGTCTTTGGTATCATCGCCCTCTGGCGCGGGCGCCGCGCCCGCCACCCGCCTGCCTGACATGCACATCCCCGACGGACTGATCTCGCCCCAGACCTACCTGCCTGCGCTGGTGGTGGCCGTGCCCCTGTGGTGGTGGGCCGCACGTGGTCTTGCGCATCAGGTCGGGGATGAGGCCCTGCCGAGGCTCGCCGTGTTTACCGCGCTGGCCTTTGTGCTCTCCAGTCTGATGCTGCCGCTGCCGGGTGGGACGTCCGGTCACGCGATCGGGGTGGGGCTGCTGGCGCTGGTCTTCGGCCCCTGGGTGGCATTCCTGGCCTACACCCTCGTGCTGATATTGCAGGCACTGGTGATGGGGGCCGGCGGTCTGACCGCCCTGCCGGTCAACGCCCTGGCCATGGGTTTCATCGGGGCCTGGACGGCCTATCTGCTGTTTCATCTCCTGCGGCCCGTTCACGCCGACTTCGCCGTGCTCGCGGCGGTGTTCGTTGCCGTTCTCTTCTCTGCCCTGCTGGTGGCCCTGGTCCTGGGGCTCCAGCCGCTGATCGCCCAGGGTCCGGACGGCAGTCCGCGCTTCTTTCCCTTCGGCTGGTCCGTGACCCTGCCGGCGATCCTGCTGCCGCATCTGTTCATCGGCGCGGCCGAGGCCGCCCTGACCCTGCTGGTCTGGCGTCATGCGCGCAGGCGCTGCTGGATCCCTTCAGCCTGTGGGCGGGAGGCCTGAAGGCATGCCCTTCTCGCACCCGGTTCGTCTCGTTGCCTATCTCGCGGCGGTGATTGCGGTCACGTTGATCCATGACCCACGCGTGCTGTTGCTGATGCTGGCCGGGCTGCTCCTGTCCTCCGGGCCCAGCCGCCTCGCACTCCTGCTGCGTGCGGGGCGGCCGGTCCTCTGGATTCTGCTGCTGATCTCCTCGGGCCTCCTGGTCATGGGATGGCTGACCGGTCAGCCGGTGTTGCACGCCCTGCTGCTGATCAACCTGCGGGTACTGGTCCTGGCGCTGTTGACCGCCTGGATGCTGCGCGATGTCGATCTCGACCTCGCCCTGGTGCGCGTGCCGCAGGTCCGCCGCTGGCTGGTGATCGTGCGTGCTCAGGTCCAGCTCTTCCGCCGCCTGGTCCAGGATTACCGCTGCGCCCAGAAGAGCCGCACGGTGGTCGCACCCACGCTGCATCAGCGCTATCTGGGCAGTGCCGCCATCGGTCTCGCGGCACTGGACAAGGGCGTCCACAACGCGGAGATGGTGACCCAGGCGATGCGCTCGCGCGGTGCCCTGCATGACTGAACCGGTTCCGTTGCTGGAACTGGAACAGGTCGCCGTCGCCTATCCGAATGGCCGCACGGCGCTGCAGGGCGTCGACCTGGCCATCCACGCCGGCGAGCGTGTGGTGCTGCTGGGCACCAATGGCTGTGGCAAGAGCACCCTGCTGCGGACCCTGGACGGGCTGATCCCGCCCACACGCGGCGAATTCCGCTTCGCGGGACGCAGGGTGGACCCGCATACGCTCCAGGACCGCGGCTGGCAGCGCGACTTCCGCCAACGGGTCGTACTGATGTTCCAGCATCCCGAGTCGATGCTGTTCAACCCCACCGTTCGCGACGAGATCGGCTTCGGGCTGCGCCATCTGGCGGAATCGGAACGGACCGCCCGGATCCTGTACTGGGCCGATGTGCTCCGGTTGCAGGACTTCCTGGATGCGCCACCGTTCGAACTCTCGGGCGGGGAGAAGCAGCGGCTGTGTCTTGCGTGCCTTCTGGCGGTCGAACCGGAGGTTCTGCTGCTGGATGAACCGACCGCGAACCTCGACCCCCGAACCGTCGGCTGGCTGCTCGAGTGGTTGCGTGGAAGGTCCATCACCTCCGTGGTCGCCACGCACCAGATGACACTGGTGCCGCAGTTGGGTGATCGGATCGTGATCCTGTCCGGCGACCGCGGCATCGTCTTCGACAGCCGAACCGCCGGAGGGCCGCCGGACCACGACCTGCTGGTCGCCAACGGGCTGGCGTACGGCTGAGGCAGGGCACCGACTGGCGCCAGGAACCTCTTATCGAGGATCATGTTGCCCCCAAGAACCCGTTTGGCTCGTTCCGGACCGGTGCTGAACCGGCCGGATGGTATCGGCCGGGTTCGCAGAGGCATTCCGAGGTCTGCTGCCCTTCATGGGTGCAGGCCGACACTGACATGGAGAAGAGCGATTATGGTGGCAGGACTCGACGAGAAGCTGGAACCCATTTACCGGGACGTGCTGCGCCGCAATCCGGGCGAGACCGAGTTCCACCAGGCAGTGCACGAGGTCCTGGAGACCCTGGGGCCGGTGCTGGTGAAGTACCCGGAGTTCGCGGAGCACAAGATCATCCAGCGCATCTGCGAGCCCGAGCGCCAGATCATCTTCCGCGTTCCCTGGCAGGACGATCAGGGTCACACGCACATCAACCGGGCATTCCGGGTGGAGTTCAACAGCGCGCTCGGCCCGTACAAGGGCGGGATGCGCTTCCACCCCTCGGTCTATCTCGGGATCATCAAGTTTCTGGGCTTTGAGCAGATCTTCAAGAACGCGCTGACCGGGCTACCCATCGGCGGCGGCAAGGGTGGCAGCGACTTCGACCCGAAGGGGCGCTCGGACGCCGAGATCATGCGCTTCTGCCAAAGCCTGATGACGGAGATGTACCGGCACATTGGTGAGTACACCGACGTGCCCGCCGGGGATATCGGCGTCGGCCAACGCGAGATCGGTTACCTCTTCGGCCAGTACAAGCGCATCACCAACCGCTACGAGTCGGGGGTGTTTACGGGCAAGGGCCTGAACTGGGGCGGCAGCCGCGCACGCACCGAGGCCACCGGCTATGGGACCGTGTTCTTCCTGGACGAGATGCTCAAGGCCCGGGGCGATTCCCTCGAAGGGAAGACCTGCGTCGTTTCCGGTTCCGGCAACGTCGCGATCTACGCCATCGAAAAGATCCACAGCCTGGGCGGCCAGGTGATCGCCTGCTCCGACTCCAACGGTGTGATCGTGGACAAGAACGGCCTGGATCTGGACCTGATCAAGCAGATCAAGGAGGTCGAGCGCCGGCGTATCAGCGCCTATGCGGACGAACGGACGGACAGTACCTACCTTTCCGATGGCAACATCTGGGCCGTACCCTGCCAGATTGCGCTGCCCTGTGCGACCCAGAACGAACTCAACGGCAAGGATGCCGCCGTCCTGGTGCAGCAGGGCTGTATCGCGGTGGCCGAGGGCGCCAACATGCCGACGACCCCGGAGGGCATCCGCGTCTTCCAGGAAGCGGGCATTGCCTACGGGCCCGGGAAGGCCGCGAACGCCGGCGGCGTCGCCACCAGTGCCCTAGAGATGCAGCAGAATGCCAGCCGCGACTCCTGGACCTTCGAACACACCGAGGCGCGCCTGCAGGCGATCATGGTGAACATCCACCGCAACTGCTACGAGACCGCAGAGGAGTTCGGGCAGCCCGGCAACTATGTCACCGGCGCCAACATCACCGGCTTCCTGAAGGTCTCGCACGCCATGGTTGCCCTGGGCCTCATCTGACGAATGATTTCAGTTGTTGAGGTCCACCCAGACGGGATCGTGATCGGATGATCGCCACGGTCCCGGGGCCGGTTGCCGGCCGCTGAACCCGAGGAACGGCGGCTCGTCGGCGTTGATGTGCCAGATGCCCGCGTTCGAGACCTGGCGGGCGAGGGCGGGAGGTGCGAGCAGGTAGTCCAGTTGTCCGGCCTCGCCGCGGAAGACATAGGTGTAGCGTTGCGGTGACGGCAGCTGCGGGATGCTGAGATCGCGCTTGCCCCTGGCGAGCAGCGTGGCGACGGGGTCCTCGGCGGCGTAGGCGTTCAGGTCTCCGGCGATCAGCACCGGAGCATCGTCCCTGCGCACCCGGTCCAGCCAGTGCAGCAGCCGCTTGGCCTGGGCCGTGCGCCGTTCGTTCCAACAGCCCTGTCCGCGGTCGATGTCGCCCTCCGGGGGGCAGCCGACCTTGGCCTTGAAGTGCACCGCCACGACGCCGAAGGGTCGGCCGCTGCCGGCCGGCCGGAACCAGGCGAGCAGGGGCGCCCGGTTGTGTACGGGATCCGGATCGGCGTCGCTGCCAAGCAGGGTCAGGCGCGCGGGCCGGTAGAGCAATGCGTTGCGGATGGCATCCGTCCCCGCACCCGCGGATGCCACCGCGCGATAGCGCTGGCGCTTGGAAGCCCCGCGATTGATCGTGGCCACCAGATCGTCCAGGACCCGGTCCCGATTCTCCACCTCGCTCAGGCTGATCACGTCGGCGTCGAGACCGTGCAGGGCCTCGGTGAGCTTCTGCCGTTGTCGCTGCAGCGCCGCGCGGCTGGACGCACCACGGCTTCCCAACGTTAGGAAGTAGTTTTGCAGGTTCAGCGTCGCCACGCGCAGGCTGGCGTCGGGCCTGGCGGGTGGTGCCGGGCGTGGGTTGCCGGGGCGGAATACCGGAGTCCGGGTCGGATGGATGCGGTGCGCATCGAAGGCCTGAGTCAGGATTCCGGTGAGGCCGTCGACCCGGTCGCCGACCCGTCGCGTTCCTTCGGCGTCGAGGTAGGGGATGGGCCACGGGTTCGCGCGATAGCTGCCGTCGTCGAGCACGATCAGTCGAGTGCCGTCGCCATCCCGGGGGTGCGCGGCGCCCTGACCGGGGCGAAACCGCCGCCCGCCGGCGGCAAGGTGCAGGCTGCCGTAGCGTCCCAGCTCGGCGTTACCGGTGACCGTGAGGGTCTGATCGAGACGGACCTTGACGTCCTGGAACTCGGCCAGGCGCGCCGCGTCCTCCGGCAGGCGCAGTTCGACGGCCCGGGGCGGCCCCACGTGCGCGCACACGTTCAGCGTCGCGAGGCGAGTGAGTTGGGGGCGTTGGTGGAAGTGGACGAATCGCCCGGCCACCTGTACCCGGTCGCCAGCCTTCGGCTCCCGACCGTCCAGCGCCGGTGCGTACACGAAGAGTCCGACCGGAGGCGTGTCGC
>JAWLFM010000125.1:0-7746 GCA_041685565.1 Thioalkalivibrio sp.
TAGGCTGCCGCCGCTGCTCAGACGGGGCTTGCGTTGCGACTTGACAGGCCCCCGGGGCGAAGGGATATTGCGGTGAAGGCTGTTGGATTTCCTATCCTTAATACCCCAGGCGATCGTCGTCAGCAGCCTTTGCTGGCTCGGTACGGCGATGGTACCGGTATGCTGGAGCACGAATGAGCCGGTCCCGTAGGTATTCTTGGCCATCCCGGGTCGATAGCAGGCCTGTCCGAACAGGGCGGCCTGCTGGTCGCCGGCGATCCCGGCGATCGGGATCGGCTGCCTGCCCGGAAACAACTCCGGATCCGTCTCGCCGTAGACCCATGACGACGGCATCACCTCGGGTAACATTCCTGCCGGCACCCCGAAGGCCTCGAGCAACTCCCTGTCCCATTGGAGTTCATGAATGTTGTACAGAAGCGTGCGCGAAGCATTCGAGTAATCGGTGACATGGGCGCGGCGGCCGGTGAGCCGATAAACCAGCCAGGAATCGATGGTGCCGAACGCGATTTCGCCACGACGGGCGCGCTCGCGCAAACCAGGTTCCCGCTCCAGCAGCCAACGCAGCTTGGTGCCCGAGAAATAGGGATCAAGCAGTAATCCCGTCTTGCCCTGAACCCAGTCCTCCAAACCTCGTTCGCGCAGGTCGTCGCAGTCTTTCGCGGTCCTGCGATCCTGCCAGACGATTGCCCGACCCACCGGCTCGCCGCTGGACTTCTCCCACAGCACCACTGTCTCGCGCTGGTTGGTGATACCGATGGCATGGAGATCGGACGTATGCAGATCGCCCGCGCGCAATGCTTCACCAATCACCCTGATGGTCACCATCAGGATTTCCTCGGCATCGTGCTCGACCCAGCCCGCGCGCGGATAGTGCTGGGTGAACTCCGAATAGCCCCGGGCATGAATACGGCCGGCATGATTGAACACCAGCGCAGTGATCCCTGTCGTACCGGCATCGATCGCCAGAACGTAACGCTCCGCCATCAGGCTCTCCTCCTGTACCAGTGTTCAGTCGATCGGGAGATCCTGTAGCCACAAAGGTCGCATGGCAAGTTTTCGTCCGCACGTCGGCCCGAGCAAGCCCGTGGTACGGCAAGGCACCGGTCAGCGAGGTGGGGGGCTCATGGCGCGCCTCGGTTCCTGGTTTCGGAGGCCCTCTTGGCTTCACAGTTCAGCATCTTCATTGATCGCGATCAGGTGCGTGCGGCAACCAGATGGCTGTCTTATACATTGACCAGGTGTCTGTCTTATACGTTGTCTTTCTCTTAGCACTGGCCCTGGCGACCATGACTGGCTCCCACCCAAGCTTCCTGATGACCCAAATCAAGAGGCCGAGGATCAACCCCATAAACGCAAACGTCGCAAGTGACGCCCCCGGATTGATCCGTATCTCAATAAGTGCAAGGTCTAAAGTGAAACTCACGCCCATGGGTGACCGGGGCAGCGTGCGTTCGAACCCGCCTTACCACTTTCGCATTAGACACCTACTCAAAATGAGTTGGACGCGTGGAAATTTGGTGGATACCCAGTACCCGATTTCTTGATTTACATATGCCTGCAAACTAGTAAACGGGCAGTGGGCGCGACATATTCCAGAAATTGCCGGCCAGCATCTGGTCGCTACCAGACGGTTACCGCAAGGCGCGCGCGCAGCATTCCGGGGGTCATGGACATGCCGGACACGAGTCGGGGGCGATCCCGTGGAGCGCACCCTCGGGATCTTGCGGTTTCGTTGGGAGTTTGAGAATTCATGAACACAGCAGTCAGCCGCAGGCAGTTACTTCGCGGCAACTTCACGGGTGGCAAGGACATCCTGCGTCCGCCGTGGGCGGTCGAGGAGGAGTCGTTTCTGGATGGCTGCACCCGCTGCGGCCTCTGCCGCGACCATTGCCCGACCAACATCATCGTGAACGGCTCCGGCGGCTTCCCCGTCGTCGATTTTGCCAACGGCGCGTGCACTTTCTGCGGCCAGTGCGTCGACCACTGCGAACCGGGTGTGCTGGCGAGTTCGGGCCGGGAAAACGGGCATCGGCCCTGGCCATATCTGGCCCGTGTCACCAGGAGCTGCCTGAACCGGCTCGGAATCGTGTGCCGCAGTTGCAGCGACCACTGCAGTGCCGGCGCGATCCGCTTCCGGCCTGCGCCGGGAGGCGCGCTGCTGCCGATCGTGACATCCGAACACTGCACGGGATGCGGGGCCTGCGATGCGCCCTGCCCTGCGGGAGCCGTCGAAATCGGTTGCTTTTGAAGCCAGACCCGACATCTCAAGTACAACGACTTGCAGAGGTACAGTTGATGAATCTTTCCGGAATCGTAGTGATCTGCCAACCCCAAAAACTATCTGCGGTTGCGCAGGCACTCTCCGAGCTTCCAGGCGTGGAAGTCCATTTCGAAGACCGTGACCAGGGCAAGATCATCGTGGTCCAGGAAGCGCTTTCGATTGCCGCCGAAATGAACGGCCTGCGCCGGATCAAGGCACTTCCCGATGTCATCCTCGCGGACATGCTGTACCACTATTTCGAAGAAGATCCGGAGATCCTCGAAGGCCTGATGAAGGCAGGCCGGAAACAATCCGTGGGCGAGTCCGACCTCACCCCACCGGCATCGATGCGCTGACCGCCACCGAACCGCAGGAACAACGAATCCACCCAGGAGGAATTCACCCATGACTGTCTCTCGAAGAAATTTCCTGAAAGCCGGCATCGCCGCCAGTACTGCCTCGATGGCCGGTCTGTCGCTGGGACCTGCAGCACTGGCTGCAGCCCAGGAGACCGAAGCGGATTGGCAGTGGGACAAGGCCGTTTGCCGATTCTGCGGGACCGGATGCGGACTGATGCTTGCCACCAGCAACGGCCGCGTGGTGGCCCAGAAAGGCGACGTGGAAAACCCGGTGAACCGCGGCTGGCAATGCGTGAAAGGCTATTTCAACGCGAAGATCATGTACGGCCAGGACCGCCTCACGCAGCCGCTGATGCGCATGAAGGACGGCCAATTCCATAAGCAGGGAGACTTCGTTCCCGTTTCCTGGGAACAGGCCTTCGACGAAATGGAGCGCCAGTTGCGCAAGACCTATGCCGAGAAGGGCCCGGAAGGCATCGCCTGTTTCGGCTCGGGTCAGTGGACGATCCAGGAAGGCTACGCGATGAACAAGCTGTTCAAGGCAGGCTTTCGCTCCAACAACATCGACCCCAACGCACGCAACTGCATGGCGAGCGCGGTGGTCGGCTTCTACAGCGTCTTCGGCACCGACGAACCGGCCGGCAACTATGACGATATCGAGAACACCGACACGATGATCCTGTGGGGCGCGAACATGGCCGAGATGCACACCGTGCTGTGGTCGCGGATCATCAATCGGCGCATGGCCGCCCCGAACGTACGCATCGTCAATCTGACCACGTTCCGCAACATGAGCTCCGACGGCGCGGACCTGGAGATCGTGTTCAAGCCGAACACCGACCTTGCGATCCAGAACTACATCGCCCGCGAGATCATCGCTCGCGATGCAGTGAACTGGGATTTCGTGAACAAGCACACCATCTTCGCCACCGGCCCCTCCGACATCGGCTACGGCCTGCGCCCCGGAGACGAATACGCGTTCCCGGCAGAGCGCGACATCGTCGCCAAGGAACTGAAGGTCACGCTGGACAAGTACGAGGCGATCGGACAGCGGCGCCAGGAGGGCGAGGTCGTCGAGCAGAACAGTCGGGGCAACCCGCTCGCCCACTGGAGCATCAGTTTCGAGGACTACAAGAAGGCGCTCGAGCCCTACACCCTGGACTTCGTCGCCGAACTGGCGAAGGGCGATGCCTCGGAACCCCTGGAGGACTTCAAGGCCAAGCTGCAGCAGCTCGCGGACCTCTACATCGAGGCCAACCGCAAGGTGGTCTCGTTCTGGACGATGGGTTTCAACCAGCATCAGCGCGGCAGTTGGGTCAACCAGCAGGTCTATGCCAACCATCTGCTGCTGGGCAAGCATGCACAGCCAGGCAACGGCGCCTTCTCGCTGACCGGCCAGCCGACCGCCTGCGGTACCGCGCGCGAGGTGGGCACATTCTCGCACCGGCTACCGGCGGACCGTCTGATCGGGGTCCCCGCGCACCGGGAATTCACCGAAGCGCACTGGAAGCTGCCGGCAAAGACCATCAACCCGAAGCCCGGGTCCTTCTACGGCAAGATCATGCGCGACCTCGAGGACGGCAGCGTCAAGTGGGCCTGGGTGCAGGTCAACAACCCCTGGCACACCCATCCCAATTCCAACCACTGGATCAAGGCGGCGCGCGAGAAGGACAACTTCATCATCGTGTCCGAGGCCTATCCAGGTATCTCGGCGAAGGTCGCGGACCTGATCCTGCCGGTCGCGATGATCTTCGAGAAATGGGGCGCCTACGGCAACGCGGAGCGCCGTACCCAGCACTGGCGTGAGCAGGTTCCCCCGCCCGGGGTCGCGCGTGGCGATCTCTGGCAGGTACTGGAGTTTTCCAAGCGGTTCACGATCGGTGATTTCTGGGGCGAGCTGCCGGTTCCCGGTCTGAAGGGCGACGGCTACGAGGACGGGAAGCTCCCCAGTGTTCTGACCGAGGCCGGGGAAAAGGGCTACTCGGCCGACGACAGCCTGTACAAGGTTCTGTTCGCCACCGCCGACAACATGAAATACGCCTGGCCGGACCCGGTGGCGAAGGGGCGGGACAACCACACGGTCAACCTGCTGGGGGACGGCTGGTTCGTCGAAAAGGCACTGTGGCAGGAGTACGTGCACTTTGGACGCGGCGTCGGCAAGGATCTCGCCGACTTCGATGTCTACCACCGTGACGAGGTGCGGGGTCTGCGCTGGCCCGTGGTCGACGGCAAGGAAGGGACGTGGCGCTTCAATGAACAGTACGACCCCTATGTCACCAAGGGGGCCGGGTTCGAGTTCTACGGCAAGCTCGCCAAGGCGATCCCGAGTGGCGACCTGGACGGCGTTACCGACCCCACCCCCGTCCCGCTACCCGGCAAGGCCAAGATCTTCTTCCGGCCGTACGCGGCCCCGGTGGAACAGCCGGACGAGAACTACGATCTCTGGCTGTCGACCGGCCGGGTACTCGAACACTGGCATTCCGGAACGATGACCCGGCGGGTGCCCGAACTGCATCGTGCAGTGCCTGCGGCGGTACTGTGGATGCACCCGGAAGACGCGAGCGAACGCGGGATGCAGCGCAATGACCTGGTCTGGATCGAATCCCGCAGAGGCAAGATCCAGATTCGGGTCGAGACGACCGGCCGCAACACGATGCCCAAGGGAATGGTCTATGCCCCGTTCTTCGACGAGGGGGTATTCATCAACAAGGTGGCCATCGACGCCGCCTGCCCGATGTCCAAGGAGAGCGACTACAAGAAGTGCGCCGTAAAGGTGTACAAGGTCTGACCGCCGGGGTCAGGGGCCTATCATGTCGGGCACCAGCAGCAGCCGGCGGACGTTCCTGATCCGGCTGGTCCAGGGCGCGAGTCTCGCGGCCTCGGCCGGCCTGGTCTGGACCTACGTGCTGCGGAACCAGGCCAGGGCGACCCCGTTCGCGCTGCGGCCTCCGGGGGCCCGGGATGAGGACGCGTTTCACGCAATGTGCATCAAGTGCGGCCAATGCGTGAACGCGTGCCCTTATGACACCCTGCGCCTGGCTACGGCCTGGGAGCCGCGCCCGATCGGTTCGCCGTATTTCCTGCCGCGGGAAAACCCCTGTCTGATGTGCCCGGATATCCCCTGCCAGACCGCCTGCCCCACCGGCGCGCTGACCGGAGAACTCGAGAACATCGAGGACGCCCGCATGGGACTGGCGGTGATCGATACCGAGAACTGTCTGTCCTGGCAGGGCCTGCGCTGCGAGGTCTGTTTCCTCAGTTGCCCGGTGAAGGGCCGGGCGATATCGGTCGAACGCAGGCCCGCAGCAACCGGTGGCTACGCGCGCATGGTGCCGTGGGTACACTCGGATCACTGTACCGGCTGCGGTGTCTGCGAGAACCGCTGCCCGACCGATGAAGCGTCGATCCGCGTGGTCGATGCGCGCCTGGTCCAGGGACAAATGGGGGCCCATTACCGAAGGCAGGCAGCCGAACCCGGCGGGGTCATGGTTTTCGACCCCCCTTCGCCGCCGGTTCCGACGGACACACCCGCCGACGCAGCATCGGTACCGGGACTGGATGCACTGAACCTTGGGGATCTTCCGTGAGCACCCATCACGAAACCCGTACCGCGCCGAACGGACGGCCTGTACGGCTGTATCAATTGCCTGAGAGCCTCACGGGCAAGCTCTGGGTGTGGCGTTATCTGATCCTGCGGCGGGTCACGCAGGTCTCTGTCCTGCTGCTGTTCTTCGCGACCGCCCATTGGGCCTGGACATTCGCGGGGCAACCCCTGCTGTCCGGCAATCTGAGCGCATCGAGCGTCGTGGGCCTCATCCCGATGTCCGATCCGTTTGCCGTGCTCCAGATGCTCATCACGCGACACCTTCTTGTCCCCGAAGTCCTGATCGGAGCCGCTGTCGTCCTGGTGTTCTACGGGCTGATCGGAGGGCGCGTGTTCTGTTCCTGGGTCTGCCCCGTGAACGCGGTGACCGACTTCGCCGGCTGGCTGCGCAACCACCTGAGCCTGAGCAACGCCCTGCACCTCAACCGCAGCCTGCGCTACTACGTACTGGTGCTGGTGCTGGTGCTTTCACTGCTTACCGGGCTCGCTGCCTTCGAATGGGTGAGTCCGATTGCGATGCTGCACCGCGAACTGATCTTCGGCATCGGCATGGGTCTGATCGGGGTCGGCGGCATCTTCCTGTTCGATCTGATGGTGGTCCGGCACGGCTGGTGCGGACACCTCTGTCCACTCGGTGCCTTTTACGCCGTCGTCGGCAGGGCGGCGCAGCTGCGCGTGCGCTTTGACGAAACCACCTGCACGCGCTGCGGCGAGTGCATCCGCGTCTGCCCTGAACCCCAGGTACTGAACCTGAACCAGGCCGCGCAGCGGGGCCTGGTCACGTCCGGTGAATGCAGCAATTGCGGCCGCTGTGTACCGGTTTGTCCCGAGGACAGCCTGAGCTTCGATCTGCGGCCTCTGATCGCGCGCCACAATCAACAACATTCCGTCCAAAACCCGGCTAGGAGAACACCATGAAATCACGCGTTTTACTGGGAGCCACACTGTTCGGGCTGTTTGCTCTCGGCCCTACCCTTGCGGCTGATCAGTCGCTGGGTCCCGACCGCATGGGCCTGAGCCCAATGAGCGTGTTCGAGGTTCCGACTCCGGAGGTATTCACTTACCCGAACACGCGGCCCGGATCCGCCGGCACGCTGCCCCGAGGATTCCCCGGTGCGCCCCCGCAGGTCCCGCACCGTATCGACAATTACCTGCCCATTACCATGCAGAGCAACCGGTGCCTGGGCTGCCACGACGATCTCGAAATGATCGGTGAGGCACGCGAGGTGGGTGACCCGACCCCCATGCCGGAAACCCATTACATGCAAGCCGAGGGGCAGATGGTGCCCAGCGGAGAGAATCATGTCTGCACCATGTGCCATGTACCCCAGGCGGATGTACCGGCACTGACCGGATCGACTTTCTGACGAAGACTCACCCGGAGGCTGTGGCGATCGAGTTCCGACACTCACGCCGCAGCCTGTCGCTCTGGCGGCTGCGACAGGCCGGCAAGCTACCGCAGGCTCGGAAGCTCGGGAATCGAAACGTGACGCCTGAGGACGAAGCTGACAAGGCGATCGCGG
>JAWLFM010000014.1:0-30021 GCA_041685565.1 Thioalkalivibrio sp.
CTGATCCTCTGGCTGACATCGCAGTCTGTAAAAGCGCCGAAACCCTGCTGATGGGGTTTCGGCTTTTTTGTTTCTCAAGAGGTTTTTGTTTCCTTGCGATGGGGAAGAAGGCGGGGTTTGCTGGGATTGAGCAAAGAGGTGCGGCTCGAGACCCGCGTTCGGGATCCCCTTTTGTAGAGACTTCATCCTCGCATTGTTACGATTCGAGGTCTTTCTTGAGAAGCGTTTGCCAGACGACTCGCCAATCGACCTCTTCTCCTTGAGCATCCCGGGTCGCGTGCTGGTGTGCATTCAATTCTCTCATCAGCATCCATCCTGCGCGCAGCCGCGCAGGATGCTGTGAGGTGAAACCCAATCACACCGCCGGCAGTCCGAGAGTGCTGTACCGCCGTCGTTTGGGTGAGGGCGCCTGGTCGCGTCCTTGATCAGAACTCCGCGTACCAGGTCAAGTTGACGCTGCGTCCGGGTGCCTTGATGTCCTGTGCCCCGTTGGCTGTATCGATTCGTGAGGCGATCATGCCGTTGACGTGCTCACGATAGTCCTTATCGAAGAGATTGGTGACCGACAGGGTCAGTTCGTTTTCACGCAAGCCGCCCGCCGCACCGAAACGATAACCCACCGCGGCATCGGCGGTGGCGAAGCCGGGGGTCTCCCGTTCCGTGCCGAGACTGAAGACATCGGCGGTCCGGTCCTGTCGCGCAACGGCCCTGACCTGCCCCTGCCACTGCCAGCCCTGGCTCCGTCGCTGTTCCAGGCCTAGCGTGAGCTCAGGGGCGGGCATCTGGTAGAGCGGTTCGCGGAAATCCGCATCGCGGTTGTCGCCGCGGAGCCAGGTGCCCCAGGCGAAGGCGTTCAGACCGTTGCCGAGGTCGTGGTCCAGCGTGAATTCGGCCCCGCGGATGCGAGCGGTATCCAGATTCACGGTTTGTTTCAGTCCAGGCATGACCACCTGCCCGCCAATGTAATCCCTGACGCGGCTTTCATAGATGGCGACGGAGTAACTGGTGGCGCCGATCTGTCCACGCGCGCCGAGTTCGAAGGTGCGGTTGCGCTCGGGTTCGAGCTGGGGATTGCTGAGCCAGTTGAAACCGTCGCTGTACGGGTAAGTCAGGTAGCGTTCGAGCAGGCCGGCGGACCGGTAGCCTTCAGCCAGGCTCACAAAGGGACTGAACGCCGCATCCAGATTCCATAGCAGGCCGGTCGACCAGGAAAGATTGTAGTCGGTCTTGTCCAGCGGCGCAGTGACGCCCAAGGCATTGTCGGCTGAACCCTCCACTTCGTCATAGCGGGCACCCAGCGTGACGATGAGGTCATTCACGTAGATGTCGTCCTGAATGAACACGCCGGAGGACTTCAACCGCGCATTGTCGATCAGGGGAATGCGCACGGTTGGCTCGTAGCCTGTCTCGGGCGTACCAATGAAGGAAACCGGCGAAGCCTTTAATTCCCAGGTATCCGCTCCCACGAGGACGACATGTTGCGGGTGCGGGGAAAGTTCGACCTGTACACGCCCCCCATCGGTGTCGAAGTCGGTGTCCGAGGTGCGGTAGTTCTTGTTCAGTTCGCGGTTCCAGTCATAATTTCCGCGTTCGAGTTCTTGCCGATAGATCGACGCGGATAGTTGCGCATCCCAGGCCCCGCCGAGTTCGCCCAAGTAGGACAGTTCGAGTAGGTCCCGTTGCTTTTCGGGCGCGTAGTGGGTGTTGAGACCCTCCGGTTGCGGGAATGGTCCCCCCAGTGGCGTCTCCCGGTAGTTGCGCGACGCGAGATACCAGACATCTTCCCGACGGTCGCGTTGTGCCTGGAGCTGGACTTCATGTCCCGGCATCAGTTCCGCCCGGTAACGCAGGTGCACGGCCTTCTGTTCGGTCGCGCTGTCGTCCAGCCGCTCGCCATTGCCCATCTTGTAATCGTCGGTGTCGAGATAGGCGAGGGAGAGATCCAGGACGTTGCGCTGGTTGGAGATCGAGGCGCCCGCCGCCCCGCGGACCCCGTCATCGACCGAGGTGTAGCCGAGCCGCGACCAGCCGTTGAGCTCCGGTTCGTCGGTGAAGTCTCCGCCCCGGGTGATGATGTTGATCACGCCGCCCATGGCGCCCGAGCCATAGAGGACGGAGTTCGGGCCCCGGATCACCTCGATGCGTTCGATCAGATCGACGTTCACATAGGAGGCGAGGGACCCTCGGCCGGGCGGTTGCAGGGCATTCACACGTACGCCGTCGACCAGCACCAGCACCTGGTCGCGCTTCAGGCCGCGGATAATGGGGTCCAGGCCCACCGAGCCGTCCACGGCCACCGCAAGGCCGGGCTGGCCCCGGAGCAGATCCCCCAGAGAGCGGGCCTGGGTACGCTGGATCGTGTCGGACTCGATCACGTTGACCGAGCGCGGGGTATCTGCGACCAGCGCCTCATACCCCTTGGCGGTGACGGTGACCGGGGCGAGAACTGTCGCTTCGTCGGCCTGTGCGCTGACAGCGGCTGCTGCGGCGGCGGCCAGGCCCAATACGGCGGTTGCGGGTTTGCGCATCTGAATCCCCTTTTCCTTGAAAAGAGCGGGTTGTTCGATTGCATCCCGGCGGCCTGGGCCGCGATGGGACGGAACTCACGGGTCACCGCGGCCCTCATTGGCCGCACATCCTCATCGTCAAGCCTGCCGGAGGGATCTGTTGCGGCAGCCCAAACGGTTCAGCAGTTTGCCGGCGCTGGATCATATAAGAACATGCCGATGATGGCGAGGCGGCCCGACAATCCATGGCAGGCTTTTGACGCAGGCCCGAAAAGCGCATAGATTTCCGTCGCCCAGCGGCGCATGCGCTCGACCGCGGTCCAGTCCGTTTGGTTGCAGCCCCAGTCCGATGCATTTCGGTAGCCGATCGCTTCGCCAGAGACGTCGGCGCTGCGTTAGGCAAGCTTGAAATGGATCCACGATTCCTGCACTTGCCCGCCTTGCCCCGGCCCTTCTGGCTATGCTCCATGGTCACCGAACCTTCCGCATGGCCCACTCGCTTTTCAGGTGACGACATGACTGATATCGCATCCAGGCTTGAATCCATCCGTGACGCGCTGACCCAACTGCAGGAGCAGCTGGCGGGTCCGGAAGGCCCGGAACAGGTCGGGGCCGGGGATCGGCTGCAGGCGCTGATCGATGAGTTGGATGACGTCATTCGCAAGAGCGATGCCTCGATGATCCCGCCGCCTTCAAAGCGGCGTAGGCGGGGCAAGGAGCCCGTTGTGGAAAAGTGTCCGCGTTGCACCATCCGCAGCCTGCACATGGTAGCCGGCGAGACGCGCCCGGCAGAGGACGGCTCTGGCGCCGAGGAGGCCCTCTGGCACTGTTCCAGCTGCGGTTACGAGATCTGGCGTATCAACGATTGACCGGAAGCCCCGTTCGGGTTCAGGAAGGACCGCCCATCAGCCGACCCGGTTGGTGGCATTGCCGCGACATGTGACCACTCCTGTCCCGGCCATGCATTCGGGATGGAACGGTCGACTACCCCGGTTCTCCGGGGCCATTTATCCGCAGACCCCTTCCTTTTGTATTCTCTGCCCAAATCAATCGCCCGGGGCGGTCATGAAGTCATTGAAGGTCACGAACATCGGCGAAATCCGTAACGAACTGAACAAATACAAGCGCGGCAAGAAATTCGATATCCACCAGTTCAACCAGGTGGCCCGGCTCGCCTGGCTGGGCCGGGTGGTGATGCAGCCCCTCGACCCGGAAGACCCGGAGTGCAAGTCCTTCCTGATCTTCATCCAGGAACCGGATGAACTTCCGGCGCACTTCCTGGACACCGATCAGGATCTGATGGGTGCGATGCACATCGTGGACGGGGAGCAGGCCGAGGCGCTGATCCAGGTGTTGCGCAGCGGGGTCGAGGAGCGTGCCAAGCTCTACGAAGATCTGTCCCGCAGCGATTTCTATTTCCGCTACTTCTATCGCCCCAAGGACGAGCCGGCGCCGCCCGAGGCCACCACCGGTCCGCAGGGCGGTGCCGAGGATTGAATTCTTGACCCCACCGGTTGTGCCCGCATGGCTGGACGCAGGCAGCGTGTCCGCACAGGCCATGCACGCCCTGTACACGGGAATGGCCGCCTGTACCCGCGACGATGACCCGGTGCGCGTGCTCTGGCTGCAGAGCAGCCAGGATCATGTGTCGGTGGGCGCGAGCCAGAATCCGGCGGCCGACCTCGACCTGGCGGGCTGCGCGAAGGAGGGCATCCCGGTGCTGCGAAGGCCGCTCGGAGGCGGGGCGGTGTGGGTGGAGGCGCAGCAGCCCTGCTTCTTCCTGGTGATGCCGCGCCGCAGCCTGGCGCGTGGACATCGGCATCTGTTCTCGGTGGGGATGGGGCTGGCGGTGGCGGTGCTGCGGCAGTTGGGTCTCGATGATGCCGAGACGCGGAGCCAGGACATCTGGATCCATGGGCGCAAGATCATGGGTACTGGCGCGGCCACACTGGAAAAGGGCTGCGTCTTCGGCGCGAGCTTTCTGCGCCGTTTTCCCATGGAGCGTTTCCTGGCCTGTATCTTCTCGCCCAGCGACGGGTACCGTGAGTGGGTGCTGCCGGCACTGCGCGAGGGCGTAACCGACTGTGAGCGGGAGATGTCCCTGGCGCCGGACAGCGACGCATTCCGCATGGCCCTGTTCGAGGCCCTGCGCCAGCGGTTCGGCGTCCCGCCGCAGATACTGGAACTGGATCCGGGCCTGCGCGACACCTGGATCGCGCGGGGTCGCGAGGAACTGGAGGACATGGAGCAGGGCGAGACCCGTCCTGCTGTACCCTCTGGCATCCGGATCAACCGGGCCAACCACGTGTTCGAAACCAGCTCGCGCTGCGGACGCCTGCGCCTGCACGTGGCCGGTACCGCGATTCGGCGCATCTGGTGCGAGGAGCCGCGGATCAACGACGTCCTGCAGGAGCGTGTGATCGGCCTGGCGCCGGAACGGCTGGTCCTGCGCGCGAGCCTGAGCCAGGGGCTGGAACCCTCGCTCGCGGATGAGATCAGTTGCAGGGTCGATGCCCTGTACCGCGGGATTCGTGTTCCCTGAAGGAACTCACGAGCCCGTCAGGCCCGGCCCCGACAAGGAATCCGCCATGACCGAACCGACCATCGCCCGCCGTCTCGAACGCCGCATCATCGTGATGACGCGCGATGCCGAGATGCTGGACAAGCTGCAGGCCTGCGTCGCCCCCCCCTGGGAGTTGGTGCCGGTCACCGATCTCGAGGACCTGGGTCCCTGGAACGAGGTCCTGTTGTACCGCTTCCTGCTCCTTGATCTCGATGAGGTCGAGGTCTTCGATCCACTGGACGTGATCCGGATGCTGCGGATGGAGTATCAGATCAACCTGCCCGTGTTCTGCTTCGGCGGCGATGCGGACATTCAGGACGAGATGCGCCTGTCCCGCGCCGATCGCTTCTTTACGCGGGACGAGATGCTCGAGCGGCTTCCGGAATTCCTGCGCCAGTACGACTGGTGAGATCGCGCCAAAGTGGCGCCAGGGACAATTGGCCGGGGTCTGGCTCCATCTGGAGGTCCATTGATCTCAAGCGGCCCCCTGGAAGGCCGGGGCAAGCAACCGCCTGCGGGCCAGCGCGTCCGATGTCTGCAGTGCAGGCTGCCAGGCATGGGTGTTACCCTGTGCGGCTGCTGCCGCTGCACGATTCTGCGGCGCAACCGGAGGGTTGCGACAAGGCGTCGTTGGTCCGCGGAGGTCGTTGCCCGTTGCGGCATACCCTTCCGGGCGGTGTTCGGAGCAGTCCTGACACTTGCAAGAATGGGTGTGGCATGGAGTGTGCCGAATGGGTTGTAATACCCACCGCTGGAGGACCTGGCAATGCGCCGATGGACCCCAACCCTCTGGCGATGGTCACGGGGGCAAGGAACATGCCGGAGCACCCGCTCGTCGGGATTGGATTCCGGCCGGTGTCGCGCCCGGGGCCTTCTGCCGTGGCCCATCGGGATTGTTGAATGCCGCAGTGGATGCAGGCCAGGCCTGCCGCATCCAGAGGGAACATGGCAAGCTGGCACGGGCCTGCATCGAAGCTGAAAGGAACCGTCATCAATGAAGGACACACTGAAGCGCGTTTTTCCGTTCCTTGCCTGGTTCCCGATGTCCGGGTCCGGATTGCGTGCGGATGTGATCGCCGGTTTGAGTGTCGCGATGATCCTGGTGCCACAGAGCATGGCCTACGCCACCCTGGCGGGGTTGCCTGTGGTGTACGGGCTGTATGCGGCGGCGTTGCCCGTGGTGATTGGTTCCCTGTGGGGCTCGTCCCGGTTCCTGCATACCGGTCCGGTGGCCATGCTCTCGCTGCTGTCCGCGGCCTCCCTGGCGCCTTTTGCGGTCGCGGGCACGGACTATTTCATCCAGTTGTCGATCATGCTGGCCTTGATGGTGGGGCTGCTACGGCTCTTCCTGGGCCTGTTCCGGCTTGGAATCATCATGAATTTCGTGTCGCAGCCAGTGATGGTGGGCTTCACCAACGCGGCGGCACTGATCATCGGTCTGTCCTTGCTGAATACGTTCTTCAATGTGCCCAAGCCCGACACCGGCGCGTTTCTGACGGATTTTCTGGGTGTGGTCGCACAACTGGGATACGCGCATTGGCCGACCGTACTCTTCGGTGTCGGCACCCTGGCGACGCTGATCCTGCTAGGACGTGTCCTCCCGCGGGTACCGGGGGTCCTGGTGGTGGTTGTCGCGGGCACCCTGATCAGTGCCCTGACCGGCTTCGAGCGTAATGAAACCGTTTCCCTGGACCAGATCGTTTCGGCACCGGCACAAGAGCTGTTCCACGAACTCGAACGGACCCGTGCAGCCCTGGATGATGCCTCCACGACCGTGGGAGATCTGTCTCGGGGACTGCAGAACGGGCCCGGCGGGGATGCCGATGCTGCTGAGCTTGCGGTAGAGGTGGCGCGGCTGCAGGTCGAGGAAGAGCAGCTCAAACGGCGACTGAGCGACCTGCGCATCGAGGCCCATCATGCCGCCCTCACCCGGCAGGAAGGACCCGGCGGCGAGGTTTCCTTCACTGCCCGGGAGGAGGGCGACCCGGGCTCTGCCTGGCGCCTGGTGAATATCGACGGCAACGAGGTGAAGCTCTCCACTGGCGGGCGTGTCGTCGGCAATATTCCACAAGGGCTCCCCGCCTTCCAGATTCCCGTGCTGGACTGGGAGGTCATGCCAGCGCTGCTGCCGGCAGCCTTTGTCATGGCCCTGATCGGGTTCATGGAGGCGACCTCCATTTCCCGGGCACTGGCCGCACAGCGCCGGGAGAAACTGGACGCCAACCAGGAACTCGTCGGTCAGGGGCTGGCGAATATCGTCGGGAGTTTCTTCCAGTCCTATACCGTCAGCGGTTCGTTTTCACGCTCTGCGGTGGCGGCGCGTTCAGGTGCTCAGAGCGGCCTGTTTGCGGTCATCAGTGCACTCGGCGTGTTGATCACCATGCTTTTCCTTACGCCCTATCTGTACCACCTTCCGCAGGCGGTTCTGGCGGCCATCGTGATGTCTGCGGTCTTCGGGCTGCTCGACTTTCGCGCGATGGTTGAGGCCTGGAAGATCCAGCGCGCTGACGGGGCGGCGGGCGTGCTCACCTTTGCCGTCACGCTGTACATGGCACCCGATCTCGCGATGGGGGTGATTGTCGGTGTCTTTCTGGCAACCCTGCTGTTCCTGCTCGGTACGGTGCGGCCGCGTTCCGAGCTCCAGGGACTTCGGCCCGATGGTGTGTTGGCCGGTGCAGTCAGCCATGACCTAAGACCCGCGGGCGAGGATTTCCTGGTCCTCCGATTCGATGCCTCCCTCGTCTTCATGAACGTGGCGCACTTCGAGGATGCCGTATTGGACGCGGTGGCACGCAATCCGAATGCCCGTGCGGTACTGGTTCTGGGTAACAGCATCAACCGCATCGATGCCTCGGGCGTGGACAAGGTGCGCTCGTTGATCGGAGATCTCAAGGCCGCGAATTGCACGTTGATGTTCAGTGGCCTGAAGAAGCAGGTTCGGGAGGCGATGGAGCGCGCTGGTCTGCTGGAGGATCTGGGGCCGGAGAACGTCTTCCCTTCGAAGGCGATGGCCCTCAAGGTCCTGCGCAGCACCCCCGCGCCCCGCGCGGCGCGCGTGGATCCGGTTTCCGACTGAACACCCGGAACGCCACCGCGGCCAGGCCGCCTTCCGGCCCTGGCCCGCGCCGCGCCTCGATTCGCCGTCGGGCATGGGCACCGGGTCGCTACGGCAGCAACATACCCGTATGAGCATGGATTTTGCCAATCTCGAGGCCCTGCGGCTGCGCCACCCGGCTTGGCGGCTGCTGCGCTCGGATCATGCGCCATTGATGGCCAGTTTTCTGCACCGCGTGTTCGTGGTGCCCAACGTGCGGGTCATGGCGGCCGCCGATCTGGCGGAAGCGCTGGAGGATGAGCTCTTCGCGCTGCGTGAGCGTCTGGGACCCGATGCCTTCCCCCGCTCGGCGATGCAGTATCTGGATGACTGGGCCAGCCCGGAGAAGGGCTGGCTGCGCAAGTTCTATACCCTGGGTTCCGACGAACCGCAGTTCGATCTGACTCCCGCCACCGAAAAGGCGATTGCCTGGCTGGCCACGCTGGCCGAGCGCAGCTTCGTGGGCACGGAATCGCGGCTCCTCACCCTGTTTGAACTGCTCAGGCAGATGAGCGAGGGTAGCGAGGCAGACCCGGAGAAACGCGTGGCCGAACTGCAAAGGCGACGCGATGCCATCGATCGCGAGATCGAACAGGTGCTTGCCGGTGACGTGCCGCTCCTGGACGACACGGCCTTGCGTGATCGCTTCCAGCAGTTCATGCAGCTCGCACGCGAGTTGTTGACCGACTTTCGGGAGGTCGAGCACAACTTTCGGGCACTGGATCGCCGGGTGCGCGAGAGGATCGCGCTGTGGGAGGGTTCGAAGGGCGCGTTGCTCGAAGACATCATGGGCGAACGGGATGCGATCGCGGATTCCGATCAGGGGCGCAGCTTTCGGGCCTTCTGGGATTTTCTGATGTCCAGCCGGCGCCAGGAGGAGCTCTCCGAACTGCTGGTCCGGGTGCTGGAATTGCCGCCCGTGGCGGAGCTGCGGCCGGATGCCCGCACCCGGCGCGTGCATTACGACTGGCTGGAGGCGGGCGAGCACACCCAGCGCACCGTGGCCCGATTGTCGCAGCAGCTGCGACGCTTCCTCGATGACCAGGCATGGTTGGAGAACCGCCGCATCATGGATATCCTGCACGGTATCGAGACCAAGGCGCTGGCGTTGCGCGAGGCCCAGCCCAGCGGCGAGATCATGTCCATCGCGGCGACCGCGGCGGATATCGAGCTGCCGATGGAACGCCCGTTACACCGGCCCGTGGGCAAGCCGGTGATTGCGGATATCGAGTTGGAGACGGGCGAGGTCGAGGTGGATGCGTCGGCGCTGTATTCCCAGGTCGTGGTGGACAAGGCGCGGCTGGCCCGGCATGTGCGCAATGCCTTGCAGGAGCGTTCGCAGGTGACGCTACGTGAATTGATCGACGCGCAACCCCTGCAGCGCGGGCTTGCGGAACTGGTGGCCTATCTGGAGCTCGGCCGTGCACCCATGAAGGTGGTGGTCGACGAGGCAAGCCCTGAGGTGATCACCTGGCGGGCGATCGGGCTTGACGGGGCCGGCTGCACCCGGCGCGCCCGGATGCCGCGCGTAACCTTTGTGAGATGACGATGGTGGAAGTGGAAAGCGGCGCGGATCTGGCGGGCTCCGAGTTGCCGTCGCTGGCGGTCACCCTGCTCAAGGGGGTGATCTACCGCGATGGTGACGAGCGGCTGTGGGCGGCGCTGCTGAATCTGCAGGCACAGCTGCGGGACTACATGAAGGTCCTGGGCCTGGAACTGGTACTGGACGAGGCCGAGGGCTATGCCTTCCTGCGTTCACGCCCCGACGACGCCGAGACCACCGGGCCCAGGCCGCCGCGCCTGATCGCACGCCGGCCATTGTCCTTTCCGGTGAGCCTGCTGCTGGCCCTGCTGCGCAAGAAGCTCGCCGAGTTCGACGCCGGCGGCGGTGAGACCCGTCTGGTGCTCACCCGCGACGAGATCGTGGAACTGGTGCGGGTCTTTCTGCCCGACAGCAGCGACGATACCCGCTTCATTGCCCGCATCGAGACGCATATCAACAAGATCGTCGAGCTGGGATTCCTGCAGCGCCTGAAGACCGCCGGCCCGGCACGTTACGAGGTCCGGCGTATCCTCAAGGCCTTTGTGGACGCGCAGTGGCTGGCGGAATTCGATGATCGGCTGGCGGCCTATCGGGCGCAGTGGCTGGCGGAGGTCGGAGCTCCCGAGGACGCACAGGGGGGAGAGGCCGGTTCGGGCCGTTCCCGCGGGGATGCCCGCACCGGTCACCCATGACGGCGGCCTCGACGTTTCACAAGGGCCGTCCCGAGTCGGAGGCCGAGGCGCAGACGCTGGGCCTGGACTTCGCCGGCGACGATGCGTTGGCCGGTTTTCGCCTGCAGCGGCTGGAGGTGTTCAACTGGGGCACCTTTGACGGCCGCGTCTGGACGCTGCAGCTCGATGGTCGCAATGGCCTGCTGACCGGCGATATCGGGTCCGGCAAGTCCACGCTGGTCGATGCCGTGACCACACTGCTGGTGCCGGCCAACAGGGTTGCCTACAACAAGGCGGCGGGCGCCGACAGTCGGGAACGCAGCCTGCGTTCCTACGTGCTCGGGCATTACAAATCCGAGCGCAATGAAGTGACGGGTGCAGCCAGACCGGTGGCACTGCGCGATCAGAACAGCTACTCGGTCATCCTCGGCGTGTTCCACAATAGCGGTTACGACCAGACGGTGACGCTGGCGCAGGTGTTCTGGAGCAAGGACGCGCAGGGGCAGCCGGCACGCTTCTTCGTCGGTGCGGAGCGGCCGTTGACCATCGCGGGCGACTTTGCGCACTTCGGCCCGGACATCGCACAGTTGCGCAAGCGTCTGCGCGGGTTGGGGGCGTTGATCGAGGACAGTTTCCCGAAATACGGCGCCTGGTTCCGGCGCCGCTTCGGCATCGATAACGACCAGGCCCTGGAACTCTTCCATCAGACGGTTTCGATGAAGTCGGTGGGCAATCTGACGGACTTCGTGCGCAGCCATATGCTGGAGCCCTTCGACGTCACGCCGCGGATCCAGGCACTGATCGCGCACTTTGACGATCTCAACCGAGCCCATGAGGCCGTGCTCAAGGCCAAACGGCAGGTGGAAATGCTCCAGCCACTGGTAGCGGACTGCGATCGGCATGAGGCCCTGGAGGCAGAGGCCGATACCCTGCGGCACTGCCGTGAGGCGTTGCGGGCCCACTTCGCCGAATTGAAGCGGAACCTGCTGGACCGGCGCCTCGCCAGCCTGAACGAGGACTGGCAGCGGCTGGACGCCCAGGTTCTCCGGCTCGAGGGGCGCCGGGACGAGCAACGCATCCAGACCGATGAACTGAAACGCGCGGTGGCCGAAAACGGCGGTGATCGACTGGAGCGCCTGGCCGAGGAGATCCGGCAGAAGGAGAAGCTGCGCGATACCCGCCTGATGAAGGCGCGGCGCTACGCGGAACTCACGGGGGTCATCGGTGAACCCGCGTCCGAGGACGAAGCGGCCTTCCTCGATCAGCGGGGACGCCTTGCCAGCCTGCGCGAGACACTGCGCAATCAGGATGCCGATCTCCAGAATGCGCTGACCGAGCAGGCCGTGCGCATGCGTGAGGGGAAGAGGGAGCATGACGCCCTCCGCGCGGAGATCGACAGCCTCCGCCGGCGGCGCAGCAACATCGACGATCATCAGATCCGGATCCGCGCGGCACTTTGCGCGGCGCTCGGACTGGACGAGGAGACGATGCCCTTCGCCGGCGAGTTGCTGCAGGTGCGCGAGGAGGAACAGGCCTGGGAAGGTGCCGCCGAGCGCCTGTTGCACGGCTTCGGTCTGTCGCTGCTGGTGCCCGATCAGCACTACCGTGCGGTGGCCGACTGGGTCGACCGCAGTCACCTGCGCGGGCGGCTGGTCTACTTTCAGGTGCGTTCCGCCCGGCGCGGGGCGTTGCCCGAGCTGCACGTCGATTCCCTGGTGCGCAAGCTCGCGGTCAAGCCCGATTCACCGTTCTACGACTGGCTGGAACGGGAGCTGGCGCACCGGTTCGACGTGGCCTGCTGTGATAGCCAGGAGGCGTTCCGGCGCGAGCGGCGCGCGATCACCCTCGCGGGCCAGATCAAGGATCCGACCGGCCGCCACGAGAAGGACGATCGGCATGCCCTGTCCGACCGTAGCCGCTACGTGCTTGGCTGGACCAACGCCGCGAAGATCGCGGCACTGGAGGCCCGATCCCGACAGCTGGAGACGGGGCTGGCTGAGATCGGTCGGCAGATCGGCACATTGCAGGGCCAGCGAAGGGGGCTCGAGGAGCGTCTGAACGCGTTGACGGGCTTGCAGGAATTCAACGATTTCCAGGAGATCGACTGGTCCTCGGTGGTTACCGCCATCAATGCGCTGTCCGAGGAGCGCCAGCGCCTGGAGGCGGCTTCCGACCGTCTCCATGAACTCAACCGGCAGCTGGGCGAGGCGCGTGCGCAACTCGAGGCCTTGGAGGCGGAGCTGGACG
The DNA here is from genome assembly GCA_041685565.1 of Thioalkalivibrio sp. GTDB lineage: Bacteria > Pseudomonadota > Gammaproteobacteria > Ectothiorhodospirales > Ectothiorhodospiraceae > Thioalkalivibrio. The sequence goes on from JAWLFM010000014.1 coordinate 12,626, forward strand.
CGGTTCGTGATCGCCGCTCGAAGACGGAACAGAAACGCAGTGATGCCGAGGCCCTCAGAACCGAGACCCAGGCCGTGCTCGATGCCGAACCGCCGGTGGTTGCGCTGCGCGAGCGGCTGGAGGCCATGCGCGGCGAGGCGCTGGGGGAGCATACCCTGACCGTCGAGTCCTGCGACAACCGGGAGCAGGACCTGCGGGGCTGGCTGCAGAAGCGGATCGATGCCGAGGATCTGAAGGTCAAGCGGGCCCGCGACCGGATCATCCAGGCGATGATGGCCTTCAAGGAGGCGTTCAAGCTGGAGACGGCGGAGTTCGATGCCAGCATCGAGGCCGCGTTCGAGTACCGCGGGCTGCTCGAGAGTCTCGGTCGCGACGATCTCCCGCGCTTCGAGGCCCGCTTCAAGGAATTGCTGAATGTCAACACGATCAACGAGATCGCCAACTTCAACGCCCAACTGGCCCGCGAGCGCGAGACCATCAAGGAACGCATCGCGCGGATCAACGAGTCGCTGACCCAGATCGACTACAACCCCGGGCGCTACATCGTGCTCGAGTCCCAGGCCAGCCCGGACGCCGATATCCGCGATTTCCAGACCGAACTGCGCGCCTGTACCGAGGGTGCGCTGACCGGGTCCGAGGATGCGCAGTACTCCGAGGCCAAGTTTCTCCAGGTCAAGGCCATCATCGGCCGCTTCCGTGGCCGCGACGGGCTCTCCGAGCAGGATCGGCGCTGGACCACGAAGGTCACCGACGTGCGCAACTGGTTTGTGTTTGCGGCCAGCGAGCGCTGGCGCGAGGACGATGCCGAACACGAGCATTACTCCGATTCCGGCGGCAAGTCCGGGGGGCAGAAGGAGAAACTGGCCTACACCATCCTGGCGGCCAGTCTGGCGTACCAGTTCGGGTTGGAGTGGGGCGCCGTGCGCTCGCGGTCCTTCCGCTTCGTGGTGATCGACGAGGCCTTCGGGCGTGGCTCGGACGAGTCGGCCCAATACGGGTTGCGGTTGTTCGCCCAACTCAACCTGCAACTGCTGATTGTGACCCCGCTGCAGAAGATCCACATCATCGAGCCATTCGTTTCCAGCGTCGGCTTCGTGCACAACGAGCAGGGCAGGGCCTCCAGCCTGCGCAACCTGTCGATCGAGGCCTATCGCGAGGAGAAGGCGCGGCTGGCGGTATGAACTGGACGCGCCCCGAGGACCTGCGCGCGCAGGTGCGCCGGCTGTGGGAGCGCGGTGAACTGTTGTCCGGCCTGGTCAGGGATCAGGAGACCTTTCCGAGGCGACTTGTTCTGAAGGGGCCAACCTCCTCGGAGATGGCGGGACGTTTTGACGAGGTCCGCGCCTGGATCGCGGCGCTGCGCCAGATGCCTTACTGCCGGATCGAATGGCGCGAGTTCACCCACCGGGTCTTCGGGGCCAATACGGTGCCACGGGAGGCATGGGTGGACCATCTCGACGATGCGCTGAGGTGGATCGGGAAACAGCGGGAGGCGGCCCGCTTTCGGGGCCTGATCGAGGTGACCCGTTCCCGTCAGCCGGATCTCCTCGAATGGCTGGGTCGGCGGCCGTTGCGGGCGCTGGAGCTGGCGGGCGACTGGGAACGGCTTCTCGACATCGTCGCCTGGCTGCAGGCGCATCCGCGTCCCGGTATCTACCTGCGGCAGGTCGACATCCCCGGCGTGCACAGCAAATTCATCGAGGCGCATCGGGGGGTGTTGAGCGAGTGGCTGGATCGGACCCTTCCGCCCGAGTCGATCGACAGCGCCAGCACTGGTGCCTCGCGGTTCAATGCACGCTATGGATTTCGCGACAAGCCGGCGCGCATCCGGTTCCGGATGCTTGATGCAGACCTGCAGGTGTTCTTCGACGTCCGGGAGACCATGCGCGAGCCGTGCCTCCCGGACATCACCCTCGACGCGGACAGCTTCGCGGCGCTGTCGCTGCCGGTGCAGCGGGTGTTCATCACCGAGAACGAGATCAACTTCCTCGCCTTTCCCCGGGTTCCCGCCGGCATGGTCATCTTTGGCGCTGGCTACGGCTGGGACGCACTGGCTCGGGTGGTCTGGCTGCAGCGGCAGAGGCTGCAGTACTGGGGCGATATCGACACCCACGGTTTCGCGATCCTGGATCAGCTGCGCAATCGGTTCCGGTACGTGGATTCCCTGCTGATGGACCGCGCCACCCTGCTGGCTCACCAGGGGCACTGGGGCCGGGAGGCCGAGCCCGTGCACCATGATCTGCCGAGACTGACCGCCGCCGAGCGCTCCCTGTACGACGACCTGCGCGGCCATCGGCTCCGGGAATCCCTGCGCCTGGAGCAGGAGCGCATCGGCTTCCGCTGGGTCGAGGCCGCCCTGAGGCAACGCCTGACGGAACTCAGCGCGTCACCACCCGTTGCCGATGCCTGAGCGTTGGCCCGGGCAACGCGGCGGTGCGGTTTGTCCGCGTCTGAGGAGATTTTGCGGGGGGGTTATCCCACGGGGGCGTGATCGAGTACGTCGATGCGGACGTTCTCGCGGAATTGCTCGTTGGCGCCATCGATCGTCAATACACCGATCCGGGTGCCGGGCGTCTCATAACTGAACTTGCAGTCGAAGGTGCCAGGCAGATGGACGGTGCTCTCGCACAGGGTTTCCCCCTCGACGGTGAACATGGCCTTCGCCTCGCCCGAACCATTGAGCATCGCCTGCAGTCGGAATTCCTCGTTCACGGGCCGACGATAGAAGGCAGGGTCCCGATTGGCGTTGTACTGCAGGTTATTGAGTTTGATCAGCTTCACTAGCTTCATGCCGGCTCCCTAAACGCACTGATTCGGAGTGAAATGGTCGGTATTAGCGAAAACTGAAATGATACAGGAATCGTACCGCCACCCACCAAGATCCGCGTGCGGAAGTGTGGACACCGGGTGTCTGGATCTTTCCGCCGAACCGACGGAGCCTTCATGAAGAATCTGCTCAACCGCCTGCGCGGCGTCGAACGTGACGTGCTCGAGGCCCCCCCGGACGGCGACGCGCCGTTCTATGTGGCCCAGGCCGACGAAATCGAAATCTTCCGTGCCGCCTGGACGAGGCGTCTGCCGGTCATGCTCAAGGGTCCGACCGGTTGCGGCAAGACCCGGTTCCTGGAACACATGGCCCACGTGCTTGCCAGGCCACTGGTCACCGTGGCCTGCCACGAGGATCTGACCAGTTCGGACCTGGTCGGGCGCTTCCTGCTCGAGGGCGAGGAGACGGTCTGGCAGGACGGGCCGCTGACCCGCGCGGTCAAGGAGGGCGGGATCTGCTATCTCGACGAGATCGTCGAGGCGCGTACCGACACCACCGTGGTGATTCATCCGCTGACCGACCATCGCCGCCAGCTGCCGCTGGACAAGCGTGCGCGGATCATCGATGCGCACGAGGACTTCATGCTGGTGATCTCCTACAACCCCGGCTACCAGACCGTCCTCAAGGACCTCAAGCCGTCGACCAAGCAACGTTTTGTCGGCATCCATTTCGACTATCCGGGGGAAGAGATCGAACGCGAGATCGTCGCGCGGGAATCGGGCGGGTTGGATTCCGACCGGGTCGGGCGTCTGGTTGCCGCCGGGCGGCGGGCCCGCGCACTGAAGGATCACGGCCTGGATGAGGCAACCTCCACACGCGCCCTGGCCTATGCGGGTGAGCTGATGCAGGCGGGGCTGGCGCCGCGCACCGCCTGCCGCGCGGCCATGATCGCGCCGGTCACCGATGACCCGGAACTGATCCAGGCGCTGGAAGAGATCGTCGCTGCACACTTCCCCGAGATCGACGAAGAGACTGCGCCGGCCCATGGCTGAGGCCGACGATCTCGTCGCGATCGAGGAGGTCCTGCAGCAGCTGGAACGGGTCAGCTTCGTCGCACACCGCGATACCAGGACCGCGTTGCCGGCGATCCGGGAATTCGGCGCGGCCGAAACGCGATCCTGGATCGAAACCGCACGGGACCTGTTTCTGCACGACCGTGAGGCCGGCAAGAGCTTCCTGCGGCATTCCGCGCGCCTTGCGGAGAACACGGGCGAGGTGGAGCCCTGGACCGGCCAGGCCCGGGCATTCCTCCAATGGGTGAACTCGCACTACGCCCTCGAGGGCTTCCTGGCCCAGGCCGATCGGGTCTTGCGCGCCTGGGGCGAGGCCGGCGAGCGCGAGTGGTTCGCCATCGGCCTGCGCTGGTGCGGGCGCAGCCTTGCCGATGCCCGCGCCTATTTCGAGACCCCGTTCGACCGGCTGGACGGTGGTCGGGGCGTCGCCGGCCTGCGGAGCCTGATCGAACCGGCGGAACGGCTGTTCGACGAGCGCCGGCTCGCGCTCGACTGTTACCTCGCCGGCGCGCCCATGGCCCGCAACATGGTGGGCGACGCGGGTTTGCTGAGCTGGGCCCGCCGTGGCGCCGACCTGCTCGTCGCCGGACGTTCCCGGGGCGAGGCCTATTTCCGCATGGAGAGCGAGGAGGGTATGAGGCTCTTGCTGGAGGCCCTGCCCGGCTACCGGGCCCGCCTGCACGGCCGCTTCCTGCAACTGCTGCTGCTGGCCTGGCTGGACGCCGAGATTCCGCTGGCCGACAGCGACTGGAAGCCGGGCGAGGGACGCCCGATGCTGGAGACGGACGGGCGCCGTCTGTACCTGCCCGCGGTCTTCGACAGCCGCGACGAGGCCATCGTCGCGGTGGAGCATGGTGCTGCCCACCTGGCCTTCGACAGCTATGCCCGGGAGCATATCGAGGCCCTGTTCGCCCACGCCGGCATGGAACACCCACCCCTGGACGACCAGAGCCGAATCACCTGGCGCCCGCTGTTCGCACCCTTCGCCGAGCGCATGTTCCGCTTGCAGATCCTGTTCGACCTGGCCGAGGACCTGCGTGTGAACGCCCGCCTGCATTCCCGGATTCCAGGGTTTCTGGCCCGCCTGCTGGAACTGGCACGTAGACGGGAGCCGCCCGAGGGGCCGGCCGGGAGCTATTACCGCTTCGCGCTGGACACGTATATGGGTTTGTGGGAGGAGGTCCGGCACCTGCCGGGTCCGGACTCGTCGGTCGAAACGGGCGAGGCCTCGAACGCGCCATCGGCCAGGCTGGATCATCGTCTGCGCGGTCTTCTGCAACCCGATGCGACCGTGCTCGATGCCTGGGAGGTGGCGCAACAACTGTTCGCCGATCCCGTGTTCCCCGAGATCGGCATCGATCAGCGCGGGGACGCCTATCTGCCGGGGCTGTCGCTGAACGCCGCGCGGCCCGTGTATCCGCAGCGCCTGCGCGACGGCGACCTCAGCGACTTCCGCGACGTCGGCGATACCTACGAGGAACACCGCTTCGTGCGCGAGAAGCAGGAGGAGGCGCCCGAACAGACGCCGGAAGGCGCGCAGAAGGACCCGGATGCGGACATCCAGATGCCCCGGGAGGAGACCTCCGGTTCCGGCGGGCGTATCGGGGTGGGCATCCCGGCGCCGGCCCAGGTGGCCAAGCGCGGGGTGGCCTGGCAGCCCCGTAGCGGCGGCATCCCGTATCCGGAATGGGACTACCGCGAACAGCGCATGATCAGTGACTGGGTGAACCTGAACGAGCGGATACTCGATGAGCAGGATCCGGATCGGGCACGGAAAATCCTCGCCGGGCATGCAGCCACCCTGAAGCGTCTCACGCGCGGCCTGGAGATGCAGCGACCGATGCGCATGGCGCCGCTACGCCGGCAGATGGACGGCGACGAACTGGATACCGAGGCGGTCATCGACTTCATCGCCGACAAGCGCGCAGGCCTGTCGCCAAAGGCCTTCATCTACCGCCGGCGGGCCGTACGGCACCGGGACACCGCCGTGCTGCTGCTGGCAGACATGTCGACCTCGATCATGGCCCGGCACCCCGGTGGAGAGGGGAAGATCGTCGAACGGGTGCGCTCGGGCCTGATGCTGTTCGCGGAGGCCATCGATCGCATCGGCGACCCCTGTGCCATCTCCGGTTTCGCCTCCAAGCAGCGCGACCAGGTCCATTACTACTGGCTGAAGGACTTCGCGGAGCCGCTCGACGACGCCGTGCGCGGGCGCATCGCTGGCATCTCCGGGCGCCTGGCCTCGCGCATGGGCGCAGCGATCCGCCACTCCGTTCGCGCCATGCAGCGGGTCTCCAGCCAGCACCGCCTGCTGCTGATCCTGTCCGACGGACGCCCCGCCGACTACGATGACGGCGGCGATCCCCGTTACCTCCACGAAGACACGCGCATGGCCATGAAGGAGGCCCTGGACGCCGGCATCCATCCCTTCTGCATGACCCTGGACCCCTCGGGCGAGGAATACCTGCCCGCGATCTTCGGCCCCGGCCACTACACCATCATCGACCACGTCGACGAGCTCCCGCGCCGCCTTCCCGAAATCTACCTCCGCCTGCGCCGCTGACGCTTCACCCGCGAGGACCGGAGCTCCCCTGGCGTGGCGCCCGGGAGCTCAAGCACGGTGACCTCGTCCTCGGCGGTCCGAGTCGGTCCAACAAACCCTCTGCCGGGGTCGCGTTGCGATCATCAAGCCCCTGCCGCGGGTCCCGGACGGGGTCAGGCAGGGCGGCCTGGAGAATCGATCAGGGGTTCCAGCAAGAGGGCGGCTCCGTTCAGCCGGAGGCCGCGCGAGCCAAGGCCTGCACTACCCCCACGCCGAGCACCCAGACACCGATCAGGGCAAAGATCGCCGCGCTGATCCGCTGCATCAGTCGTGCCGGAATGCGGGCCGCGTAGCGATGACCGATCCACACGGCGGGGGCGTTCGCGATGAGCATGCCCAGCGTGCTGCCGGCCACCACCCAGATCACCGTCTCGAAGTTTGCAGCCAGCGCCGCGGTGGCGACCTGGGTCTTGTCACCCATCTCCATCAAAAAGAACAGCAGAAAGGTGGTCAGAAAGGCCCCGCGATTGGACACCGGGGGCAGATCTTCTGTCGCATCGTGATCGCCGCGCAGGGTCCAGAGCGCCATCGCGAGAAATCCGGCTCCGACCAGCAGGGTGACCAGGTGGTCGGGCAAGAGACGCGAGAGCCATACACCTCCCACCGCGGCGATTCCATGATTGGCCATGGAGGCGGCCACGACTCCCAGGAGGATGGGTCCCGGCCGGCGGAAGCGTGCACTGAGGGTGAGGGTGACGAACTGTGTCTTGTCACCGATTTCGGCGATGGCGACCGTGACCAGGGCGATGAAGAAGACTTCCACGGATCGTTCTCGTGATGGGCCGGGCAGCGAATACGATGGAACCAGAGTGCCGGGGAGGCAAGTTTGCGCGGCACGGCATTCATCGGACAACCCGATGATCATCAAGGCATCCCCGGCAGACAGGTGGACCCGGGGGGACGCCCGATCGGAAGGCGGGAGGGATCACCCCGCGTCTGGGGGCGCATTTTTCCCACGGGATCGCGCTGGCGTAGGATGCGGTCTCCATATTCGAGGATCCTTATGGAGTCGACCGAGAAGCTGATTCCGGGCTACGCGAATGCGCGGGCGACGCGGGCCTACGCCGAGGAGCACGTGGCGGCCGGGCGTGCTGCCGAGGGCCATTACAGCGAGTTCACCCGCGCGAAGATGCGGCTGTCCAGCCTGGGCATTGGCACCTTCGGTGGTGCCGCGACACCGGAGATCGATGCCCGCATCAGCGCCGTGGTCGCGCGCGCGCTCGGCGCGGGGATCAACGTGATCGACACGGGCGCGCACTACCGCTATGGCCGCTCGCTCGCGGCCGTGGGCGCAGGGGTGCGCACGGCGCTGGCGGCAGGCGTTCCCCGCGAGGCGATGTTCCTGATCGGCAAGGGCGGTTTTCTCACTCTGCGCGGTGGCCCCCCGGTGGACATGGCGGCCTGGTTCGAGCGCGAGATCGTCGCGCAGGGCCTGGGCGCGAAGGCCGATCTCGCAAAGGGCGCACACCTCCTCACCCCGGAGTACATCAGCCATCAGATCGAGCTGTCGCGCAGCCTGATCGGGGTTGAGACCCTGGACGCCTTTCTGATCGACCAGCCGGAGGTGCATATCCCGGAGATCGGCAAGGAGGCCACCAACCGCAAGCTGGAGCCGGTGTTCGAAATGCTGGAGCGCGCGGTGCGCGACAAACGCATTCGGGCCTACGGCATCAGCACCTTCGAGGGCTTCCGGGTCGAGACCGATGCGAAGATGTTCCAGTCCCTGACCTCCATGCAGGGTCTCGCCGAGCGCGCCGCGCAGGCGGCCACCGGTGACGACATGGCACGACACCACTTCAAGCTGGCCATGCTGCCCTTCAATCAGGTGATGCTGGAGGGCTTCACCCGGTTCAACACCGCGACTGGCAAGGGCAATGTGGCCTCCGCGCTGCAGGCGGCGCACCAGCTGGAGGTCTTCATGATGGCGTCGCACACCCTGCTGAAGGGTCACCTCGCCACCCAATCGGTCGATGTGGTCGCCGAGCGGCTCGCGGATTACCCGAACGCCGCCCAGCGTGCGTTGCAGTTCAACCGTTCGACCCCGGGGCTCGGCACCGCACTGGTGGGCATCAGCACGCCGGAGCACCTGGACGACCTGCTCGCGGTGGCCGCGCGCCCGCCACTGGAGCGCAAGGAATACCTGGGCATGTACCAGAAGGCCGAGTGACGATGGTGATGTCCCGCATCGGGTCACTCCAGGCGCGCGGCGTGCGGCTGCCGCATCCTGCTACCCGGGATATCGGCCGCTGGATCCGGGAATGCGTATCCCTGCACGTGGACGCTCGATGAGGAAACGGTAATGGAAGCGGACCTGAAACCCCTGGAGTTTCCGGCGATTCAGCGGCTGCTGGAGCGGCTCACTGCGACCCCCTACGGCGCCGATGCCGCGCGGGCGCTGGAACCGGCGCCGACGCTGGAGGTGGCCCGTTCACTGCAGCAGGCGGTCACCGTCGCCCGCCAGCGACTGGAGGCGGGCACGTTGCCGGCGCTCGGTTCGCTGCCGGATGTGCGCCCGGCGCTGCGTCAGGCATCGAACCCCGGTGCCGCACTCTCCAGTCAGGCCATGAACAACCTGCAGTTGATCATGCGCGAGGCGGAGCGTCTGGCCGGTGCCCTTGCCGACACTCCGGCGATCTATCCGCAGGATATCGCCGACCTGCGCCCGCCCCGGGCCCTGCTGGAACGGCTTGAAGGGGCGCTGCGTCCGGGCGGTACCTTGCGCGACGATGCGAGCCCGGCCCTGGCCGAGGCCTCGTCCGAGCGCCTGCGCCTGCGCAGCGAGGTCGAGCAGGTGGTCCGCCGGCGTCTCGAGGCCCTGCTGCCTGAAGGCGGTTCGCGGCGGGTGCAGTGGCACCAGGAACGGGCGGTGATGGTGCTGCGGGCCGAGGCGACGGGGGACGTGAAGGGCGTGCGTCGGGGTTCGGCGCTGGGTGGACGCGACCAGATCGTCGAACCCATCGAGGCGGTCCCCCTGAACAACCGGCTCGATACCGTGAACGAGCGGATCAATGCCGAACAGCAGCGCCTGCTGCGCGAACTGACCGACGCAGTACGGGAACACGGTCCGGCGCTGGAGCGGCTGCTGGGGGCATTGACCTGGATCGACCTGGCCTTTGCCGCCGGGCGCCTGTCGCAGCAGATGAACGCCCATGCGCCGGAGTTGCGCGATGCTACCGGTGTGGCGCTGGTGGAGGCGTATCACCCGCTGCTGCTGTTCCAGTACGCGGAGGGCAGTGGTCCGCGGCCGGTGCCACTGAGCCTCGATCTATCCCCGGAACGACCGCTGCTGCTGATCACGGGCCCCAACACCGGCGGCAAGACGGTGGCCCTGAAGACGCTTGGGCTACTGGTCACCATGGCCTGGTGCGGCCTGCACATTCCGGCCGAGGGCGACTGCGTGATCGGCGGCTTCGACCGCGTGATGGTCGATGTCGGCGACCACCAGAGCCTGCTGCATCACCTGTCCACCTTCGCGGGGCACGTCGAGGTGCTGAAACGCGTACTGGAACACGCCACCGGGCGGAGCCTGATCCTGCTCGACGAGTTGGGCACCGGGACCGACCCGGACGAGGGCGCGGCACTGGCGATGGCGATGCTCGACGAACTGCGCGCGCGCGGGGTCTGCGGAATCGTCAATACCCATTTGGCTCCGCTGAAGGACTATGCCGCCCGGCATCCCGGCATACTGAATGCGTCGATGCAGTTCGACGTCGAGCGGCTGGTGCCCACCTACCGGCTGTTGCCGGGGGAGCCGGGCGTCTCCTTCGGCCTGACCATTGCGGAAAAGAACGGGTTGCCCGGGACGCTGGTGGCGAGGGCCCGCGAGCACCTTGCCGCGTTGCCCTCGGCCCGCGTTGCGTTACCCGACCCCCCGTAGGGGGGGCTCTGGCCGCAATTGTGTCCGCCAGAAAACCGTGAAATCCAAGGCATTTCATATTAGGATGCTATGTTATTTTGACCCACGGTCCACGGTCGGCGCAGGATCGCGGTTCGTGACCACCAGGAAGCACCACAGCCATGTCTGAAAATCCCGCCAAGCCTGCCGCCATCACTGGCGCCGAAATCTTTGTCCGCTGCCTCCAGGAAGAGGGCGTCGAGGTCGTATTCGGGTATCCCGGCGGCGCGGTATTGCACATCTACGATGCGCTGTATCGGCAGGACAAGATCGCCCACATCCTGGTGCGGCACGAGCAGGGCGCCGTCCATGCCGCGGAGGGCTACGCGAAGTCCTCCGACCGGTGCGGTGTGGCCCTGGTGACCTCGGGTCCGGGCGCGACCAATGCCGTGACCGGGATTGCCGATGCCTACATGGATTCCGTGCCCCTGGTGGTGTTCACCGGACAGGTTCCGACTCACCTGATCGGAAACGACGCCTTCCAGGAAGTGGATACCGTGGGCATCACGCGCCCTTGCGTGAAGCACAACTTCCTGGTCAAGGACGTCCGGGACCTGGCGCTGACCATCAAAAAGGCCTTCTACGTGGCCACCTCGGGCCGTCCGGGGCCGGTGGTGGTCGACATTCCCAAGGACGTGACCGCCGATACCTGCGAGTTCGAATACCCGAAACAGATCAAGATGCGGTCGTACAATCCGACGACACGCGGCCACAGTGGCCAGATTCGCAAGGCACTGGACCTGATCCTGTCGGCGAAGAAGCCGATGCTGTACACCGGCGGGGGCGTGATCCTCGGGCGGGCCTCGGAGGCGCTGACCGAACTGACGCGCAAGCTCGGATACCCGATCACCAATACGCTGATGGGCCTGGGCGCCTACCCGGCATCCGACCCCCAGTTCGTGGGCATGCTCGGCATGCACGGGACCTACGAAGCCAACATGGGCATGCACCACGCCGATGTGCTGATCGCCATCGGGGTACGCTTCGATGATCGCGTGACCGGCAACATCGAGAAGTTCTGTCCCTACGCCAAGATCGTGCACATCGACGTGGACCCGGCGTCCATCTCCAAGAACGTGAAGGTGGACATCCCGATCGTCGGTCAGGTCGAGTCGGTTCTGCGCGAGATGATCCGCGAGCTGGAGTCCGTCAACACGGAGCCGGACAAGGAGGCCCTGGCGGCCTGGTGGCGACAGATCGAGGAATGGCGCGCGAAGGATTGCCTGAAATACGACAAGTCCTCGCCGCTGATCAAGCCGCAGTACGTGGTGCGCAAGCTCTGGGAACTGACCGGGGGCGATGCCTTCGTGACCTCGGACGTCGGCCAGCACCAGATGTGGGCGGCGCAGTTCTACGGCTTCGACAAGCCCAATCGCTGGATCAACTCCGGCGGTCTCGGGACCATGGGCGTGGGCCTGCCCTTCGCGATGGGTGCGCAATTCGCGAACCCCGATGCCACCGTCGCCTGCGTCACCGGAGAGGCGAGCATCCAGATGTGTATCCAGGAACTGTCCACCTGCCTCCAGTACCACCTGCCGATCAAGATCGTGAACCTGAACAATCGGTATCTCGGCATGGTGCGGCAGTGGCAGGAATTCTTCTACCAGGGCCGTTACGCGATGTCCTACATGGACGCGCTGCCCGATTTCGTGAAGCTGGCCGAGAGCTATGGCCATGTCGGCATGCGCATCGATCAGCCCGGCGATGTCGAGGGTGCGATCCGCGAGGCGCTCACGCTGAAGGATCGGCTGGTGTTCATGGACTTCATCACCGACCAGACCGAGAACGTCTATCCGATGATCCCGGCGGGTGCCGGTCAGAACGAAATGATCCTGCTGTAGGGAAAAGGGACCAGCATGCGCCATATCATCAGTCTTCTCCTCGAAAACGAATCCGGTGCGCTGTCGCGTGTGTCCGGTCTGTTTTCGGCCCGTGGCTACAACATCGAATCGCTGACCGTCGCGCCCACCGATGATCCCAGTCTCTCGCGCATGACCATCGTCACCAGCGGATCCGAGCAGATCATCGAGCAGATCACCAAGCAGCTGAACAAGCTGGTCGACGTGGTGCGGCTGATCGACCTGACTCCGCACCGGCACATCGAACGGGAAATGATGCTGGTGAAGGTGAAGGTCCCCGACACCACCGGCCGCGAGGAGGCCAAGCGCCTCACCGATATCTTTCGTGGCAACATCGTTGATGTGTCGCAGGAGACCTACGTGATCGAGCTGACCGGTCACGGCAGCAAGCTCGATTCCTTCCTGGAGGCGCTACAGAACTTCCCGGTGATGGAGGTCGTGCGTTCCGGCGTGATGGGCATTGCCCGGGGCGACGTCGCGCTGCACCTGTAGGAGCGACCTCCGGTCGCGATGGGCTTTGGGGGGGCACGAATGGAGGCCGCTCCCGGTGCGACCGTGGTGGTTTTGGAGGGATTGCGGCGTCGCCCTCGGCAGCCGCCCGGGGAATCCCTATACTATTCGGTTTCGAACGGGCACCTGACGAATCTCGCGGCCACCGCCACGGGCGGCCGCCTTCATTTTGGCGACAAGGAAACGAGCATGAATCTCTACTACGACAAAGACGCCGACCTCTCCATCATCCAGGGCAAGAGGGTTGCGATCATCGGCTACGGCTCGCAGGGCCATGCCCATGCCAACAATCTCAAGGATTCCGGCGTCGACGTCACCGTCGGACTGCGTCCCGGTTCCGGCTCCCGCGCCAAGGCCGAGCAGTCCGGCCTGAAGGTCGCGGACGTGCCCGAGGCCGTGGCCGCGGCGGACCTGATCATGATCCTGACCCCGGACGAGTTTCAGTCCCGGCTGTACCGGACCGAGGTCGAGCCGAACCTGAAGCAGGGCGCGACCATGGCCTTCGCCCACGGCTTTGCGATCCACTACAACCAGATCGTGCCGCGCGCGGACCTCGACGTGATCATGATCGCGCCCAAGGCCCCGGGTCACACCGTGCGCAGCGAGTTCGTGAAGGGCGGTGGCATCCCCGACCTGATCGCCGTGTTTCAGGACGCCTCCGGTGCTGCCCGCGATACCGCGCTCTCCTACGCATCCGCGATCGGCGGCGGCCGCACCGGCATCATCGAGACCACCTTCAAGGACGAGACCGAGACGGACCTGTTCGGCGAGCAGGCCGTGCTCTGCGGCGGTGCGGTGGAACTGGTCAAGGCCGGTTTCGAGACCCTGGTCGAGGCCGGGTACGCGCCGGAGATGGCCTACTTCGAGTGTCTGCACGAACTGAAGCTGATCGTCGACCTGATGTACGAGGGCGGCATCGCGAACATGAACTACTCGATCTCGAACAACGCGGAGTACGGCGAGTACGTGACCGGGCCCAAGATCATCAACGAGGAATCGCGCTTCGCGATGCAGGAGGCCCTGCACCGGATCCAGACCGGCGAGTACGCGAAGGCCTTCATCCAGGAAGGTGCCGCCAACTACCCGTCGATGACCGCCTACCGGCGCCTCAATGCCGCCCATCCGATCGAGCAGGTGGGCGAGCGGCTACGCGGCATGATGCCCTGGATCACCGCGAACAAGCTCGTGGACAAGGCCCGGAACTGACGCCCCCCGGGTCCCGCCAGGCATGGGCCGGGACCCGGGCCGCCAGCGCGCGTGGGGCCGCTTGCGCCAAACCCGGATGGACCCTCATGTTCCCCGTTGCTCCTGAAGGCAGAATCTTCGTCATCGGCACCGCCTGGCTGGCGGTGCTCACCCTGTTGTTCGGATACACCGAGGCGGGCGCGTTGCTGGTCTTTCTGGCCATCGCGCTGATGCTGCTGTTTCGCGACTTCGTCCGCCGGATCCCGCCCCAGGCCCTGGGTATCCTGGCGCCGGCCGATGGCAGCGTGCAGTCGCTGGACGAGGCGACGGACCCGTTTACCGGCAAGCCCGCGTGGCGTATCGTGATTCGGCAGCGGGCGCTCGGCGAATACAATCTGAACGCGCCGCAGGAAGCGACCCTCATGCGTCGGGTCTGGCCGGGAAAGGAATCGGAGGAGAAGCCGGATCCGCAGCTGCTCGGGCAACTCGGGCTGGCCTTCGAGACGGATGAGGGGCATGCCTTTTCGCTGTCGCTGGATCTGCGCCACTGGCCCCGGTTCGTCCGTATACCCGTCATCACGGGAAATCGCATCGGACGAGGAAAACGTCTCGGCTTCGCTGGCTTTGGGGGCAGCGTGACGTTATGGCTGCCGATCAATGCACGCGTCTCGGTACGGCCAGGACAAGTCGTCCTTGCCGGAGCGGACCTGCTCGGGGAGCTTCCGGGTCAGACAACGGCAAGCGCGGAGGCGCCCACAGGATGAACGAGGAGAAAACCGACGCAGCGACACGGCCACGGCGGCGTGGTGTGTTTCTTCTGCCGAACCTGTTTACCACCGGCGTCCTCTTCTCCGGTTTCTTTGCGGTGGTCTCGGCCATCAACGGCGACTTCATCACCGCCGCCATTGCCGTGTTCGTGGCGATGGTGCTCGATGGGCTGGACGGGCGGGTGGCACGGCTCACCAACACCCAGAGTGAGTTCGGTGCGCAATACGACTCCCTTTCGGATCTGGTGGCCTTCGGTCTGGCGCCGGCGCTGATTGCCTACCTGTGGCAGCTGCACGAACTCGGCAATCTGGGCTGGGTCGCGGCGTTCTTCTATGCGACATCGGCAGCGCTGCGCCTCGCGCGCTTCAACAGCCGGCTGGCGGTCACCGACAAGCGTTTCTTCCAGGGGTTGCCGAGCCCTGCCAGTGCGGCCGTCGTCGTGGGTACGGTGTGGGTGGCCGAGGATACGGGGCTGTTTGCGGGTGCGCCGACGATACTCATGGGGCTGGCCCTGGTCGTGACCGTGCTGGCGGGCGTGCTGATGGTCAGCAACCTCGCCTATTTCAGCTTCAAGGACATGGACTTCCGGCATCGGGTGCCCTTCTTCGCGATGCTGGCCGTGGTCGGCGTGCTGATGCTGGCGGCCCTGGATCCCCCGAAGGTGCTGCTTGCGTGCTTCATCCTGTATGCCCTGTCCGGCCCCATGCTGACTCTGGAACGCTGGCGCCGCCACCGCAGCCGCCGGTCCTGACCCGCGGCCATCCCAAACGAACGGAAGACCAGGATCATGAGTAGAGAAGCACTGATCATCTTCGACACCACCCTGCGTGATGGGGAGCAGAGCCCCGGCGCATCGATGACCCGGGAGGAGAAGCTGCGCATCGCGCACCTGCTCGAGAGGCTTCGGGTGGATGTGATCGAGGCGGGGTTTCCCGCCGCGAGCCCGGGTGATTTCGAGGCCGTGCGCGGGGTCGCCCGCGCGGTCAAGGACAGCCGGGTCTGTGGTCTCACCAGGGCCCGCGCGGAGGACATCGACCGTGCCGCCGAGGCACTGAAGGATGCCGTGGCGCCGCGGATCCACACCTTCATCGCGACCAGTCCGATCCACATGCAGCACAAGCTCCGCATGACCCCGGACCAGGTTCTGGAACACGCGGTCGCCGCCATTCGACACGCGCGCAACTACACCGACGACGTGGAGTTCTCCGCCGAGGACGCCGGGCGTTCCGAGATCGACTTCCTCTGCCGCGTGATCGAGGCCGCGATCGACGCGGGCGCCCGCACCATCAATATTCCGGACACCGTCGGCTACGCGATCCCCGATCAGTTCGGCGCGACGATCGCGACCCTGCTGGAACGGATCCCGAATGCCGACAAGGCGGTGTTCTCGGTCCATTGCCACAATGATCTCGGACTGGCCGTCGCGAACTCCCTCGCGGCGGTGCTGAACGGCGCCAGGCAGGTGGAATGCACCATCAATGCGCTGGGCGAACGCGCCGGCAACGCCTCGCTGGAGGAGATCGTGATGGCCGTGCGCACCCGCCAGGACATCTTCCCGGTGGAGACCCGCATCGACACCACGCAGATCGTGCCCTGCTCACGGCTGGTGTCCAACGTCACCGGGTTTCCGGTACAGCCGAACAAGGCCATCGTCGGCGCCAATGCCTTTGCGCACGAGTCCGGTATCCATCAGGACGGGGTGCTGAAGCATCGCGATACCTACGAAATCATGCGTGCCGAAGACGTTGGCTGGAGCGCGAACCGCATGGTGCTCGGGAAGCACTCGGGTCGCAATGCCCTGCGCTCGCGGCTGCTGGAACTGGGCATCGAATTCGAGACGGCTGCGGAACTCGACGAGGTGTTTGCCCGATTCAAGGATCTGGCGGACAAGAAGCACGACATCTTCGACGAGGATCTGCAGGCCCTGGTCTCCGAGGCGGCTCCCGAGGCCTCCGACCGCTACCGGCTGAAGTCCCTGCGCGTGTGCTCCGAGACCGGAACCACGCCGCATGCCGAGGTGCAGCTCGAGGTGGACGGCGACGTCCTGAGCGGTTCGGCCGAGGGCGGCGGTCCGGTCGATGCCTCCTTTCAGGCGGTCGAATCCATGGTGCAGAGCGGAACCGAGTTGCTGCTGTATTCGGTCAACAACATCACCTCCGGAACCGACGCGCAGGGTGAGGTCACGGTCCGGCTCTCCCGCGCCGGCCGCATCGTCAATGGCCAGGGCGCGGACACCGACATCGTGATCGCCTCGGTGAAGGCCTACCTGAATGCCCTGAACCGGCTGACGGTGCCTCCCGCTCGGGCTCACCCCCAGCACGATGGCGTCTGAGCACCTGCAATGCCCCTGACCCAGCGTCAGCGGGAGGTCCTGCACGAGATGGGAATCCCGCTCTGGGTGCGGCGCGGGTCCATCCGGGGCGACACGATGGCTTCGGTTTCGCATACGCGTTCGGAACCCGAGGGTGCCCCTCAAGCCGGGGCACCCGTCCCGGAGGGCTTGTCCGCAGTGGCTTCCCCCTCAGTCGCGGAACTGGACTGGGATGCCCTGCGCACCCGGGTCGCCGGCTGCGTCGCCTGCACTGAGCTCGCATCGCGGCGTACGCAAACGGTATTCGGGGTCGGTGATCGCGACGCCGACTGGCTGTTCATCGGCGAGGCGCCCGGTGCCGAGGAGGATCGGCGCGGAGAGCCATTCGTCGGCCGCGCCGGGCAACTGCTGGACAACATGCTGGCT
>JAWLFM010000126.1:0-7592 GCA_041685565.1 Thioalkalivibrio sp.
GGCAGCAGCGTGCCCGTGCGATGGCCGGCAAGACCCACGAGCTGATCTCCTTCCTGACCGACGTGCGCGGCCTGACGGCCGTCGACACCTCCTTCCATCATGCCGTGACCTATCACGACAGTTGCCATGGCCTGCGGGCCCTGGGTATCAAGGAACAGCCGCGCAGGCTCCTGGCCACCGTCAGCGGCCTGGCGTTGCGCGAACTGAATGACTCCGAGGTCTGCTGCGGCTTCGGCGGCACGTTCTGCGTGAAGTACCCGGAGATCTCCGGGCGCATGGTGGCGGACAAGGCCTCCGACATCACTGCGACCGGAGCGCGCGTGGTGCTGGGCGGGGATCTGGGCTGCCTGCTGAACATCGCGGGGCGCTTGGGGCGCGAGGGGAACGGGATTTCCGTCTACCACGTTGCCGAGGTGCTGGCCGGCATGGCCGACGTGCCCGGTCTGGGCGACCCGACCGATTCCGGCGGGAGATCGCGCTGATGGAATCCCTCAGCCACGCATTCAAGGAACGCTCCGTCCATGCCCTGAAGGACGAGACCCTGCAGGTCGCCTTGCACCGGGCCAAGGACGGGTTCGCGGTCAAGCGGGCCAAGGCCGTCGAGGGCCTGCCCGAGTTCGACGCCCTGCGCGACCGCGCGGTGGCGATCAAGAATCATACCCTCGAGAACCTGGACCACTACCTGGAACGCTACGAGGACGCCGTGGAGCGCAACGGCGGCAAGGTCCACTGGGCCTCCAGCGCCGAGGATGCCCGCCGCATCGTGGTGGAGATCTGCCAGGCCGCCGGCGCAAAGATGATCACCAAGGGCAAGTCCATGGTGGGCGAGGAGGTGGGTATCAACGGGGCGCTGGAAGGCGCCGGCTTCGAGGTGGTGGAGACCGATCTCGGCGAGTACATCATCCAGCTGGCGCACGAGCCGCCCAGCCACATCATCGTGCCTGCGGTGCACAAGACCCGGGGCCAGATCGCCGACCTGTTCCATGAGAATCACCAGAAGTACGGCCTGACCCGCAAGCTCTCCGAGGTCCCGGAGATGGTCAACGAGGCGCGCCAGGTCCTGCGCGACAAGTACCTTGCAGCGGACGTCGGCATCACCGGCGCGAACTTCCTGATCGCTGAGACCGGAACCAGTGTGATCGTGACCAACGAGGGCAACGGCGACCTGACCTGTTCGCTGCCGAAGGTGCACATCGTCACCAGCAGCATCGAAAAGGTGCTGCCCACCGCCGAGGACGCGACCACCCTGCTGCGCCTGCTGGCCCGCAGCGCGACCGGCCAGGATCTCACCACCTACACCACCTTCAGCACGGGCCCGAAGCGACCGGGCGATACCGACGGCCCCGAGGAGTACCACGTGGTGCTGGTCGACAACGGCCGCTCGACGATGCTGGCCGATCAGTTCCGCGAGATGTTGCGCTGCATCCGCTGCGGCGCCTGCATGAACCACTGTCCGGTCTACGGCGCGATCGGTGGCCACGCCTATGGCTGGGTGTACCCCGGTCCGATGGGCTCGGTGCTGACGCCGCTCAGTGTCGGCCTGAAGGAGGCCGGCAATCTGCCCAACGCCTGCACGCTGAACGGCCACTGCGCGGAGGTCTGTCCGGTACGGATTCCGCTGCCGGACCTGCTGCGCACGCTGCGCCACCGCGAGTACCAGCTCAAGCTCGGGCTGAAGCCGCTGCGCTGGGGGCTTGCGGCCTGGGTCTGGTTCACCACCCATCCGCGGATCTACCGCATCGGGACCCGGGTGCAGGCACGGATGCTGGCGCTGCTGGCCGGGCGCAAGGGCCGCTTCACCCGCATGCCGCTGGCTGGCGGCTGGTTCAAGGGCGGCCGTGATCTGCCTGCCCCCCAGGGTCAGACCTTCATGGCCGTGTGGCAGCGGCGCCAGAAGGAGCGCCGGCAATGAGCGGTCGCGAGACCGTACTGGCGGCCATCCGCCGGGGTCTCGGGCGGGGCCCGCTCGCAGAGTCCGCGCGCCGGGCGCTGGACCAACGGCAGGGGGCCACGGACAGCGCTCCCCTGCTGCCGAAGTTGCCGCAGGGTCCGCTGTCGCAGGTCTTCCGCGCGGGCCTGGAGAAGGTATCGGGCAGCATGAGTGAGGTCGCGGCCATGGACGCGGTGCCCGACGCCGTCGCTGGTTACCTGGCGGGACGCGGGCTGGCACCCGAGGCCGCCGTCGCTCCGTCCCTGGAGTCACTGGACTGGCCTGCAGCGGGGATCCAACCCACCTTCGGGCCGACCCGGGGCGGGGACTATGCCGGTGTCAGTCTCGCCTGGCGGGGCGTGGCGGAGAACGGCAGCCTGGTGCTGCTGTCCGGCCCCGAGAATCCGACCTCCCTGAACTTTCTGCCGGACCATCACATCGTGGTCCTGCAGGGGCAGGATCTCGTGCCGCACCTGGAGCCGGTCTGGGCCGCGCTCAGGGAGCGCGGCGAGCAGGGCTGGCCCAGGACCGTGAATGTGATCACCGGGCCCTCGCGCACGGCGGACATCGAACTGACGATCCAGTTGGGCGCCCATGGCCCGCGCAGCCTGCATGTGCTGTTGGTGGACTAGAGGCCGTTCTTCAGGACGGCAGAACAACCCATCAGGGGGTCCTGGACGCCCGGGGTGAAGAAGAAGGCGCGTTTCCCTTCGGCCAGGGCGGCGCAGCCGGATACCAATAACAACAGAGGAGCATGTTCATGAACCTGGGTATTCTGTTCCTGCTGGCATTGATGCCGGTGCTCACGGTATTTCTCTTTCTGGTCGTTCTGCGCTGGCCGGCCAAACACGCGATGCCCCTGGCCTACGTGGTGACGGCGGCCATCGCCCTGCTGTTCTGGGGTACGGACTTCCTGGTGGTGGCCGCGGCCAGTGTCCACGGCGTGATCACGGCGCTGAACATCCTGTTCATCGTCTTCGGCGCGATCCTGCTGCTCTACACCATGCGCGAGAGCGGCGCGATGCAGACGTTGCGGCAGGGATTCACCGACATCTCCCCGGACCGGCGCATCCAGGCGATCATCATCGCCTGGATGTTCGGGTCCCTGATCGAGGGCTCGGCCGGGTTCGGCACGCCGGCTGCGGTCGCGGCTCCGTTGCTGGTGGCCATCGGCTTCCCGGCGATGGCGGCGGTGTTGTCGGCATTGATCATCCAGTCCACCCCGGTCTCCTTCGGGGCGGTCGGTACCCCGATCCTGGTCGGTGTCAATGCCGGCCTGTCGGGACAGGAGATCGTGGAGGGGCACATCGGCGACGTGGCCTTCGCGGATTACCTGCTGCAGATCGGCGTGAACGTGGCCTTGCTGCATACCCTGGTCGGTTTCCTGATCCCGCTGATCATGGTCGGCATGCTGACCCGTTTCTTCGGCAAATCCCGATCCTTCCGGGAAGGTCTGCGGGCCTGGAAGTTCGCGCTCTTTGCCGGGCTCGCCTTCACCATTCCCTACCTGCTCGTGGCCTGGTTGCTGGGTCCGGAGTTCCCGTCCATCGTCGGCGGCCTCGTCGGTCTCGCCATCACGGTCACCGCGGCCAAGCGCGGTTTCCTGGTGCCGAAGGACACCTTCCAGTTCGAGGAGCGCAGCAGGTGGGAGCCGGAGTGGATCAGCCGCTTCCAGGACCAGCCGGACCCGGTTCGCAAAGGCGCCGCCATCACGATGTTCCAGGCGCTGGTGCCCTACATCGTCGTGGTCGCCCTGCTGGTGATCACCCGTACCGTCGAGCCGGTGACCGCCTTCCTGCGTTCCCCCGAGATGACCCTGTCCTGGGCCGGCATCTTCGGGACCAACATCAATACCTCGTCGCAGCCGCTGTACCTGCCGGGCGCGGTGCTGCTGGTGGCCTCGATCGTTACCTACTTCCTGCACAGGATGTACCGGGAGAAGGGCGCCTACGCCCGGGCCTGGGCGCAGTCGGGCAAGACGATCGTGGGTGCCAGCGTGGCCCTGCTCTTTTCAGTGCCGATGGTGCAGGTGTTCATCCAGTCGGGGCAGGCCTCGGCCTATGCCTCCATGCCGCTGGTGCTGGCCGAGGGCGTGTCCCTGGTCTCGGGGTCTGCCTGGCCCATGTTCTCGCCGATCATCGGGGCCCTGGGCGCATTCATCGCCGGGTCGAACACGGTCAGCAACATGATGTTCTCGCTGTTCCAGTTCGCGACCGCCGTGCAGATCGACCTGAACGCCAACCAGGCGGCCTTCGTCGTCGCCCTGCAGGCCGTGGGCGGCGCCGCCGGCAACATGATCTGTGTGCACAACGTGGTCGCAGCCTCCGCCACGGTGGGGCTCATCGGGCGCGAGGGTGACCTGATCCGCAAGGCCCTGATCCCGATGACCTACTACGTGCTGGCCGCCGGTGCGCTGGGCATGGCGATCATCTACGCGGCGCTGTACTGGTATGTCGCATGGGTCGCGATTGTAGTGGCCTTCCTGCTGTTCATGTACTGGAACCGGGGCCGGGCGCCCGCCGCGGCCTGATGCCTTTTCCCGGGGCTTCCCAACTGCGGGAGGAGGGCTCCGGGGCGGCAATCGCATCCCCCGCTACCCATGGACTGGGGGCGGGGCCTTTCTTGGACCCGGACCGGGCCTGATGATGCGATGATCGGGGCGTCGCGCCGGCGCCGCTGGAGGGCACGGAAAGGACCGCCCGCGCGCTCCCACCCGGCGCGTGGCCGGGCACTATCGTCCATGCGCAAAGTTCGGTTTCAGATCGCTTTTCCTGATCAATGTCCCCCGGTGCCCAGCTCCACGCCCTTGTCGTGCAGCGCCAGCTTTTCGTGCAAATCGCGGCCGGCACCCAGCGGGGCCATCACCTCGACCTCCATCCCGTTGCGCCGGAACTTGCCGACGACCTTGTCGATGGCGGCCACCGCAGAGCTGTCCCACAATGCGAGCTCCCGGAGGTCGATGACCACGTGGTGCACCGGCTCGCGGTAGTCGAAGCTGTCGATGAACTTGTCGACCGCGACGAAGAAGAGCTGCCCGCGTATGGTGTAGGTGCGGGTATCGCTGCCCTCCGGACGGCTGCGGTCGACGTGGATCGAGTTGGCGATCTTGCGCGCGAAGAAGACCGCGCTCAGCAACACACCGGCCAGGACACCCTTGGCGAGGTCATGCGTGATCACCACGGTGGCAATGGTGACCAGCAGCACGGTGGCGTCGGTGCGCGGGAGCCGGTGCAGGGTCTTCAGTGAGTTCCAGTCGAAGGTGGCGAAGGACACCATCAGCATCACTGCGACCAGTGCGGCCATCGGGATCAGCGACACCAGGTCGCTAAGCACCAGGATGAAGAACAGCAGGTAGAGACCGGAGGCCAGCGTCGACAGGCGCCCCAGGCCACCCGATTTGATGTTGATCACCGACTGCCCGATCATCGCGCAGCCGGCCATCCCGCCGAAGCAGCCGGTGACGATGTTGGCGATGCCCTGACCCTGTGCCTCGCGGTTCTTGCCGCTGGGGGTGTCGGTCAGGTCGTCCAGGATCGAGGCGGTCAGCAGGGACTCGAGCAGGCCGACGATGGCCAGTGCCAGTGCCGTCGGGAAGATGATCGACAGCGTCTCCAGGGTCAGTGGCACGTCCGGCAGCAGGAACACGGGGAGCCCATCCGGGAGATCGCCCATATCGCCCACGGTGAGGGTGGGCAGTCCGGCAAAGAAGACCAGCCCCGTCAACAGCACGATGGCCACCAGCGGTGGCGGCAACAGCCGCGGGCAGAAGGGAAGCATCGGCAGCCCGTAGATGATGATCAGGCCCCCCGCCACCAGCAGCCACATGGTCACGTCGCCGTCGATCAGGTAGGGCAGTTGCGACAGGAAGATCAGGATCGCCAGCGCATTCACGAAGCCCACCAGCACGGTGCGCGGGATGAACATCATGTAGCGCGCGAGCTTGGCCCAGGCAAAGAACAGCTGGATGATGCCGGTCAGGATCGTTGCCGCGAGCAGATACTGCAGGCCGTGCTCGGCCACCAGCGTGACCATCAGCAGGGCCATCGCGCCGGTTGCCGCCGAGATCATGCCGGGCCGCCCACCGGCGAAGGCGATGACCACGGCCATCGAGAACGAGGCGTACAGGCCGACCTTGGGATCCAGGCCTGCGATGATCGAGAAGGCGATGGCCTCGGGAATCAGCGCCAGCGCGACCACGATGCCGGCGATCAGGTCGCCGCGAATATTGAAAAACCAGATATCGCGCTGGCGGTGCCAGAGCTTGGCGACGGTGCTTGTCACGTTGAGAAATCCCGATCCGTAGGTGTGCTCGTTGCACGCGGCGCGGAGAGCGCGGCAACAAAGGACGCGACCCATGGTGGGTAGCCTGGGGTTGCACGCGCGGGCCGGGCGTTTCATTTTGCACCGCGAGCGCCAGCCGCAAGGGTAGCATTCTCCAGTGTCGATCCGAAAAGGTGGTTTTTATTCTCTATACTCCATGCTCCCTATGACCAACCTACTGGAGACCCTCGATGCCGAGATTCCTTCGTTCCGTACGCGACGGCCTTTTGGCCGCCGGCCTGCTGCTGGCGGGCCTGCTCAGCCTTGCTGCCACGGCTGCCGCCGACGATGCCCTGCGCCCGTTTATCCTGGCTCCGGAAGACGCTGCCGCCCCGGATGCCCGCCTGGCACAGGCGCGCAGCGCCCTGGAAGATGCCGGTTTCGAGATCGTCGGCGAGTATGCTCCCCATCCGCAGGCCCGGGTGCTGGTGGTCACCAGCGAGGCATTGCGGGAGGCGGCCGCCAGCACAGAATCCGCTGCCTACGCCGCCGCCCAGCGCGTTGCGGTAACCACCACGGACGACGGTGCCGAACTGGCCTACACCAATCCCCGCTACATGGCCGCCGCGTACCGTCTGGATGAAGGTCTCGACGACGTGGCCAATGCGATGGAGGCGGCCCTTGGTCGTGACCGCGATTTCGGTTCCGAGGAAGGCAAGTCGGAGCGCGATCTGAACCGCTACCGCTACATGTTCGGCATGCCCCGGTTCGATGATCCCCTGACGCTGGCGACACATTCCGACCATGCGGCGGCCGTCGCTGCGGTCGAGGCCGGTCTGGCGGCCGGCGCCGGGGATACCGCCCAGGTCTATCGGATCGACATCCCCGGACGGGACCAGGTGCTGTTTGGTGTCGCCCTGATGGGGGGCGAGGCAGCGGATGAACACATCATGGGGAACATCGACCAGCGATCGCCCCATCACACCGCCCATCTGCCCTACGAGATGCTGGTGGACGGGGATACCGTCAAGGCCCTGGACGCCCGCTTCCGCATCGCCATCAATTTCCCCGACCTGTCGATGATGGGCAAAGGCAGCTTCATGAGCATCCGTTCCGCTCCCGATGCCATCGCGGAATCCCTGGCGGCGGTGGCGAACTACGGGCAGTAAATCGTGACGGGCGCCCGGCATGCCGGGCCGCTCGTTGTGGCTGCGCATATCACGGGATCACGGCCCGGGGCCCGGGTTTGTAACTCGGGCCCCGGGCCGTGCTGCTCAGCAAGGAGCCCGGGGGCGGCACCGGCGATGATGAGCGGGGCCGGCCGCAGGGTCCGGTTACACTGCCGTGTTTCACGGCATCGGTGTCGCGTGCATCATGCCTGGAAGGTGACGCGGATTCAGCG
>JAWLFM010000015.1:0-29491 GCA_041685565.1 Thioalkalivibrio sp.
ATCGGGAGATTCCACGACGTCGACCGCAAGGCAGCAAGCCCGGCTTCAACGCCTCGCACATATACTCGACAGCGCAATCCCGTTGCCCGGGGGTTATCGCATAGGTGTTGATGGACTGGTGGGTCTGATCCCTGGAGTGGGCGATTTGATCACGTCGGTGTTTTCGTCCTATATCATCGGTCAGGCGTACCAATTAGGCGCTTCTCCCATGCTTTTGCTGCGTATGGGCGGCAACGTCCTTGTGGATACCATCGTTGGGGCTGTTCCGGTGTTCGGCGATTTATTCGATTTCCTGTGGAAGGCAAACCGGCGAAACGTTGCATTGCTTGACCGACATCTCGCCAACCCCCAGGGGACCAAGCGTCGCAGTACTTTCCTGATGATCAGCCTGATGATCGGACTGGTAGGCATCGTTCTTGTAATTCTCTATGCGGTGATCAAATTGCTGATTTGGATAGGGACGGGGAGTGCTTAGAAGAATGCGCTGAAGAAGATTCGGTCGCCAATGAATGACAGGTTGGGCGGGCTGCCCCTGCCGGGAAGCGGGCAACCGGGGTTCGGGTGATGATGCGGGTACGAGGGGTGCGACCCTTGGTAGGATCGATAGATGACCCCAGCACTTGCAGACCCTGGCACTGTCCACGTTGGGTGGTGTGCAGCCCGTGGGCGTCGCCGCGCAGGCGTTTTCTGCTGCTCGACCCAATGAAGATCGATAAATCCTTGGTCAGCGCTATCGAGGTTTGCAAAAATACCCGCATCTTGCTGAAGACTTCCTGCAGTGCGTTACCTGTGTCCGTGTTGGTCGAACACTGCGAGAACTTACGCAAGGCGCTATACCAGGGTGTTTGTCGTCCTGCGGTAAAAGGCACGAGTCAGACCTTGCGGCGGGGGTTCCACGGCCGCACGCGGTCCGTTTCGCTCTCGACCACCTTGTAGTACTCGCAACTTGGCGCGGCGAAACCGACGCCGCCGACCGAGCTGAACCAATGATATTCAGTGCCGGTAGTCATCGTGCGCCGTGTTCGGCTTTCGCCTAGGTGCGTTAGCGAACAGACTGACCGGATTTCGCGGGCTAAGTTAGACCATCATCCTGAATTCCACCTCCGGTGGCGATTCAGTCGCCTTCCCGGTAACTCTATCGGGAATAGAAGGCGGTGATGAAGCCGTGACACAGGGCATTTTGTCCGACTCACACACTTGATTCGAAGGAGATTTAAATGAAAAAGTTACATTCATTAGTTTTTTATGCATTGGTCACGCCGGCCATCACATTAGGGGCAGGGTCTGTCTTGGCCCAACAATCCACGGGCCAGGATATGATGGAGCGTGAAGAGCAAGGCGCACAGCGTGATCAAGGCGACATGCCATCCACGAGTGGTACGATGATGCAAGGTGATCAGGGCACACGCCGCGACGGGGCCCACATGGGTAACCGAGGCTATATGAGCTCTGCTCCGGCTGAGGGCATGCGAGCAAACAACCTGATCGGTGCAACGGTTAGGACCACTGGAGATGAGGATGTGGGCTCCGTGAGCGATCTGATCATTGACGATAGCGGTCAGGTCGTGGGTATTGTCGTCGGGGTCGGCGGGTTCCTGGGCTTGGGCGAGAAAGACGTAGCCATTGGCTGGGATGACGTAACCCGATCAGGTGCTTCCGATGAACAGGAACTGCGGATTGACGTGACCCGTGAGGATCTGGAGTCAGCGCCGGAGTTTGAAGACCGGAACTAATTGCCAGCACCCCCACTTAGGGTGGAAAGCATGGACGGCAGGGGCCAAGGCCTCTGCCGTTTCCGTATTCGGCCGCATAAACCCTTTGCCAGATGCCCTCATCGACATCACGAGCCAGTTCCCCTCCGTCCGAGAAGCCGGGAGCCTACCGATCGGCGATACCATGGATGCCAGCGGCACCGATCGCGGGCACGTTGCGACCGTCCTGGTCAATGATGAGGTCACGGTTGGATCCGGTTTCCTCATCCTCGGTCATGCTCATAGCGGAATTGGCGATCAGATGGTTGGCGCGATACGCCTCGGTCGACCTTTCGGCCAGATGGGTGTCGAAGCCATTGGCCGGTCCGTGGTCATTGGCGGCAGGCCCGTAGAGCCGCTGGACGCCGCGCAGATCGCCGGGCTGCAGATCGTTGAAGGCCTCGGTGTAGCGAAACGCCATCACCTGCCCGGATGGACCGGGATGGTCCAGGCCGATGGCGTGACCGATCTCGTGAATCAGCGTATGGCGGATGTCGTAGACATCCTCGTTGCCGTCGAATCCGACCTTCCATCTGTGGTCGGGATTCAGGCACACCAGCGCCCGTTCGATGGAGCGCACACCCTCTTCCGGATCGGGCGCGTAGGATACGTTGGCAAATGCCCGTCCGCGCGGCTGGCCCTGGGCGCCGAGGACGATATCCGCATCCCGGGCATCGGGGACCTCGTGGAATGACAGACCGGCAGCGCGCTCCCAAACCCGAAACGCCGCCGCGGTCTCGCGCGCCAGTGTTTCCATGGAGAGGTTTTCCCCTAAAAGCGCTTCAATCGGCGCCAGATCACGGCAGTTGCGCGCATCATCGAAACGTAGAGGCTCTCCGGCAAAGGCATAGCTGACGCGGGCCCCCACCCCTAACCGCCGGTCTCCCCACTTCACCTTGTAGCCGTCCAGTTCGAGCAGCCGATATCCGTCTTCACCGGCATGGGCTGGCAGCGGGAACACTGACGGCAGAAAGCCGGCCAGTATGAACGCCAGCATGGGCATGTGTGCATGCGTGACTGATCGCACTGCAGTCTCCTTCTGACACGCAGAAGCGCTGGAGTGAGACCCCGTAGAGCGCTTTGAAGGCTTACGGCGAATGATAATGAAAGACGCTTTTGTGCGCTACCGCACAGACAACGCATGCGTTTATTCCGAGGAGGGGTTTTGCGAGTCGGGAATCGTCCTCACGTCAATGCACGCTGGCTCGATGAAAACCCCCGGAATGGTGCGGAAGTGGGTCAGTCGGGAGTTGGGTGTGTGTCTGAGCCAGATGTGGGCAAGGGGCCAGGTTGGCTGGGATGCAGCCCGCAACGGGCGCTGCCTCGCGCCTGCGCGCGTGGTCCGGCGTGACAGGACACTAGAGGATCTGATGGTCGCTCAGGGGGCCCCCTTCGCCTGCTCATCCGTGGCCGACACGGGATGACCTGAAACACGTCTGGTCGTTGGCACTGCCACTAGCGCGTAGAACCTTCAACAGCCGGAGGCCGGCCTGCAGGGCAGCGCAGCGCGTCATGCAGGCGGTGCTCCCCGGAGGACCAGCGACTTATGTCATGGATGGCGCGTCGCGTTGCTCCTCGCGATGCAGGTTCAGTCAGCACTTCCTTCGTGTTTGCTTGCGAATCCATCGAGCAGCAGTAAACCGACGCCGGCGCCGAACGCTCAACAACGAAAAGAGCCGGCAGATTGTTCCGCCGGCTCGGGGTGAACCGAAAACTCATCGAATCACAGGATTCACATGCGGCCGATAGTCACAGGGTAGTCGTCCGGAAGTGCGGGGTGGTCACCCGACTGAAAACCCTCCAGTGCTTCGATCTCGCTCGTCGAATCACCTTGAGACTGCAACGCTCCGTTGGAAAATACCAGGGAGGAGAGCGCGATCGCGACCTGCTCGGAGCCGAATCCCAGGAAGCCGCCGGTCTCGGTGACGGCATAGAGGCGGTTGTCCACGTTCACCACCTTGTCGATATCGCCGAGCGCTTCCCCGTGGCGGTCCACGATGGCGTAGTCGGTGATTCTGCCAACGGTGAGCTGCATCTCCCGGGTGGCCCGTGCGCTGACCGCGGTATTCGCATCTTCGCGGGCTCGGCCCTGGCCCGCAGCCGGCTGTGCTGCCTGCCCGGATTGTGCGCGTGCCTCGCGCGGCTCCGGAGAAGATTGCCGCTCCGCTGTTTCCTGGGGCTCGTTAGCGTCCTGCTGCCGGACCTGGACGCTGGCCTCACCCGACTGGCGGAACTGGACCTGTGGCTCGCCCTCGCTGATCATTTCAACCACCGGCTCGGCCGCATCGTAACGAACCTGGGGCGTCGCCTCGGACACGTTCACCGCCGCTTCCTGCGCATCACCCATGATCACCTGAGCCTGTCCACGCTCGACCCGGACGTCCGCCTGGTCTGAGACTTGGCTCTTATCGCTTCCGACACGGACTTCCGGTTGGCCCTGAGCGACGGTCACCGTCGGTGCCGACTGGTCGATCGAAACCTGCGGCTGCGGAACCCTTGTCGACACGGTCGGATCAGGCATATCGACGAGAATCTCGGGGTGTGGCATGTCGATGGTAATGACCGGCTGTGGCATCCGCACACTCACCTGGGGTGCCGGTTGATTGACGGTGATCTGTGGGCGGCCCGGATCGACCTCGACCTGTGCCTGCGACTGCCTGATCCGTACCGTCGGATCGGATTGTGTGACCGTCACCACCGGCTCGGGAACGTCGATTGCCACCATGGTGCTGA
The DNA here is from genome assembly GCA_041685565.1 of Thioalkalivibrio sp. Lineage (GTDB taxonomy): Bacteria > Pseudomonadota > Gammaproteobacteria > Ectothiorhodospirales > Ectothiorhodospiraceae > Thioalkalivibrio. The sequence continues at coordinate 4,485 of JAWLFM010000015.1, forward strand.
GATCGACGTCGAAAGCCTCGCCCTGACCAGCAAGCTGCTGCGCGGCCTTCTGCAACGCTTGGCGGGCTTCCTGCGCGTTCTCGTGCTCAATTGCTTCAAGGGCACGTTGGATCTGTGCCTTGAACGGGGCAGTTCCCTGCTCATCCGCGCCGTCCGCCTGCTGGCTCTGCTCGATCTGTTGCAGGATCTGCTCGAGAATCTCACGGGCCTGTGCAACGTTCTCCTGTCCCAGTGCCTCGTCGGCTCGGCGAACCTGCAGATCCAGCCCACCCGCTTCTGCCTTCACGGGTGTCTCTTGCGCAGTTGGCGTTGAACGTTCCTGTTGCGCGGCGGGTGCTGGGCGTGCCTGCTGTGGTCTCGCCGCACCATTGCCCGAGCCACGACCGTAGCCGGGACCATAGGCGCCAGAGCCATAACCGTAGCCAGGAGGGGCGTAATTCTGGGCAATGACTGCCGGGGCCCATGCGATCCCGGAAAGGAGGACGGCAGTGAGCAGTTTGAGTTTCAGACTTGTGGCCCGCGGCGGGGCGACATGGGTATCCACCCGCGCCTTTCCGAGGGGGCTTTTCGGACTCGCTTCGAATTCCAGTAGGGAACCTTCATATTGCTTGTTCATTTAGCATACCTCTAGATCAGTGGTGTAACCGGTAAAAGGGGGACCAGAAAGCCGAACCGGGTCGGCTCCTTGATGTTTGTCGTCGTGTTTCATGAGTCAGGGTTTGACCATGAGGGCCTGATGGCGAACGTAACCAGCGAATGCGGAGTGAGTCCCTCTACAGGCCGACCATGAACCGAATGAGGTGAGACAGCGTTTCGCTAATCGCAGACCGTCATCAGGCCGGTACGCAGAAGCGAAAACCATGAGGGACCTAATACGGCGCCGGGGCTGCCCGGGGCCACCTCAGAAGTGGCACCGTAAAGGAATATGTTCCCCCGCGGTGGCCCCTTCATCGCTGCCGGTTGTTTATTTTGCCTCGTTGGTCCGGGCCGGAGCGGTTGTCCCACCCTCCCTCTCAGTTTTGCCTTCTGCTGGGTTGTCCCTGCGCTGGTCAGATTCATACTCCGGTTTGGATCCCGAGGCCTCGACGATCGACTCACGGATCGGTCGGTCGCCGTCCAACCTGATGTAGTCATCTGCCTGGAATTCGCTGCGCGCCTTGAACGCCTCCTCCGTGGTGTTGATCTGCAACTGGTCATCCAGCAACTCCAACTCGGAGAATGACACCAGGGTTTCGCGCGTTCCCATGCCAAGGAATCCGCCCGAGGAAATCACGCCGTGGGCGCTGCCACGGTCGGGTGAGAGAACGACACCCTTGAGTTTGCCGATGCTCTCGCCGGCACTATCGACGACATCCATGCCATCCAGCTCGTCGAAGGAACGGGAATACAGCGGGTCGTCGCTGACCTGTATCCTCGAGGTCCGGTCAGCAGGACGAGAACTGGCTCCTTGTTGTGTAGTTCCTTTCCTTTCGTATTCCTCCGTTGTGTATCCCACCGGTCGTTCCATTTCTGACGGTGTGCCCTCTTGCGGGTCCTGGCCCTTGGTTTGCGGCGGATCGGTGGATTCTCCGGTCACCATGCGCTCGGTGGTCGTCTCAGCGCGCCACTGTTGTCCAGCCTGGGGGGTGTCGGCGGCTTGTGCGCCGTCCTGCGTCGCTTCGCTGGCGGCAAACACAGAGGTCGAGAGTAACGCTGCAATGGCGCCGGCCAGCAAGGTCTTGCGGAATGTCTGAGTCATATCATGTTCCTCCGCCTTAGGACCGAACGGCACTTGCACCCCGATCCGGTGGATCAGCATCAAGGCAGGTCCTTGGCGACCTGTAGTGTCGCAGCACACAGGCATCAGGTCTGTGCGTTGGACCACTGAGGAGACTCGCGAGGCACCGCGCTGTTGTAACAGGCCGGCCGCCGACCACGGCCATCGCCTTTCCCGGCGGCGGAATGAAGAGACGATGACTGACGATCGCCTTGAACGTGGATGCCGGAAAGGCCGAAACCACGCGCTGCAGTTCCTCTGGGGCGTGCGCACAAAGTCACCAAGGTATACGACCTGCAAGCCACGGATTCTGTTCTTCGATGAACAGACGTCCGAATACGTGGAAAGAAGTCTATGATCAAAGCTGCGATTTGATGGGTAGGAGAATCTTCTCGGAAAATCTTTCGCGCAACGGACGGCCATTCCAGTGCGCAAGGGAATACGGCTCAGCCGCCAGCAGATCGGCCTCGAATGTCGCCGTCATCTGAGTGGCGAAGTCGCTGCTGTAGACATTCAGACTCGCTTCGTCATTGAGCCGAACCGAACGTATGTCGAAGTTGGTTGAACCCACCGAGACAAACGCGGCATCGATGACCAGCAGCTTGGTGTGCAGCATGGTCGGCTGGTAGACGTGGATCTCGGCACCTGCTCGCAGCAGCGCGCCCCAAGTGGCCTTGGAGGCGATCTTCACCGTAAGCGCATCGATGTGCGGCCCAGGCAACAGGATGCGAATGCGAACGTCGCGAGCACGGGCAGCGATCAAGGCCTCGATCAACAACCTGTCGGGCACAAAGTACGACGCCGCCAGGTCGATCGTCGCCTCGGCCGCTGCGATGGCAAGCAGATACATCAGATGCATGCTCTCGCTCCCGCCGGATGGCGAGGCAACAAATACGTGCGCGTCCACCTCGCCCTGTTCCTGCAGGGCGGGAAAGTAGCTCGGGCCGTGCAGCAACCAGCCGGTGGTCTTGATCCAATTGTCGTTCAAGGCCGCTTGCAACTGCGCCACTACGGGCCCCTCAATTCGGAAGTGCGTGTCCCGCCAGTGCTCGGGATCGCCACCGTCGCCAGTCCACTGATCCGCGATGCCTACTCCTCCGGTGAACCCGATGTGGCCATCGACCACCAATAGCTTGCGATGGGTGCGGTTGTTCATGCGGGCGAAGTTGTACCAGTGCAGAGGACGATACCGATGCAACTGCACACCGGCAGCTTGCATGGCATCCAGAAGCGAGTGCTCCATCTGGGCACTGCCCACCCAGTCGATGATCACGCTAACCGGCACACCGGCGCGGGCGCGTTTAGAAAGCGCTTGCGAGAACGCCTCACCCGTATCACCGGACCAGTAAATGAAGGTCTCGAAGGTGATCGACGTCTGCGCCGAGCGAATGGCCAGCAGCATCGCCGGAAAGATCTCATTGCCATTCTGAAGCACGGTCACTTGGTTGCCGTGCACGATCGTTGGGCCCAGCAAAACGGACATCTCGCGCCGAAATTGCGGATCGGAGACAGCGTAGCGATGATCTACCTTGCGCTCGACCACCTGATCAGGCGTCTTGAAATTCTGCAACAACAGCAGGATCAGGCTGGTGGCCAGCGCTGTGATTCCGATAGTCCAGAGCATAGATTTTCGGCTCCCAGTCAATGGCGCCCCAGGGGGCAAAGGCGACCAGCCGGGTCCATGGCGACGGCCGGCTTTCGAACTGGGCGGACAGCCCTCCGGGACCGCGTATGCTGCAGGTCATGCCATGGCCACTGTGGGACCCGGCCTCGCAATCAGGTCCACCTCCAGCCGCTCGCCAGATGAATCGCGCCTTCGGTGGCGAAGGGGCGACAGGGCGCTTGCTTCGACATCAGTTTGAGGGAAGACGATGTAGGGCTCGGTGCGTTGGCGCACTCAGTGCCAAAGGAACCGGATGATTGAGTCAGGCCCAGCGCGGCGCGAGTGTTGGTTATCGCACAGACAGATCTCGCCAGCGGCATGAAGCTTCGTGGGAAGCTGAAAGGGAAGCCGGCGCTCTCAAGAACGCGTTCGAAGCGGTGGAGCAGGAGGAGGAGCACCACCTCCACCACCAGACGAAGGGATGTCGGGTAGCGGGGGCCGGTGCGAGGATCCGTTCGCGGTCCTTCAGAAATTCCGTGACCAGCGGCGTCATGTCCTGTTCGAGAATCGCCCGGCCTTCGCCGGTGATTGCGGAATCGTTGGCGAAACGGATCAGGTTGACCTTGCCGCGGCGCTTGAAGCGGGGCGCGGAGGCGGTCTTCCCGTCCGTCGAGGGCCATGTTGGCGACCCTAGGGGAGATGATGCCCCTCGGGCGGTGCCCCGTTGCGTGGGGAATAGGCGTCCTTGCTCCATGAACCCGGAGTACAGCCAAGGGGTGAGTCGTCCCCTGGTGAGTCACGCCCTTTGGTGATCGGATGCGGTGCGGTCCGTCCTTTCCAAGTCAGGAATGAGCCTGAACCAGGGGCGATGAGCCCTTTCCGGCAGCGTGGTCACGAGTGTCTCCCGCCCCAAAGCCGTGTTGCACCTGCTCGCCGCTCCCCGCTCGCACACGGTCTTGGGCTGCGATCGACCCATCTCTCCAGTACCGGGGCCGACGATTCGCACCAGCGCATGTCTCGCGGTCGCGCCGAATCTGTACCGTGTTCTGCGCCGCAGATTGTCGGCATGGGCCTGCGTCTTCCATGCATTGGCCGTCCAACCCGACGCAGAACGCCCGTGAATGTTGTCTATACTTTACCGACACGCTTGCACGGGCAAGAGGAAACACGCGCAAACTGGTCTATTGGCCGTGAACGGTTGTGGTGATGGCCCGGCATCGCTGTTGCACCATGAATTTGCCCACCACCAAGGCAAGGAGTGAAATATGCGTATCGCAAAAGACGACATTCCCGTCCGGATCGACGTACCCGGGGCCACTGCCCGGCAGCAAAGCGACTTTGGTGATGTCTCGGGATATGCGAAACTGGGCGCGGAATATTTCTCCTTTGGCGCCGGCACGGATATTACCGAGCTGTTACATGGGCTGGAGGGCGATCTTTGCCAAAGCCCGCATTGGGGCTACGTGGTCGATGGTGCGATTACCGCGTTGTACTCCGATGGCAGCACGGAAACCTCGAAAACGGGTGACCTGTTCTACTGGCCGCCAGGGCACAGCGTCAGGGCGGAAGCGGATACCGACATCGTGATGTTCAGCCCACAGCAGGAGCATGGCGCCGTTATCGACCATATCCGGGGCAAGGTCGGTCAGTAATGGTTAACGCCTGAGACCGAGGTCTGCCCAAGCGAACCATTGGGATACTGCCTGCCGAACAGGTCAGGGGTAACCCCAGTGGGAGATCGCCGGGCAATCGTCGAGCAACCCGGACTCGGCCGGCATGACGGCGCCGGGACAGACCGAGTACAGCGAAGCACCTTGCCTGTATCGACGCCGCAGCCATTCCATCAACTCCGTGTAGTGACCTTTGATGGCTTCGTCCGGGCCCAGCCACGTTTCGGCTTGGATGATGATGCCGGCCTCATCTATCCCCCCTGACAGGCGGCTCCGGGTGGGAATCGGTCCGAGGCGGACGCCGAGCGCGACCCTAAAGCCACTTCTTCGTGTTGCTGAGTGCCTTCTCGAGCTGCTTGCCGAGATTGGACAGGTCATGCGCGATCTGCCGGAGACTGATCTGCATATGCGCATGGCGGTCCAAGCCGCCGATCTTGGCGTCCGCCCGCGCATTGAAAATGCCCTTGTCGGCAGACAGGCGCTCGCCGCCCGGCACCGTAGCCCACCGATCAGGCCGTCGGGTGCTTCAGGTCACTGGCCCCGGCGATCAGGCGGGCGACCTCATCTAGACTCAATACCACTGGCAAGGTACGGGTCACCCGCACCGGTCGCGGTTTCCGCGCCAGCGCGGCGCACGGCTATGTAGCGCTTGTCCCGGATCTCCTTCACGTGGCCGCCCTCGTGGCAGGCGATACAGTACTCGGCCGCCCCGAGATATTCCGAGTGGCGTTCCATGTAGATGGGGTTCTGCTCCGCAACCGCCTCGTTCATGTGGCAGTCGATGCAGTTGGACATGGTCTTGTCCGGGTAACTGGCGAGCCGGTCATGGTGGGGATCCATTTGCCCGGTGAAGACGAGATAGACCTTGCGCAGGCCCTGCGTCTTGTCACGAACGAAGCCGCCCGAATGACAGTCCAGGCAGCCGACGCCATGGTGGACACCATGGTCCCAGGATGCCTTTTCGTAGGCGTGGCAGGAACTGCAGAAGGCGTCTGTGGTGGTGACATGGTGTCCGGCCGTCCCACCCAGCGCCAGGAGCGCGAGCACGGCGGCGATCAGGACGACGATCCAGATCTTTTTCATTTCCTCTTACTCCCGAATGGGCTTTGACGAAGCGCCGGCGGGCGTTGGGCCCGCCGGATCCTCAACGCAGTCGCTCGTTACCGTCCCAGACCAATTCGGCCTCGGGGAGCAAGGGCAGATACTGCAGCCATACATGGGAATCAAGGTGCTCCTGGCTTTGCTGGAGCTTGCGGCTGTGTTCGCGGATCGGCGGTACGAGTTCCTCGATCGGCTGGTCCATGGACTCGGCGATCTCATGGTTGGTGGCACGGATTGCAAGCCGCACGGCCTCATCGCTGTACTGCTGGGAGGATGCGAGGGTATCGAGCGCCTTGACCGGGTTGTGCGCGCCCGCGCTGTTCTCGGCCGAGACGTAGTCCCAGAACCACTGTCCCTTGCGTACCATCTCCCGCGCCTGCGCGAGCAAATCCTCATCCGCGAAGCCATGCTCCATGGCCTGGCGCACCGCCTCATGGGCCCGGACCGATTTCTCCTGCGCGATGTTGAGTTGGTTCCAGACGCGCTCCTGGTTGTACACCGTCCGGTCGCGAAGATCGGCGGGGGTCCGATCGGCATGGCAACCCATGCAGGCGTTACGGATCATCTCGTCGGTCTTCAGCGGCGAGGTCCAATGATGCGAACTGATCCGCACCGCGCCCTCGGTCGACCGGGGCATATGGCAGTCGGCACAGCTCACGCCGGCCTGGGCGTGGACGCTGTCGCTCGACATCTCGTACTCGGGGTGCTGGACCTTGATCATCGGGGCCTTCGAAACGGCGTGCACCCAATCGGTAAACTGGCCCTCGAAGCCGTCGCGCTCGGGGTCGCCGCCGGACTTGAAGCGATAGATGTCCTCCGCGTTCATGCCTTCGTCCCAGGGAAAGTGCGGCTTGGCCGCCACACCGTGCTCACCCTTTTCGAAGTAGTACTCGACGTGGCACTGGGCGCAGACCAGGGAACGCATCTCGTTGCGGGAGGCGTTGCGCCAGTCCCTTCCCTGCCGCTCCAGGGCCTCGGTCAGCGGAATGCTGGTGATCACGAGCCGCATTTGGTTGTCGGGGTCGTGGCAGTTGGTGCAGCCGATGCTGTGCCGCTCCGGGTCAAGCGTCGTCCGGAAATCGTGAAAGTTCATCGACCAGAAGTCGTCGCCGTGCTTCTCGAGCAACTGCGGTATCGCGGTGGTCTTGCAGTTGTAACAGGTCGCCGGCAACCCAGCCTCTTCGCTGTAGCGGTTGATGCGGTCGATCTTGGTTACGTCCTCGATGGCGTACACATGCCCCCGCGCCCGATCGTATTCATAGCTGAAGGGATAACCGAGCCATAGATTCTTGAGGTAGGGCTGCGCGTGTTTGTATCCCTTGGGCAGCGGATTGAAGTCGTCATGCTTGCGGTGGGGCACGGATCCGGCGTATTCCGTCATCTGGGAATCGTCGTAGTTCTGCAGATATGACTGGTACTGAGGCAAATGGTCAAAGGCCTTGTTGCCTTCACCCAGCTCCAATTCTTCGGCACCTGCAGTCAGCACAGTCCCCAAGAGGATCGCACTTGCGGCAAGAGCAGCGATGTGACGCATGATCGACTCCTTTTTCGGTAGGGGGCCGTCAGCGGCCCTAGGGCGTTCTGGCGCATCTCGGCCACATTGTGACAGCGGGATCCAGGGCTAGCGATGGGGAGGAATACGCCGTGAATCGCGGACCCGCCAGGCAAATCCGGTGGATCGGAGGTGGGCTGGGATAGGTGACAGGGATTCACGAGGAGTGGTCACGGAAGTCCCGAGGGGTTGGCCGAGCAGATCCCATTGTCCGGAGTCATCCGAAGACCGTCTATACAAAGGGGAGGGTAGGGATCTACCGATAAGGAGGTATCACGATGTCTCCGACGATTTCCAGTCGCTTGCCAAGGGCGAGGGCCACCGATGACGGATTCCGCTTCGAACCGGCAAGTGAGCAGGGCCGATTCGGTTTGGTACTTTCGTCTATAATTGATTATTTATTCAGTCAGGGCATGGGTTTCGTGCGAGGGGTGGAAGATGGCGAAGATCGATAAGGAATCGGACCGCACAGGAGAGGACGACGCGCTCGCGAAGAGCAGCGTGGAGGCCTACACCGTGGTCCAGCAAAGTTCCGAGGCTCAGGATGCGCAGTTCAGCGCCGCCGAGGACATTCTCGAGCAGGCGGACCCGAAGCCCGCCAACTACGACGCCGCGCTGAAGACCCTCGAGGCCATCCTCGAGGGTGCCTCGCCCGATGACGCTGCCGCCCTGAAGTCGGCCCTGATGCGCTGGCAGACGTTCGAAACCAGATTGCCCGTGAGCCCGGACGACGAACTGGTGGATGACTGGCGCAGCGCCGTCTATCCATACAAGAACCGTCTCTCGCGGAAGAACTACGAGCGCCAGAAGTACCACCTGCAGGTGGAGTTGCTGAAGCTGCAGGCGTGGGTCAAGGAGACCGGCCAACGGGTCGTCATCCTGTTCGAAGGTCGCGACGCAGCCGGCAAGGGCGGCACGATCAAGCGGTTCATGGAACATCTGAACCCGCGCGGTGCCCGGGTGGTGGCGCTGGAGAAACCCACCACGGAGGAATTGGGGCAGTGGTATTTCCAGCGCTATCTCAAGCATCTGCCGACCAGCGGCGAAATCGTGCTGTTCGACCGCTCCTGGTATAACCGTGCCGGGGTCGAGCGGGTGATGGGCTTCTGCACGGACGGGGAGTACGCGACCTTCATGCACCAGGCGCCCGAGATGGAACGCCACCTGGTGAACAGCGGGATCCACCTGATCAAGCTTTGGTTCTCGGTCAGCCAGAAGGAGCAGCGGCGGCGGTTCAATGAGCGCAAGCTGCACCCCCTGAAGCAGTGGAAGCTGAGCCCGATCGACCTGGCCTCGCTGGACAAGTGGGACGAATACACCGTCGCCAAGGAGGCCATGTTCTTCCATACCGATCACTCGGAGTGTCCCTGGATCGTGGTCAAGTCCGATTGCAAGAAGCGTGCACGGCTGAACGCGATGCGCTACGTTCTCAACTCGATGGATTACAAGGGCAAGGACATGAGCAACGTTGGACAGACCGATCCCCTGATCGTGGGAAGGGCGAGCTTCACCGGTAACATGGGTTAGGCCCTAGCACGCCATTACCAAGGCCAGGCTGGTGCGCAAGCGGGAGGTGTTCGGCTGGGCGATGTTCGACTTCGCCAACCAGGCGTACACCCTGCTCATCATCACCGTGATCTTCGGTGATTTGTTCACCCGGGTGATCGTCGGGGATGGGCCGGATTACCGTCTGGGCAACCTGCTATGGAGCATTGCGCTGGCGATCAGCTACCTGCTGACGCTGGTCGCCGCCCCGCTCGCCGGGTCGATCATGGATGCGACCCGCACGCGCAAGCGCTTCCTGATGGCCTCCTGGCTCTTGACCGTCTTCACCACGGCGACCCTCTACTGGGTCGAGCCGGGCCTGATCCTGCTGGGCATGGTGCTGATCGTGATCTCCAATTTCGGTTATGCCATGGGCGAGTCGTTCATCGCCAGCTTCCTGCCCGATCTGGGTCCGCCCGAGCGGCTGGGTTGGATCTCGGGCCTGGGATGGGCGCTGGGTTATGTCGGCGGGCTGGTGGCCACGGCCTTCGCGCTGGGCCTGTTGGGTGATGTCTCGGCCGACAACTTCGAACGGATCCGCTGGGTGGGGCCGTTCGCTGCGGCCTTCTTCCTGGTCGCGGCAGTGCCCACCTTCCTGTTCCTGCGTGAGCGCGGGCCGCACAGAAATGTGGCTGGACGTCTGCAGTTGAGCATGGGGTTCCGGCGCGTGGCCAAGAGCCTGGTGACCCTGCGTGAGCGTCCGGAGTTGCGCGACCTGTTCGTGTCCATCTTCTTCGTGATGGCGGGAATCTACATCTTGATCTCGTTCACCTTCATCTACGGATCTCAGGTGATCCAGTGGGACGAGTCGACGCGGGTCGCCATGTTCATCGTCACGCAGGTCACCGCGGCGGTCGGGGCGCTGGGCTTCGGCTGGCTGCAGGATCGCATCGGCGCCGTGCGCGTGTACCGGTTCACCCTGTTGTTCTGGACCGTGGCGGTGCTGGGAATCTACCTGACCCCCCGGCTGGCGGAATTTCTGACCGGCTTCCTGGGCCGCCCGGTGGAGGCACAGCAGGTCTTCCTGTTCGTCGGGGCCCTGGCCGGATTGTGCCTCGGTTCGGCCCAGTCGGCCGGGCGTGCGCTGGTCGCAATGATGGTTCCCGTTAACGAGGCGGGGCGCTGGTTCGGCTTCTGGGGGCTATCTGGTCGGGCGGCCGCCATCTTTGGGCTGATGGGGATCGGCCTGTTGCAGTTGTGGCTGGGTCTTGCCAACGCGATCCTGTTCTGCCTGCTGCTGTTCTTCGCCGCCCTGGTCGCGAGCTGGAGGGTGCGCCTGCCGGATCGGTCTGGCACCGGGACGCCTGTGGTTCCTTAGTGGACCCTGCGGAAGGTTCGGTACCAGATCGTGTTGCCAGGCACGCTGGCGCCAACCTGCCGGCCAACCTGGCGTGCAGCCTCGCAAACTGGTCATCTTCAACTATATTCAACGCATCCTGCAGCGTTGCCTGCGCAGGGGTCATGAGTCGGGGTGCGCGCAAGGTATTTCCTGGGCCGCGCACGCCATTCGCAGACGCTGTCTCCGGAGGATGACAAAGGTATGTCGACCAGGATCTTTGCGGTGAGCAAGAAGGCCGGGATCTGGATGGCCGAGACCTTCCAGCTGATGCTGCTTTTCCTCGCCGGCTTCGGAATCCTCTGGGCCACCATCATCGAGGTGCTCGCGGTCGTGGGCAAGGGTGGCCCGAACCTCGGCGACGTATTGATGCTGTTCCTGCTCATCGAGCTGGCGGCGATGGTGGCGATCTATTTCAAGACCAACCGTCTGTCGGTCCGCTTCCTGGTCTACATCGCCATTACCGCCCTGACACGGGTCCTGGTGGTGGACGCCAAGACGATGGAAAACAGCACCATCCTCACCCTGGTGGGCGCCATCTTCGTGTTGACCCTTGGGGTGTTGATCCTGCGCTGGTGCGAGGTCTGGTTTGGCGAGGACGACGAGCAGAAGGACTAGTGTCCTGTCACTCGGGGGCCAAGTGCGCTCATTCCTTGAGGCGCGGCATGAGCATGGTCAGGTTGCAGGGCTGCGTGCGCGAGTCGAGCTGCGCCTCGATGACGCGGGTCCAGGCCGTGCGACAGGCATTGCTGGAGCCGGGCAGCACAAAGATGAAGGTACGGTTGGCGACGCCGGAGAGCGCCCGCGACTGCAGGCTGGAGGTGCCGATCTCCTCATAGGAAAGATATCGAAAGAGTTCGCCAAAGCCACTGATTTCCTTGTCCAGCAATGGAGCGACCGCCTCGGGTGTCCCATCGCGCCCCGTGATGCCCGTGCCACCGGTGGTGAGGACGCAGTCGACCGCCCCTTCCGCGATCCAGCGCGAGACTTCTGCCCGGATCTGATAGATATCGTCCTTCACGATCCGGCGCTCCGCGAGCCGGTGACCGGCAGCCTCCAGCAAGTCGACCAAGGCGGCGCCGGAAGTGTCGTCGGCCAGCGAGCGGCTGTCGGAAACCGTGAGTACGGCGATGTTGAGGGGTAGGAACTGAGCGGTCATGACGGCGTCCTTTTGGTGTATCGTCGGCAGCCATCATAGTCAGCTCAAGCGAGCCTTGAAAATGGCAGACCGTCTGCAGAAATTCCTCGCGGCCCGCGGCCTTGGTTCCCGGCGGGAGATCGAAGGCTGGATCGAGCGGGGCGAGATCCAGGTCAACGGCCGGGTGGCGAGGCTGGGGGACCAGGTGGATACCGGGGACACGATCCTTGTGCGGGGGAAGCCCGTGAAGAGCGATGAGCGGGCACACCGCTGGGTCGCCTACCACAAGCCCGAGGGGGAGATCTGCACACGCTCGGATCCCGAGGGGCGCAGCAGTGTCTTTGCCAGCCTTCCGCGCCTGCGCGGCCAGCGCTGGGTGTCCGTGGGTCGTCTGGACATCAATACCTCGGGATTGTTGCTGTTCACCACCGACGGCGGCCTTGCACACGGACTGATGCACCCCTCGCGCGGGCTCGAGCGCGAATATGCCGTGCGCGTCCTTGGGGAGGTACCGGAAGAGATCCAGCACAACCTGCTGCGCGGGGTCGAACTGGAGGATGGCCCGGCCCGTTTCGATGTCCTGGCCGAGGCGGGTGGGGAGGGTGCCAATCACTGGTTTCACGTCACCGTGAGTGAGGGCAGGAACCGCCTGGTCCGACGCCTTTGGGACGCGGTTGGTGTCACGGTCAGCCGCCTCATCCGGATTCGCTACGGGCCGGTCGATCTCGGGCGAGGACTGAAGGCGGGCCACTTCCGCGAGCTGGATCCAAGGGAGGTACGTGCCCTGTACGCCGCGGCGGAGATGAGCCCGCCCCGGTCGGCGCGGCCGTCCGGCAAGCGGCCCGAGCGTGGCGGCTCCAGGTCGGCCTCCGGCAAGCCCCGCCGCGCCCGCTGAGGTCGGGCATGGAGGCGCCTCAGATCCGCGACCTGGTCCAGCGCCTGGGCGCGGCCTTCGGTCCGATGCGCTGGTGGCCTGCGGAGTCTCCCCTGGAGGTGGTCATTGGCGCGGTGCTGACCCAGAACACCCGCTGGGAGAACGTCGAGAGGGCCATGGGCAATCTGCGCCGGGCCGATTGTCTGGCCCTGGAGTCGCTGCTGGCCCTGCCGGAGGCGGATCTGGGCCAATTGATCCGGCCCAGCGGTTATTACAACATCAAGGCCCGGCGGCTGAGGAGCCTGTTGCGGTTCGTGGCGGAACATGGCGGAATCGATGCCTTGGCGGATTGGGAAACGGAGCCCCTGCGGGAGGCGCTGCTGGCCGTCCACGGCATCGGGCCGGAAACCGCGGACGATATCCTGCTCTACGCATTCGGGCGTCCGGTCTTCGTCGTCGATGCCTATACGCGCCGATTGTTCGGCCGATTGCAATGGGCCGACGCCAAGGCTGGCTATGAATCCCTGCGGGGGCAGGTGGAGAACGCCCTCGGAGCGGATGCGGCCGTGCTCAACGAACTGCATGCGCTGATCGTGGAGCACGGCAAGCGGTATTGCCGTCCGCGGCCGCGGTGCGAAGACTGCCCGCTGGCCGTGGTTTGCACAGAGCCACTGCGGCGAGCGGGTGGCTAGTGTCCTGTCACACGTCTAATGGCGTCATCAGGCGTGTGACAGGACACTGGAGGGATACACTGGATCGGTGCGCCAGCTGGGCCGGCGCTGCGTTGGGCAGGTTTACCACAGGTTGGCGACTGCGGCCCTGGCCCTCCATGCCCTGACGCCGCTGGCTGGGTTTCATCGGCACACTCGCCGCATGACCCAATGGGGTTCTGCGGAATCTTCCTGCCCGTGCCGGTCGGGCGGGGCATCTTTGGATAACGATGGGGGCTTCATGGATTTCGACAAGGCGAGCAGGAAGGCACTTCACGGTACCGAGATCGCGGTACTGGCCGTGATCGCGGTGGCAACCGTGGTGGCGATCCTCCAGGAGATCGCCGTGATGATCGCCAATCTGGAGGTCACGCTGGCGGACCTGCTGCTCCTGTTCATCTTCCTGGAGGTGCTGGCGATGGTCGGCATCTATTACAAGTCGGGCAGGCTCCCGGTGCGCCTGCCGCTGTATATCGCCATCGTCGCCCTGGCGCGTTATATCATCATCGACATGAAGGGCATGGATTTCTGGGAGATGATCGGGATATCCATCGGCATTCTGCTGATCACGGTTTCCATCCTGATCCTGCGCTACGGCCATACCCGGTTCCCGTACACCGATGAAGGCGCCAGTGATGCCTCGAATGTGACGCCGGGACAACGCGACACGTGATCGCGTCGGAGGTGCAGGTGCTGGTACCCGGTCTCTGGGGGATCCCTGAACAGAACCCTGATCTGGCCACTCCCGCGCTGCTGGCCCGTATCCTCGGCCGCGGCCGGTTTGCGGCCGGAACACGCCCGGGTTGGGAGGCGACCGCAGCGGATCGTCTTGGTTTTCAAGCGGTCGCATCGGGCCGTCGTCGGTGGCTGGCGCTGCCGGTCTCCCTGGCGGCAGGGATGACCGACCTGGTCGCGACACGGGTCGAGGATCTGAGTCCCGGAGAATGGGAATCCCTGCGAGCGGCGGTGCTGCCGGAATTCGAGCAGGCGGGGGCAGTCTTGCAGGATCGGGTGCCAGGCCTGCCCACGCTGGAACTCGAAGGGGAGGGCGAGTGGCAGGGGCCGCCACCGTCGATCGGTCTCGGGAAGCCCATGCGCGTGCCCGGACTGGATAGCCCGGTGGCCCGGCGGCTGCAGGTGCTGGGCAACATGGTGCAGATGGTCTGGTTCGAACACCCCGTGAATCGCGAACGGCTGCGCTCCGGCCGCCTGCCCGTGCAGGGCCTTTGGTTCTGGTCGCCGGGTGTGCCGTCCGGGGCGCCGTCGGTGCGGCGGGTTGCCGGGGGCGGCAGCCTGGCGCGTTGGCTCGCTGAGGAGGCGGAGGTTGCGTGGTCCGCCGATCCCTTCGATGGTCAGGCCGAACTGGTGGTGATCGATGCCTTTTCGCGGGAGGGGGGTGTCGATCGGCACGCGGCGTTGCTCGAGTCGCTCTGTAGTGACCTCCTCGCGCCGCACATCGAGCGCCTGCGCAAGGGGAAGGTGGCGGAGATCCGCCTCCAGGATCCCGGGGTGGCCGGAGTGCGGCTGGACCGGGCGGACTGGCGCCGCTTCTGGCGCCGTGGTCGCCCATTGGCTTCCGCGGGTTCCGGGGCCTCCGGCCTTCGCTGAAGCGGATGGAATTCCCGTATGGTACCTAGTGAAAGGACACTGGTGGGCCATGCGGAGAGGGGGGCACGCATCCCGCCTTCCAGGGGCCGCGCGGCCGGGCCCGAGGGTTCAAGGCTGGGTGGCTTTGCCGGCTGAACCCTTAGTATACTGTTCGGCTTTGCCGTCCGGATGCCGCCACCATGGAACTGAACCCGTACTACGCCAATATTGCCGACCTCAAAGGCCGCCTCGAAGGCCTTAGGGGGTATCTTTGACTTCGCTGCCCGGGAAGAGCGGCTGGAAGAGATCCTGCGAGAACTGGAGGCGCCCGACGTCTGGAACGATCCGGAGCGCGCGCAGGCCCTAGGGCGGGAACGTGCCCAACTGGAGGCCGTCGTCCTCAATATCCGCGAAATCGAGGGGCAACTGGAGGATAGCCTGGGCCTGCTCGAATTGGCCGAGGCCGACGACGACAGCGAGACGGTGGCCGCGATCGAGACCGATCTGACCGGACTCAACGCCCGCGTCGAGGAACTCGAGTTCCGGCGCATGTTTTCCGGCGAGATGGATGCGGCCAATGCGTTTCTGGATATCCAGGCGGGTTCCGGCGGCACCGAGGCCCAGGACTGGGCAAACATGCTGCTGCGCATGTACCTGCGTTGGGGTGAGCGGCGCGGCTTCAAGACCGAGGTGATCGAGCTTTCCGAGGGGGACGTGGCCGGCATCAAGAGCGCGACCGTGCGCTTCGAGGGAGAGTATGCCTTCGGTTGGCTGCGTACCGAGACCGGCGTGCACCGACTGGTGCGCAAGTCGCCCTTCGATTCAGGCAACCGTCGCCACACCTCCTTTGCCGCGGTGTTCGCGTCGCCGGAGGTGGACGATTCCTTCGAGATCGAGATCAATCCGGCGGATCTCCGCGTCGACACCTATCGGGCGAGCGGCGCCGGTGGCCAGCACGTGAATCGCACCGAGTCCGCGATCCGGATCACCCACGAGCCTTCGGGCATCGTCGTGGCCTGTCAGAACGACCGCTCCCAGCACAAGAACCGCGATACGGCGATGAAGCAGCTCAAGGCCAAGCTCTACGAGATGGAGATCCAGAAGCGCAATGCCGAGAAGCAGGCGGAGGAAGACGCCAAGTCGGATATCGGCTGGGGTAGCCAGATCCGTTCCTACGTGCTCGATCAATCCAGGATCAAGGACCTACGTACAGGTGTTGAAGTGGGAAATACACAGGCCGTGCTGGATGGCGATCTCGATCCGTTCATCGAAGCGAGCCTCAAGAGCGGACTCTGATACAGCATGAATGGCCCGGAACTTGACGAGAACAGGTTGATCGCGCAACGGCGCGACAAACTCTCCACGCTGCGCGAGGCGGGTGCGGCCTACCCCAATGACTTCCGACGGGACGCGCTCGCAGCCGATCTGCACGCCCAGCATGACGCAGCGGATCCCGAGGCACTCCAGGCAGCCGCAATCGAGGTCACGGTGGCCGGGCGCATGCTTGGCAAGCGGGTGATGGGCAAGGCCAGCTTCGCAACCCTGCGCGACATGACCGGGGACATCCAATTGTTCGTCCAGCGCGATGCCCTCCCGGAGGGGGCGTACGCGGCCTTCAAGCAATGGGATCTGGGCGACGTGCTTGGTGCGCGCGGAACGCTGTTCAAGACCCGCACCGGGGAGCTGTCGATCCAGGTGCAGGAGCTGCGGCTGCTGACCAAGAGCCTGCGCCCGCTCCCGGAGAAGTTCCACGGTCTGTCCGACCTCGAGACGCGTTACCGGCAGCGCTACGTCGATCTGATCACGTCGGAGGAGGCCCGAGCGCTGTTCCGCAAGCGGACCCGGATCATCCAGTACATTCGCGACTATTTCACCGGCGCCGGCTTCCTGGAGGTCGAGACGCCGATGATGCAGGCCATCCCCGGCGGCGCCACGGCGCGCCCCTTTGTGACCCATCACAACGCCCTGGGCATGGATCTGTTCCTGCGCATCGCCCCGGAGCTCTACCTGAAGCGACTGGTGGTGGGTGGTTTCGAAAAGGTCTTCGAGATCAATCGCAACTTTCGCAACGAAGGGCTCTCCACCCGGCACAATCCCGAGTTCACGATGCTCGAGTTCTACGAGGCCTTTGTGAGCCATCACGAGCTGATGGACCGCACGGAGGAACTGGTGCGCGGTTTGTGTGAAGAGGTGCTCGGAACCACGATCATCGAGTACCAGGGCGAGCGGCACGATGTCGGCCGGCCCTTCACCCGCATGAGCGTGCGCGAGGCCATCGTTGCCTTCAACCCGGAGATTTCGGAGGCGGACCTGGAGGACATGGAACGCATGCAGGCCCACTGCGAGCGGCTGGGTATTCCGCTGAAACCGGGCTATGGTCTCGGCAAGCTGTGGATCGAGGTCTTCGAGAAGACGGTGGAGACCGGCCTTCGGGATCCCACCTTCATCACCGCCTATCCCACCGAGGTCTCACCCCTGGCGCGGCGGAATGACGCCGATCCCTTCGTCACCGACCGCTTCGAGTTCTTTGTCGGTGGCCGTGAGATCGCCAACGGCTTCTCCGAGCTGAACGACCCGGAGGACCAGGCAGAGCGCTTCCGCAGCCAGGTGCTGGAGAAGGAGGCCGGGGATCTGGAGGCGATGCATTACGACGCCGACTACATCCGGGCGCTGGAATATGGATTGCCGCCGACCGCGGGCGAGGGCATCGGCATCGACCGTCTGGTGATGCTCCTCACCGATTCCCCGTCCATCCGCGATGTCCTGCTGTTCCCGCACCTGCGCCCGGAGGCCTGAGAGGCCCGTTCCCGGATCCCTGCTTGCGTCCAGGGTCGCTTTTTCGAGCGTCGCGGCTTGCCAGTGCCTTGGGGGTCGCGCCTGACCGCCGTGCCGAGATTGGGAGCAGGCCCTGGCACTCCAGAAGAGGGGCCGTTTTGAGTAGACTGGGGCCTCAGGGTCCTCTCGGGAGTCCAGTCATGGGTGGATGGGGTTGTCCGCACGAGGTACGGGGTGAATGCCAGCGGGTGCTTGGGAGGGCCTGCGAGCCCGGCATGAAGGGATGCGTGCTGGCGGGACGCTTCCTATTCAGCGATGCGGCGAAGAACACCCCGAGGATGTTGCGGGAGAAGGACGGCACACCGGGCTCTCGTGATCCCGAGCCCGGGGGCAAGCGCCGCCGGTGATGCCGGACCGTGCCCGGTGCGGGTCGTGAATCACGCTTTTCCTGGTCCCACTCGACTGATCTGCCTTGATGCCGCGGGCACCCTGTTCCGGGTGCGGGGGTCGATCGGGGCCATCTATGCCGAGACCGCCGTAGCGCACGGGCTGCCCGAGAGAAGGGACTTGGCGGACGTGCTGGAGCGCCGGTTCCGTGAAATCTTCCCAAGCATGCCGGCACCCGTCTACCGGCCCCGTGCCCGCGTTCACAACGACCGGATCGATCGTGCGTGGTGGCGGCTCCTGGTGGCACGGGTGCTGGAGGGCCTCGGTCCGCTGTCCTTCGCGGACTTTTTCGATGAGGTCTACGCCGTCTTCGCCCAGCCGTCGGCCTGGGAGGCCTACCCCGAGGTTGCCGAGGTCCTGCTGGATCTGAGGCGCAGGGGGTTGCGGCTTGCGATCGTGTCCAACTTCGATGCGCGGCTGTTCCCGGTCTGTGAAGGGTTGGGGTTGGCTGCAGCGGTGGACGCGATCGTGATCGCCGCCGACGTGGGGGTTGCCAAGCCGGGGGTGGGGATCTTTCATGCCGCATTGCAGCGCTTCGGGCTGCAGCGGGCGGGAGCCCTGCACGTGGGGGACTCGCTGGAGGAGGATGTGCAGGGAGCCTTGGCTGCGGGTCTGCGTCCGGTGTACCTGCACCGGGACTGGGACAGCGATCGGGCGGTCGTTCCGCGCGGTCTCCCGATGATCCGGAACCTGAGCGAACTGCACGCCATGCTCGGCAAGTGATCCCGAACCGTTGGCGTGCCGTGGCTTCACCGCTTTTTGGGTATGGAGCCTGACCGCTGCCCCGAAAGCGGGGGCAGACCCCCGCACCAACAGGTGACCCCGTGCCTTACGAGGCCGCCGTCATCGCGCCTCGGCACCGCCATTGTAGGCCTGCGCGAGGCGGTTCTGGACATCGAGGGGCGCAGGCTCGTAGTCGCCCCCCGACACCACGAATTCGCTGTCCCCGGCGCAGATCGACTTCAGGCGGGCCTCGAACCCGTCCATTTCGGCCAGCGGTACCAGGGCATGGATCTCGGTCCAGCCGGGAGTCGGGCTGTCGGTTCCGGTGACGCGGCCGCGGCGGCTGGAGAACTCCGCGCTGATCTCACCGAAGTGGCTTTCGGCAGCCGTGACGCTGACGTTCACCAGCGGTTCCAGGACCACCGGCCTCGCGCCTCGGGCCGCCTCGAGCGTGGCGTGCCGGGCGGCGAGCGAAAACGAGATCTCATTGGAATCCACCGCGTGGTGCTTGCCATCGAAGACGGTCACGCGCAGATCCTGGATCGGGTAGCCGGCCAGGGCACCGTCCTCCAGGGCCTGCAGCACGCCCTTCTGCACCGCGCTCATGAAGTTGCCCGGAATCGCGCCGCCCTTGACCTCATCCTGGAAGTCGAAGCCGGCACCGCGCGGCAATGGCTCGACCCGCAGCGCGACCTCGCCGAACTGCCCGGAACCGCCACTCTGCTTCTTGTGGCGGTAGCGGGCCTCGGCGGTACCCGTGATGGTCTCACGGTACGGGACCTCGGGCGCGGCGGTATCGAGCTGAAGATTCCAGCGCCCCGACAGCTGATCCAGGAGCAGCTTCAGGTGCAGTTCGCCCAGACCACGGACCACGGTCTGGCGCGTCTGCGCCTCGAAGCCCACCTCCAGGCAGGGATCCTCGTCGAGCATGCGTGGCAGCGCCTCGGAGAGCTTTTGCTCGTCGCCATGTTTGCGCGGCAGCAGCGCCAGTCCGAAGACCGGATTCGGGAAGGGCGGGGGAAGCAGATGGAAGTAGTCCTCGTCATGGGAGTCGTGCAGCACCGCATCCCGGTGCAGTTCGTCCACGCGCGCCACTGCGCAGATGTCCCCCGGCACGGCGCGGGCCGTTTCGATCTGGTCGCGACCCTGCAGCCGGAGCAGGTGGGACACCTTGAATGGCTTTCTGGCGTCGCCGATGAACAGCTGGGTGTTCGGGGTCACGGTGCCCTGGTGAACGCGGAATAGGGCGAGATGACCCCGGAACGGGTCGTTCTGGACCTGGAAGATATGGGCGATCACATGGCGGTCCGGGTCCGGGAGGACCTCAACCGGCTTGGCGGCGGCACCCTCGCCCTTGACGAAGTGCGGCGGGTTGCCCTCCGTGGGGTCCGGCATCAGGCGTCCAAGGATCTCCAGCAGCTCGCGGATGCCGGCACCGGTCTGTGCAGAGGTGAAGCAGACGGGAATCAGGTGACCCTCGCGCAGCGCCTGTTCGAAGGGGTCGTGCAGTTGTTCGGGATCCAGGGATTGCCCCTGTTCCAGGTAGCGCGCCATCAGGTCCTCGTCCAGCTCGACGACCTGGTCCACGATCGCCTCGTGTGCAGCCGCGACGCTGGAGAACGCCGTCGCCGCGGACTCGTCGGGGTTGAAGAAGCAGTCGATCACGCTCTCTGCGCCGGGAGCGGGCAGGTTGATTGGCAGGCACTCGGCGCCGAAGCGGTCGGTGATGCTGCGCATCAGGTCACCGAGATCCTCGCCGGCCGCGTCGATGCGGTTGACGATGATCATGCGGCACTTGTCGGAGGCCGCGTCCATCACCTTGCGGCTGACGGCCTCGATCCCGGCCGAGGCGTTGATGACCAGGGCTGCGGTCTCGACGGCGGGCAGGGCGAGCAGGGCGCGCCCCAGGAGATCCGGCAGTCCGGGGGTGTCCAGGATGTTGATCCAGTGGCCGGCCCATTCCATGTGGGCCAGGGTGGTGCTGAGCGAATGTCCCATGGCCTTTTCCAGAGG
Organism: Thioalkalivibrio sp.; assembly: GCA_041685565.1. Taxonomy (GTDB): domain Bacteria; phylum Pseudomonadota; class Gammaproteobacteria; order Ectothiorhodospirales; family Ectothiorhodospiraceae; genus Thioalkalivibrio. The sequence continues at coordinate 25,315 of JAWLFM010000015.1, forward strand.
ATCCTGGTCGCTCAGGGTATCGCCTCGCTCGACCTGCCCGGGGGTCTTGATCTCCCCGGCGGCCGCGAGAAGGGCCTCCAGCAGGGTGGTCTTGCCACTGCCGGCGTGGCCGAGGAGGGCGACATTACGAATGTCCTGTACTGCGGTCGGAGTCATCACACGCTTCCATTTGGGTGAGTTATTCGAATTCTGGCGCGCAGCCCGGGCGCTGACAACGGAAAGGCCGCGCGCCGGGCAAACGGGCAGGGGACGCCGGACCTACGGGAGGGCGGGGAACCGGGCCAAGCGGCGGCGCATTCCCATTGGCGGCCGGTCAGAAATAGCCATCGAGGCGAAGGTAGCCGATCAGGAACAGCAGGGAGAGCACGCCGGCGATCACGTAAAGGGTGTTCGAGAGCTTGCGGTTGTTGGGCCGGCTGAAGTAGGCGGCCCAGAGCGCCAGGAGGATCAGTACGACGAAGAAGAACAGGAAACGCATGGGTCTCAGGCACTCCCGGGAACGGTGTAGGGAAGCGGAATCACGTGGGCGGCGGAACCGTTGGGGCTGCCCCAGCGCAAGGGTTCCTCGGAGGCGGCAATCTGCAGTACCGCCAACGCGGCGTACAGGCCGTCGGGGTGCATGACGGCATCAACGATCTCGCCGTCCGGTTGACCAGGGTCCCCTCCGGCGCGGTAGACCGGGCTGCCGGGCAGCGGCTGCTCCTGACCCTCGATGGCCAGTCGGAACATGCGCCGCTTCAGCTTGCCGAGGTAGTGCATCCGGGCCACCACTTCCTGTCCCGGGTAGCAGCCCTTGTTGAAACTGATCCCGTTCAGGGCGTGCAGGTTGACCATCTGCGGGACGAACGCCTCGGCAGTCCCCGGGTAGATGGTCGGAACCCCTGCGAGGATGTCGAGCAGGCGCCAGCCGTCGGGTCCCACCGGTGCGCTGTGCACGTTCAGGTCGTCCCACAGCGATTGACAGGCGTCGATCTCGCCGGCGAACTCGAACCGCGGATGGACCATCTGCGGTACCCGCAGCACACTGACGCCCTTGCGGCTCAGGACGTCGTTGACCTGCGTGGGCAGTGCACCCAGGGCGTTCGCGACCTGCTGCTCGGCCGTCGGCCCGGACAGCCCGAAGCGGATCCGGGAGTCCTCCGCATTCTCGACCACGACGTCGGCCCGCATCACGAACATGGTCAGCCGCTTGCGGACCGTCTCGACGGGCTCCGGATTCATCTCCAGCAGGTAGGCATCGCGGTCCAGCATGACCCGGAACACGGCATAGGCGCGGCCCTTGGGGTTGGAATAACTGGAGAGCTGGGAGCGGTTCTCGGTGACCTCGCGGATGTCATTGCCGAACTGTCCCTGGAGGAAGGACTGTGCATCCTTGCCGCGCACCTCGAGCAGGCCCCGGTGCGAAAGGTCGCAGATCACGTCGCCATTGACGGCCACGCGCCGTTCGCGCTCGGCATTGCCGAAATTCCGCAGCAGGTCGCCCTCAAACTCGGCCCCCGCATTGATCAGGTGTCTCTTCCAGTCGTCGCGCATCGCTTGCTTCCTCGCGGTGTGGCTATACTGTGGAACCAACGCTCGCCATAGTAGACGAACAGGTCAATGGGCGTCAGATAGTCCCACGGCGCCCATGACGAAGAGGAGAAATGAATGCCCAGCCAGGCGCGCCCGGTCTTCCTCGATCTGACCAAGATCAGTCTTCCCGTCAATGCCCTGGTGTCCATTCTCCACCGTATTACCGGGGTCCTCCTGATCCTTTCCATCCCGTTGGTCCTTTGGCTTTTCGGCCGTTCCCTGGCGGATCCCGAGGGATACGTGCAGGCCGTGGACCTGCTTCGGCACCCGCTTGGGCTGTTGCTGCTACTCGGTTGGCTGTGGCTTCTAATGCATCATTTCTTCGTGGGTATCCGTTTCCTGCTGGTGGAGATCGGCATCGGCGAGACCCGCGAGGGCGGGCGCCAGACGGCCTGGTCGGCCCTGGTCGCCGGGGTGATTGCCGCGGTGCTGCTCTGGGTAATGTTCCTGTGAGCGTGCTGAGCGGGCAGCGCGCCTGGTTGCTGCAACGGGTAACCGCGATCTATGCCGGACTCTACGTCTTTCTTGCCATCGCGGTCCTGCTGGTGCGGCCACCCGCAGACCACGGTGCCTGGCTCGCACTGGTCACGCATCCGATGGTCTGGCTGGCGACGGCGGCGTTCATCCTTCTGACCCTTCTGCATGCCTGGATCGGGCTGCGCGACGTCATCCTCGATTATGTGCGCCCCCTTTCCGTGCGACTGACGGTGCTGGTGGTCGTGGCGGTGCTGTTCCTGTTGCTGGGGCTTTGGGCATTGTGGATCCTGATCGAGGCGGCACTGACATGAAGCTCACCACGCGCAAGTTCGATGCCTTGATCATCGGGGCCGGGGGTGCCGGCCTGCGTGCCGCACTGCAGTTGTCCAATGCCGACGCCCGTGTCGCGGTGGTCTCCAAGGTGTTTCCGACGCGCTCCCACACCGTGGCCGCGCAGGGCGGTGTGAACGCCGCCCTGGCCAACGTCCTGCCGGATTCCTGGCACTGGCACATGTTCGACACCATCAAGGGCTCCGACTATCTGGGGGATCAGGATGCAATCGAGTACATGTGCCGGGCCGCCCCGAAGGTCGTCTATGAGCTGGAGCACTTCGGGGTGCCGTTTTCGCGCCTGGACGATGGCGGAATCTACCAGCGTGCCTTCGGCGGACAGAGCCAGAATTTCGGCAAGGAACAGGCGGCACGAACCTGCGCCGCCGCGGACAGGACCGGTCACGCGATCCTCCATTCGCTGTATCAGCAGAACCTGCGCGCACGCACGCACTTCTTTGACGAATACTTCGCGATCGACCTGATCAAGGACGCAGAAGGCTACGTGCTGGGCGTCGTGGCCTTCGAGATCCTGACCGGCGAGCCAATCGTGATCGAGGCCAAGACCACGCTGATCGCCACCGGCGGCGCCGGACAGATCTTCCGCACCAACACCAATGCCCTGAGCAACACTGGCGACGGCATGGCCATGGCCCTGCGTGCGGGTGTGCCGTTGGAGGACATGGAGTTCGTGCAGTTCCATCCCACCGGCATCGCCGGTCGCGGGATGCTGATCACCGAGGGCGTGCGTGGCGAGGGCGGGTTTCTGGTCAACGGCGAGGGCGAACGCTTCATGGAGCGTTACGCCCCGCAGGCCAAGGACCTCGCCTCCCGCGACGTCGTCAGCCGCGCGATCGCGGTCGAGATCCGCGAGGGTCGCGGCTGCGGGAAGAAGAAGGATCACGCCCTGCTGGACATGCGCCACCTCGGCACCGACACCATCATGAAGAAGCTTCCCGGCATCCGGGAGATGAGCATGACCTTTCTCGGCATCGACCCCATCGAGAAGCCGATCCCGGTCTTTCCAACCTGTCACTACAGCATGGGCGGCATTCCCACCAACCGGGATGGGCAGGTGGTGATCCCGGTCAAGGATACGCCGGAGGATCCGGTGCCGGGGCTGTACGCCGCGGGCGAGACCGCCTGTGTCTCGGTGCATGGTGCGAACCGCCTGGGCGGCAACTCGTTGCTCGACATCCTGGTGTTCGGCCGTGCGGCCGCCAACCACATCCTCGACTTCCTGAAGGAGAACCGCTATCACCGGCCGCTGCCGCAGGCATCGGTGGAGCAGGCCCTGGAGCGTCTCGCACGCTGGGAGCGCAGGGGTGACGGCGAGGCGGTGGAGCCGTTGCGGCGGGAACTGCGCAAGGTCATGGAGGATCATTGCAGCGTCTTCCGTACCGCAGAGGTCATGCAGGAGGGCGTGGAAAAGCTGCGCACGCTGCGCGAGCGGATCGCCAACGCGGTGATCCGGGACCACAGTCAGACCTTCAATACTGCGCGGATCGAGGCGATGGAACTGGAGAACCTGATGGACTGCGCGATGGCCACGATGTGCTCGGCGCTGGGGCGCGAAGAGAGCCGTGGCGCACACAGCCGGGTCGATTTCCCCGAACGGGACGACCAGCGCTGGCTGAAGCACTCGCTGTATTCGCTGCAGGACGATTCGCTGGACTATAAGCCGGTGCGCACCCAGCCGGTGACGGTCGAGTCCTTCCCGCCGAAGAAAAGGGTGTATTGAAGGTTCTCAGCTCTTAGCTAAAAGCTAAAAGCTAAAAGCTAAAAGCTAAGAGCTAAG
>JAWLFM010000127.1:0-7425 GCA_041685565.1 Thioalkalivibrio sp.
TTCTCCACCTCGCGCTCATAGGCCAGCAAGGCCATCGCCGTGGAGTCCTTGCCGCCGGAGACGGAAATCAGGTTTACGGTCTTGTCCATGGTTCACCCTCGATGTTTTCGATGCTCAGGATCGTCAGGCTGCCGTGCCGCAGGGCGGCCTTGATCAGGTTCAATCCGTACTCGCCGCCGACCGTGGCCTTGCACTCCATCGCCATTATCCGGCGTTGCCGGGCGGGTTCTTCGTAGATGTCCGAACGCCCGTTCACGGCATCGAACACGTCGACGATCACGCCCGGGATTTGGTTAAGGTCCTGCCAGGCCCTGGCCTGTCGTGCGCGATGATCGGAAACGGTGAGATGTTGGATGTGCCCGAAGCTCACGCGCACTTCCTCCACTTCCGTTCCAGAGACTCCAGGAACCGCTCGCGCGCGGCCTTCAACTGGAACTCGTTCATCAACCCCAACTGCTGTAACCCGCCGACGTCCTGCAGTGCATCTTTCACGCTCTGATTTTGCCTGTCCATCCACGCCACCCGATCAGATCTTCCGCGGGTGATGGTGACCAGCAGTTCATCCCAGACCCTCGCGGCAGGGGCTTGCCCACCACCGTCGGACTCACGACGCTTCTGGTTCTCATACCACTCAAGCTTGAACCCGCGCCAGTTCTTGACCGCCGCCGTGGCCAGCATGTCGTTCGCGAGGTAGCCCTTCTCTACGCCGGCGGCAAGCTCGGGCTCTATCCGGCTCCAGGCTGTCGGCGTCAGCGGCGCCTGATTCCCGCGCGCTCGCTTCCAGTCTTCCCAGACCTGCGGGTCGATTTCCGAGGGGCGCGCGACGACTTTCTTGACCGCGGTTTTCTTCTTGGTTTTCTTCTTCGTTGCGCGCGGTTCGCCGCGTTTTCGCGGCACTGTAGTTTCCTTTCCACTTCCATGTCCACTTCCACTTCCACTTCCACTTCCACTTCCGGGGGTGAACACTCCACTAGCGTTCGCCGACTGTTCGCTATCTGTTCGGCGAACACTATCCGAATCTTGCTCTGGCCGGCGGCGGCTCGGGATGCCCGGGATCTCGCCGTCCGGCTGCGGATGCCGGTAGGTTGGCTGGTCAATTCTCTGGTGTTTCCAACCAGTTACGCGCAGGTAGCGCTTACCGTCGACCTCGTACCGGCGTAGCAAGCCAGCGGATTCCAGGTCCTCGAGCATCTCCTCGATCTCATCCTTGGTCAGCGGATCGCCGGGGAAGATCTCCATCTTCAGGCGCATCGCGTTGTCGGGATGGACACCGCCGTCATCGCAAAAATTCCACATCCCGATGAACAGCAGTCGACTGTTCGGCGAACACTCTACGATTTGTTCTGAGGTCCAGAACTCTGGTTTGATCGTCCTGATTCTTGGCATTGCGTGCCCTCTGGTATATACTTCAGTTGCCCTGGTTGGTTGGGTGCCCCCGTGTAGTCCTCTGGCTGCCGGGGGCTTTTCATTTACGGCGCATCAAAAGCATCGGGCCGCAGCTGGTGCCGCGGGAACCGACCTTCCGACTCTTCCTCGATCTTCTTGCAGTATTCCAGGGGCACCTGCTCCAGGTTCTTGTACCAGTAGTTCACCTTCGATCGAGAACTCCCGATCCAGCGCGCCACCGTTGCCTGGCCGCCCCTGCCTATCGCGTCGCACAACTGTTTCGGCGTCATTGGCTGGGTCACATGTCGTCTCCTTTGTGAAATTTCCTCGCGTAGCGTACAACAATTTGCACGGTTTCACCACCCCAAAAAGATGTTGCAATGTTCAACGGTCTGAACTAGACTTGTGGGGCAAGCCAACCAACCAAGGGAACGATAATGGGACAAAAAGCACCCGATCAGATCGGCCTGTGGCCGCCGGCGGCGCGCAACAGCGATCCGGAAACCAGCCAGGAAGGCGCCGAGCGCGTCACCACCAGCGGTAGGCGCAAGAGCCAGACCGAAGCCACCTACCAGCTGATCACCAGATACCCGAACCTGACCTGTAACGAACTCGCTCTGCGCGGCGGGCTGTCCGAGCGCCAGCTGTCGCGCCGGATCTCCGACGCCCACCGCAAGGGCTGGATCCGGCCCAACGGGACCCGGAACTGCTCGGTCACCGGTCACCGCGCGCGCATCTGGCTCGCGCCCCAGAGGAGGCCTCAGCCATGAGCAACGAACCCAGACACGAGATCGTGGCCATCAACGTCGACGCCGGGATCCGCAACGACATGAAGATCAGCGACCTGACCAAAGCCATGCGCGAGCAGGGTGCGCGCAAGTGCGAGATCCGGGTCGTCTCCCACCAGGTTCTCGCATCACAGGCGTGGACCGACCAGCGAGGTGACAGAAGTGAATGACAAGACATTTGACGACGGCGGGCCGGCGTTCCCGCACACCATTACCGAAAGCATCCGGGGCGACAGGCATTTCCCATACGACTACGGCCTGGGTGGCGCGACCGTGTGGGACTACTACGCTGCCCGCGCACCAGTCTCCCCGATAGGAACGGAATCTGGCGATGCCATTATTTCGTTTACCCAAACGCCGGAATCAGCTGCCGAGGAGGCCGCTGACTACGCCGATGCCATGATCGCACAGCGCGCCAAACGGTTTGGTTGGTTGGTGAACGATGATGCGTAACCATTGGCAACCCAGCTATCTGGTGTTCGCGGTGATCATCATCGTCGTGGCCCTGCTCTACGGGATGGCCAGCGAATTCGACATCGAACTGGAGAAACTTTCCTTTCTCAGGTATTGCGAACGGGTCGAGTTATACATGGAAACCGAAGGCGAACTCGGCCACCGCGACTACCGAGATCTTTGGAACGAATGCCGGGAGGTGTTGCATGCGAAGCCATGAAGAGTACCGGGCGACGATGAAGAAGAAGATCCGGTGGGTCCTCAACGCGCGCGGACCGGAGATCACCGAGGACTCGCTGAACGAGATCATTGTCAGTTGCCTCGGAGACATGTCGCCGGGCGAGGTCCACGATCTGTTTCTGGTCAGGGACCACGCGAAGTTCATGACCCTGATCAAGCGCAACCTGATCCTTTTCACGTTGCCGCACCGGCGCCCAGAGGCCGGCCAGGAAATTGCCGGCGCGCTGTTCAACGCGGCAGCCGAACACATCACGGCCCTCATCGATGAGGTCCAGAACGAAACCAACCAGGAGCAAGACCATGAATGACCAAGCACTCCAAGAACGAACACCACTGCCCAACCGGGCGCCGGTCGAAGAGCGTGGTGATCAGTTCATCACCCTGATCAGCACGGCGATGAACCGCGAGGGCGGGATCAACGCCGACTCGCTGGACAAGCTGCTGGCGGCGCGCGAGCGCTTCGAAGCCGCCGAGGCGCGCCGGGCGTTCCATGCCGCGATGTCAGAGTTCCGAAAGGTGGCTCCGGTCATCGAAAAGAATGGCCGGGTGGCCGTCACCAAGAACGGGATCACCGCCGGCTACGCGAAACTCAGCGATGCCGTGCGGGAGATCCGCCCGTTCCTGGCCGACCTTGGCCTGAACTACCGCTGGGAGATGGAGCAGGAGAACAACCTGATCAAGGTCGCCTGTATCGCCACCCACCGCGACGGGCACTCTGAACGGGTCGAACTCGCGGCGCAGGCCGACACCAGCGGCAGCAAGAACAACGTCCAGGCGATCGGCAGCACGGTCGCCTACCTCGAGCGCTACACGCTGTTCGCGATGTTCGGCCTGTCCTCGGCGGAGATGGACGACGACGGCGCTGGCGCGGCTCCAGACGACACCCTTGGCCGGAAGGCCCACTTGATCACTGACGCCCAGCTGGCCGATCTGGTGGCGCTCCTGGACGAGATCCCGGACATGCCGCGCGACCAGTTCAAGAAGTATCTGGAAACCAAGCACGGCGTGCCTGAAGGCCGCCTGCAGAGCATCCAGGCCAACAAGTACCGGGCAATCATCGCGACGCTGGAGAAGCGCCGCAGGAACGGTAAGGCACAGGGAGATCAATCATGAACGAAGACATCCAGATCATTGACGTGGAGCAGGGCACCCACGAGTGGCACCAGGCGCGCGCCGGGGTCATCACCGCCAGCATGATGGGCGAGGTCCTGAAAGTCGCCGGCGGGCTCAACGACCAGCAGCAGGCGTTTGTCGATGCCGTCCTGGCCGGGGCCGAGAAAAAGGAGGCGGCGAAGCAGGCCGGCTACAAGGCCGTGCCGACCGCTGCCGGGATCCAGAAGGCTCTCGACGGCGAGGAGGTCGGCGATTTCTCGGAGACGGCTAAGGCCTATGCGTTCCGGCTGGCCATCGAGCGGATCTCCGGCGAGCCGCTGGATGAGGGGGTAGAAACCTACTGGATGAAGCGCGGGCACGAACTGGAGCCAGAGGCGCGCGCCGAGCATTCGATGCGCCTCGGCCAGGAAGTTGTGCCCGCCGGGTTCATCAGGACTTCGGACGGGAAGTTCGGGTGCAGTGCCGACGGGTTCATTGGCGACCTCGGCGGCGCGGAATACAAATGCTTCGTCGACCCGATGAAGCTCAAGACTGTGATTCTGGGGCACGACTTCTCGGAGTTCGTTGCCCAGTGCCAGGCCGGACTCTGGCTGTCGGGCCGGCAATGGTGGGACTTCGGCCTGTACTGCCCCGCGCTTGAGGCCGCTGGCCGGCAGCTGACCATGAAGCGCATGCCGCGCGATGAGGATTTCATCGATGCGATGGAGCAACGCGCGCTGAAGTTCGATGCGCTGGTCGAGGAATACCGGGCCGCGCTGTTGGCCGAAGAGGGCGAGGCGCCGCGCGCGGAGCCCGAGCCGGAACCCTCGGCCGAAGGAATCTTCGGGGGTGGCGCATGAAGACCGACATCGCAATCCAGACCACGCCTGCCAAGATCTCGTTCGACTTCGATGCCATCCGCAAGGACCTCGAAAAGCACCTGGAGAAGTACGACGTCGTGGTCACCGCGGACTCGGTGGCCGACGCCAAGAAGATGGCCACCGACCTGAACAAACAGGCCAAGGACCTGGACGACAAGCGCAAGGCCGCGATCGCCAAGGTGTCGGCCCCGATCAACGAGGCCGACGACCAGCTGAAGGAACTGGTCGGCTTGTTCAAGGATGGGCGCGTTCGGATCCTCGACCAGGTCAAAACCTACGAGGACGAGACGCGAGCCCTGGCCGGCCAGCTGCTGGAAGAGCGACGCCAGATGTTCTGGAACGAGCTTGGCGTGAAGCCGGAGTTCTACAAGGCGGAGTTCGACGACCTGGCCCAGAAGCTGACCAGCGTGACGGGAACCGGAAATCTGTCGGCGGCGGCCAGGAATGAACTGGAGCGCCGTTGCACGAGCGACGCCAAGGAACAGGCCAAGGTCGAGCGCCGGCTGCTGGAACTGGAGGTGCGGAGCTTCCGTGCCGGGCTCAAGGAACCTCTGACCAAGGACCACGTCTCGCATTTCCTGAAGGCCGAGGACGAGGCCTACGAGCAGAACCTAGCGCGGATCCTCGAGGCCGAGGTGGGGCGCCAGGAGCGGATCGAAGAGGCCGAGCGTGAGAGGCAGGCGAAGGAAGCCGAGCGCGCGAAACAGAAGGCGGACGCCGAGCGGGAAATCGAAGAGCGCCGGCAGGCCGAGGAGAACCGTCAGGCCGAGGCCGCTGGCGAGGAACCGCCGAACCCCGAGCCCGAGCCGACCAAGACCGAGCCGGAGCCAGCTGCGCCAGCACCGGACGGCCAGACCCGGTGGCTGGTGACCTGTACGTTCGACACCGCGTGCGCGTCCCGGATCCCTCAAGCGGCCATCGAAAAGGAAATCCGGCGCGTCCTGGACAAGGCCGGGATCACCACGCTGTCCTCGGTCACAGCCGAGAAGGTGGTGTGATGGACATTACGTTTGACCCTAATTCGATTGCTCAACTGGTGAACCGGAAGCTGGCGAAGTCCATGCTGATAGCGACGCTGCAGAGGTGCCTCGGTGAAACGACAACGGTCGAGCGCGAAGGTCAGTTCCTCGCCGTCTCAGGAGCAGGTGTTCCTGCAACAATTCTCTTCATCTCGCAATACCTGAAGTTGATCCAGGAGACTGTGGGAGGTGAGCGGCTGGAGTTCCGCGAGGGAGGGTTAGAAAAGATTGACCCGGCTGTCGCGGTCATAGACGGCGCTTTCGGCGTGGCCCACTGCTACGATCCGATGTTCCCCTACCTGTATGTCTACACGGTGGATGAACACAGCCAGGGGTTTATGACCCTGCTGCGCTCTCTGGAGAGCCATGAAGATCAGATCACTGATCTGGATCCAGAGATGATAATGAGCGAGGTCGATAAACTCGTAGCGGGAGAAGATTTATGAACAAGAAAGAACTGATCGCACGAAACATCGCAATCACGCGCATGGTGCTATATGGCGGAACCCTGGAGAGCGTTGGGAAAGAGGTCGGTCTATCCAAAGAAAGGGTTAGGGTAATAACTTACAAGACCTTGAGGGATGGGCGTAGGTTGCGTCAATCTGGAGTTCTTTGGGGTCCAGGAACACGAGAGGCTCGGAGGCACAATCAATACTGGCTGGGGGTACTCCGCAGTCTGGAAAAACAACTGAATGGAGAAGATCATGAGTAGAGGAGTCAACAAAGTAATCCTAATCGGCAACCTGGGCGCTGACCCGGAAGTCCGGTACACGCCGGCCAACACCGCCGTCTGCAACATGAGCGTGGCGACCAGCGAGCAGTGGAAGGACAAGCAGACCGGGGAGGCCAAGGAAAAGACCGAGTGGCACCGGGTCGTCCTGTTCAGCCGGCTCGGCGAGATCGCTGGCGAGTACCTGAAGAAGGGCTCCAAGGTCTATCTCGAGGGCCGGATCCAGACCCGCAAGTGGCAGGGCCAGGACGGGCAGGATCGCTACACCACGGAGATCGTCGCCAACGAAATGCAGATGCTGGACCAGGCCGGCGGCAATGCTGCGCCCCAGGGCTCACACCTTCAGGACGAGGCGCGACGCGAGCAGACCAGGCGGCAGCCACCGCCGCCGTCCGACGACGACCTCGCCGACGACATCCCGTTCTGATGGAACAGCCTGACCTATTCGGCCCTTTTCCCGATTGGGAATGGGGCGATCCTTGGCCTGGAGAAAATGAAGAAGATGACACAGCCGACGACGCTGATGGAGGCTAAGTAATGTTTTTCTACCTGTTGACCGCAGTGATATGGGTCACGCTGGAGCGTGGCGACGGCACCCTGGTCGAGTGCTCTACAGCCGAGCCCGTGGAGTATTTCCCGGGGGGCAAGACGCTCGTCATCGACCAGTGCAGCGACGTTATTTTTTCTGATGGCTTCGAGGAGCACAGCGATGACTGAACGCGACATCAAGCGATTGCTGCAACGGATTAAAATGCGCTGGCGCAGGACGGGCGTCTACACTGCGGTATACGAGGACGGCGCCGAGGTGATGGTGGCGGACCCCCGGGAGATCATCG
>JAWLFM010000128.1:0-7393 GCA_041685565.1 Thioalkalivibrio sp.
GCGAAGACCATCACGCATGGACTGTAGAAGGCGCCATGCGACGGCGCCAGGAGACGCATGGCGACCATGAACACCTTCGTTGCAGATCGGACAGCCGGACTCCCATGGGAGCGAACGGGCAACGCTCACGCGCGCGCCTTCAGCAGCGCGACGTGCCGGTGCAAGAAGTCGACGAACGTCGCCGCCACCACCGAAAGCTGCTTGCCCCGCGGCCATACGATGTACCAGGATCGCCGCACCGGGAAATCCGTGACGTCGAGAACCTCGAGGTCCTCGGCAGCCGGATCTCCGAACGTGTTCTGCGAGAGCACCGAGAGCCCAAGCCCGCCTGCAACCGCCTGCTTGATGGCCTCGTTGCTGCCGAGTTCCATGCGAACCCGAAAGCGCACACCATGTTCGGCGAAGACCCGTTCCACCGTCATGCGGGTGCCTGAACCCTCCTCCCGTGCGATGAAGGTCTCATGAGCCAGCCTCGTGAACGGGATCCGGCGGTGCTTCGCCAAGGAGCGCCGGTGTGTGCAGGGTTTGTCAATCGGGCCTGTCCCGCCCTTCATCCGCTGAGGTCGCGTGACGAGATCGACCGAGATCCCCAGACCTCCGGGAGGGTCGCCGTCGGCCCGGTGTCTGGCAGGCCATGCCCGCGGGTCGGTTGCCACGGGGACGGCGTTTTCTGCGGAGCTGTCTTGATCATCCGCTCGGCTCAAGGCTCCTCAGGTACCGAAGGGATAGGTCTCCGGAACGCGATCGGGTTCCCAGGCAGGGGTGAGATCCAAGGGCTGCAGCGCCTGGGTGCGATCGATGTGGAATACGCCATCGAACTGCTCGGCGACGCGAGCCTGGAAGTAATGGCTCGCCATCTCTGTCTGCGGCCGGTAGATCACGCCGATTGCGCGCTCGTAGAGCGGCCGGCTCAGCAATTCACCGACCTCGGCTGCGCCGGTCGGCAGAAAGAGATCACCACCCAGTTCATGGAAGAGGTGTTCAATGCTGCCTTGGATCGCGGGCCGCACGGACTTCAACTCGACCGGCGCATCCCAGTCCGATGCGGCCGCGACCGTACCGTCGTATGTGGTGAAGCCGATCAGCATGGCATCACCTCCAGCGGCTTCGCGCACGAGCTGGCCGACGTTCAGCTCACCGCGGGCACCCATGCTGGTGGCCCGGGCGTCGCCGATGTGCGAGTTGTGTTCCCAGACGACGATGCGGCCGGCCCGGCCCTGTTCGCGCAGGTGCCGACGCAACTCGGTCAGGGTGGTGCTCATGTGACGGTCGCGCAGATTCCAGGTGTTCGACCGGCCCGTGAACATCGCGCGGTAATACGCCTCAGCGTTGGCAACGACCTGAGCGTTCTGTTCAGCGAAGAACTGCTCATCGGCCGCCACCAGACCGTCGCGGCGCAGGTATTCTGTTGCCCCCTGCTCGAGTTCGATCAGTTGTTCGACGGCCTCGTCACTGCAGTCCTCACGCAGACCGAGCCCGGCCTGGTAGCCATATTCCTGTGGGTTCCCCAGCGAGTGGTCGAAGCAGCCGTACCGCGCTCGCGCGCGGCGTCCGGCCTCGGGGTCGACCCTGTCGAGATACTGGATGACCGCCTCGGCCGAGCGATAGAGGCTGTACAGGTCCAGGCCGTAGAAACCGACCCGGTCGGCCACCTCGCGTGGCTCGTTGAATGCGGCCAGCCACTCGATGAAGCCCACTACGACGGTGTTGCGCCACATCCACTGGGGGAAACGCTGGAACCCGGCCAAGGCTTCGCGGGCTGAACCATCGTCGCCCTGTCCGCGGACGTAACGGTTGACACGATAGGCGTCTGGCCAGTCGGCCTCCACGGCGACGGCGTCAAAGCCCTTCTCTTCAAGCAGGCGCCGGGTGAGCTGCGCGCGGAGATCATAAAACTCATGCGAGCCGTGCGTTGCTTCCCCCAGTAACACCAGCGACGCATCACCGATCGTCTCCAGGGCCCGGTCCAGTGAGGCGGGTCCGTGACGCAGGTGCGTGACATGCGGGCGAAGTTGGTCCGAATCCACGCGATGAATGCGAGTCATGGCAGCTCCTGATGGTGGTGTGCAGACCCAGGAGGTGGCTGAAGCTGGGCTCACGCTCGGCGCATTGAATCGCCAGAGCCCCGGACCCGCGGGCCGCGCATCGTAAGCTGTGCCGCTTCCCGCGCCGAGGCATCGTGCGTGATTCACGCATGCCTGATTCCCGGCGGGTTGGTGCGGCGCCGGTCAGCACGCGTGCTGCGAGCAACTGTGATGTTGTCTCTGAACGCACAGGGGAATCCGTCCGGTTCTTCATACCCTAGTGGGAACCCGATGTCGGTGAAAAGGCGTAGTACTACCAATGCGGACGCAAGCGGATCCACTTGTCCAGGAACCGAGGCGTGGCCTGCCTCGCTTGACAGGTACCGGGGTGGCTCTCCTCTCTCGCGGGCCGGTTGCTGAGGTCGCCGACCTTCACGAACCTCGTGCCGCTTCTTCAAGCTCCGGTTCCGTGTGAGGGGTGTCAGTCCCATTTCCGGAATCTTTCCAGATCGCCTTTACGGGTGTTCAATACACGGCTCGGCCACCTCTTCGTTGTGTATCGACTTCGGCCTCCTGCCCTCATTCCTTCGTCTGGCACTTCGGGCAGAAGTATGCCGTGCGGCCCGAAACCTTGAGCTTTTCAAGCGGCTTTCCGCAGCGGGGGCAAGCTGCGTCGTCCGCACCCCGGTGCGGGGTGAGAAATCCCTTCGGCATCCGCTCTGGCTGGGCCCTCGCCTTGATCGCGGACCGGAGTACCCGCTGCATCTGCCGATGGATCTCCGTCAGCGTCGGCGGATCGATGTCGGAAGCGGCCGCCCTCGGATGGACACCCGCCTGAAACAGGATCTCATCCGTATAGATGTTTCCCAAACCGGCGATGGTTTCCTGATTCATCAGGGCGGATTTGATGCTGCCACGCTTGCGACCGATCAATTCCCGAAAGCGCTTGGCATCGAGCGCGTCATCAAGGGCGTCGACCCCCAGGCGCTGCTGCGTAATGAACTCCCCGGGATCGTCCGTCCAGTCGACCTTGCCGATCATCCGCTGACTGACGTAGGCAAGATGGAATCCGTTGTCGAAACGAAAAAGCACCCGGGTATGTTCCGGGGGATCCTTTGCGCTCGAATAGTCTGGATATGCGGTCATGCCAAAATGAAACGCGAGCCAACCTTGGTCACTGACCCGGACCAACAGGTGTTTCCCGTGGCGGCGCGTCAACTCCAGCGCCCTGCCAGTCAACCGCTGCTGCAGTGATCGCGCCGAAACCTCTCCCAGCACCTCATCGCGCCGCACATCGACGCCTGCGATCCGCTGATGCAGCGACGTCGCATCGAGATATTCCTTGTAGACCTGCACGTCGGGAAGTTCGGGCATTCTCCGCATCCTCTCGAGGTTCGTTGTGAAAGGCGCCATCGAATATCGGCCATGCAAACAGGGGCGCCCCTGCGCCGCACCGGGCCAAGACCGGGGGTTTGCCCTCTCGACATCACCCCTCGTAGCGGGCCATCCGGGAGGCTTCAGGTAGCGTAGCTCAGTCGAACAGCCGGCGCTGGGAAGGCGACCGGCATCCGGGCGCGAAAACACGATCCCGTGACCATTTCCCGGGCGATTGGGCGCGTCCGAGCTTGACGGTGGTCCGGCCCGGATGGATGGGAGGGCATGCATTGGTCTAGTCTGGTAGGTAGGGATGGCTCGCAATGCGGTGGTGTGGAGCGCCGGCACCTGGCGGGCCCTGCGGGAATTTCGGGCATGGCACACCGGCAAATGGAGGTACGACGTTCCGAACAGGGAGCGACCCACAATGGAACACGAATTGATTCGCCTGACCCGCCGCCTCATGTTGTCCCGGCGGGATCGGCTCCTGCCATCATGCTGGCTGCCACCGGCAGATCTCTACCGGACTCCGGATGGCTGGTTGCTGAAGCTCGAGATGGCAGGGGTTGCGCCCGACACCATCGCGGTGCAGGTCTGCGGGCGCTCCATCACCATCCGGGGCGAACGCCGCGACGGACTGCGGATTCAGGGGCACACCTGCTATTCCATGGAGATTGCCTACTGTGCCTTCAAGCGTACGCTTGAGCTGCCGATCGATCTCGACCGCGCCACTGTCAACAGCGAGTACGACCTCGGGATGCTCGTGGTGACGATAACGCCGGAGGTCAGACAACCATGAACGAGGATACCGAGGAGAAGCTCTACGTACTTCCCGTCTTTCCGCTGCGCAGGAGCGTCCTGTTTCCCATGATCGCCGGGCCCTTCGCGGCGGGGCGCAAGGTGTCCATCGAGGCGCTGGAGGCCGCCGCCAGCTCCGAGGACAAGACCCTGATCACGGCGACCCAGAAGGACGCCAGCATCGACAGCCCCGATGCCGATGATCTGCATCGCTTCGCGACGCGCGGGGTGGTGAGGCGCCTGGCCCGCTCCGAAGAAACCCTGGAGGTGATCATCGAGGGACTGGAGCGGGTGCGGATCCAGAGTGTCGATTGGGAGGACGACCGACTGATCGCGCATGCAATCCCCGCCCCGGTCGTAATGGAGCCCGGCCCGGAGAGCGAGGCTCTGAAGCGGGAAGTGGTCAGCCTCATCAGGGAGTTCCAGGTCCTCCTGCCGCAGCTGGGACAGCTGGACGTCGACGAGTTTCTGCACCGGCTTCGGGATCCGATGCACCTCGTGTACCTGCTCGGCGCGCTGCTCGAACTCGACTTCGAGAAGTCCCAGCGGCTCCTCGATGCCTCGGAACAAAACCAGGCGATGAAGCTTCTGCTCGAGTACATGCGCTCCGAGTACGAGATCCTGAAACTGCGGCGGGAAATCGCGGGTGAAGCCGAGTCCGAGGCCGGTCGCGAGCAGCGCAATTACATGCTGCGCCAGCAGCTGAAGGCGATCCAGAAGGAGCTCGGGGAGACCCAAGGCGGCGAGACGGCCACGCAGGAACTGCGTGAACGACTGGAGCAGGCCGAAGTGCCGGATGCGGTGCGGGAAGAGGCGGAACGGGAACTCGGCCGGCTCGAGGGGATACCACCGGCCTCCCCAGAACATGGAGTGATCCGCAACCGGCTGGAGCTCATCCTCGAACTTCCCTGGATTCGACGCACGGAGGACAACCTGGATCTGGCACGAGCGCGACAGGTCCTTGACGATGACCACTACGACCTCGCCGAGATCAAGGAACGCATTCTCGAGCAACTCGCGGTGCTGCGCCTGAATCCCGAGGCAAAGGCCCCGATTCTGTGCTTTGTCGGTCCGCCGGGAGTGGGCAAGACCTCCCTGGGACAATCCATCGCGCGCGCCCTGGGCCGGGAGTTCGAACGGTTCAGCCTCGGCGGTCTGCGGGACGAGGCGGAACTGCGCGGCCATCGCCGGACCTACGTCGGCGCAATGCCCGGCCGGATCATCCAGGCCATGCGCCGGGCCGGCAGCGCCAATCCGCTGCTCATGCTGGATGAGATCGACAAGCTGGGGCAGGATTTTCGGGGCGATCCGGCATCGGCGCTGCTGGAGATCCTTGATCCAGCCCAGAACTATGAGTTCCGGGACAATTACCTGGACCTCCCCTTCGACCTCTCCAGGGTACTGTTCATCACCACTGCCAACACCCTGGAGACCGTTCCGGGCCCGCTTCTGGACCGCATGGAGGTCCTGCACCTATCCGGCTACAGTGACGAGGAAAAGCTGGAGATCGCGCGGCGATACATCCTCGAGCGCCAACGCATCCAGGCGGGCCTCACCAAGGACCAGTTCAGGGTACCGGAGGAAACCATCCTGCGCGTGATTCGCCACTACACGCGCGAGGCAGGGGTGCGCGAACTGGAACGCCGGATCGGCCGTCTCGCCCGCAAGATCGCGCTGCGCATTGCGGAGGAACGCAAGATCCCGGACACGATCGCACCCGAACTCCTGCGGGAACTGCTGGGCCGCGAGCGATTCCGGCCTGAAGAGGCCCGCAAGGAGATGCCGCCCGGCGTGGCTACGGGTCTGGCGTGGACCCCGACCGGAGGCGAGGTGCTGTATGTGGAGGCGATCCTGTTGCCGGAAGAAGGCAAGCTCACCCTCACGGGGCAACTCGGTGACGTCATGAAGGAGTCGGCCCAGGCGGCCCAGAACTGGGTCCTGTCACACGCCGCCCGTCTGAAGATCTCGCATCCGCGCGCCGGCCTGCACATTCACGTGCCGGCCGGCGCGATTCCGAAGGACGGTCCGTCTGCCGGGGTCACCATGGCCACGGCCATAGCCTCGGTCTACAGCGACCGGCCCGTGCGCGGAGGCACCGCGATGACCGGCGAGATCACCCTTTCCGGCCTGGTGCTGCCGGTGGGCGGCGTGAAGGAGAAGATTCTCGCGGCACGACGCACTGGACTCCGTCGAGTGATCCTGCCTCGCGGAAACGAGAAGGATCTGGATGACCTTCCGGAGTCCGTACGCGAGGAGATGGAAGTCATGCTGGCGGACCGGATCGATGATGTGCTGCGCATGGCGATTCCTGAATTGCTTCCCGAAGGCGAGTCCGCCCCTCCGGCCGAATCCTCTGAGCAAGAACCGAGGGCGGGACAGGCCGCGAGCGCCCCTTCCGTTCCGAGACAACACGGAGATAGCAAGAATGCAGATTCCCCTGGAACTCAATTATCACGACGTTGACCGCTCCGAGTGGAGCGAAAACCTGATCCGCGAGCGCGCTGCCCGGCTCGAACGCTACTCGGATGAGATCGTATCCTGTCACGTGATCGTCTCCCGGCCGCACCATCACCAACACAAGGGGAACCCGCTGAAGGTGACGATCGAAGTGCGGCTGCCTCGCAACCGGAGGCTGGTGGTCAACGAGGAGCCGGTCATCGTCGAGCAGGAAAGCAAGCTTTCGGTGGTCATCAACGCGGCCTTTGACGCGATGCAGCGGCGGCTGAGCAAGACCGGCGAGCACCACCGGCGTGATGCCCTGACGCCGTCCGAGGAGGAGAACCGGGCCTTGGTGGTGCGCCTGTTCGCGGAAGAGGGCTACGGATTCCTGCGCACGGTGGACGGACGCGAATTCTACTTCCATGAGCATGCCGTCCTGAACCACGACTTTCCTCGGCTGGCAGTGGGGACCGAGGTCCGGTTTGAACCCTCGATGGGCGAACAGGGTCCCCAGGCCAGCACCGTCCGCATCGTCAACAAGCCAGGGGAGCGCGAGACCGAGGAAACGGCACATCGTGCCGATGTCCCGCCAGGCTGGCGCAGCGAGCCCTGAACTCGCTCACGGCCCACTCTTCAAGGCCTGGCGACCTTGGACGGACCCATGTCGGGGTAACCGGGCATGCAAGCCGCATCCCGACGCGCGGGTCGCGGCGACGATCCGTCAGTCGCGCTTCAGCAGATCGGCGAGGCCGGCAAAG
>JAWLFM010000129.1:0-7379 GCA_041685565.1 Thioalkalivibrio sp.
GGCGCGCCGACTGGGCAGCGCGGCACGTCTTCAGGCCGATCTGGCCCAGGTGCTGGACGGACTGCTGGATCCGCTGCTCGACCGTCTCGTCGGCCCGGTTGGCGACAGCCTCGATCTGACTGGCTTGCTGGGTCAACCCGAGGTCCGCAGGTCCTGGCTCCTGCGCCGGTTCATCGTCCGTGCCGGGGGCAGCCTCCCGCGGCGCGAGCCCCTGCTCGAATTCCTCCGCCAGATCGCTGCGGCGGGCGAGGGGGCCAGCCCTGTCCTGGACTGGGACGGTGTCAGCCTGAGGACCTACCGGGGCGCGCTCTACCTGCTGAAGGCGGGGCAGGGGGAGCCGTCGCCATCCCGGGAAGCCATCGACTGGCCGGACGGGGCCGCTGCCCTGACGCTCCCGGATGGCCGCGTGCTGACGGCGCGGCAGCTTCAGGCGGCGGGTGTCCATTCCCGGCGCGGCGTGCAGATCGATTTTCGCCGCGGGGGCGAGACGCTGCGCGCGGGAGGGTTGCGTCGCTCTCTGAAGACCCTGATGCAGGAACGCGGGATCCCACCCTGGCGGCGTGCCGAGATCCCACTGGTTCGTGTAGACGGCGAACTGGCCGCGGTGCTATGGGATGCCTGAGCCGGTGGTCTGAGGGATCCGGGCACGGGCGCCGGCGGTCGCAATCCCCCGATTGAGCGGAAGGGGCCTTTTTTGGTAATCTTCCCGCGCGTTCCGGCACACTGCCGGTCGTACTTCCACGGGTGCCCACATGACGCGTTTCGTATTCATCACCGGAGGCGTGGTGTCGTCTCTGGGCAAGGGTATTGCATCGGCCTCGCTCGGTGCGATCCTGGAGGCGCGGGGCCTGAAGGTGACCTTGCTGAAACTGGATCCCTACATCAACGTGGATCCGGGAACCATGAGCCCGTTTCAGCATGGCGAGGTCTTCGTGACGGATGACGGTGCCGAGACCGATCTGGATCTCGGGCACTACGAGCGGTTCGTCCGTATTCGCACCAACCGAAGCAATAACTTCACCACCGGCCAGATTTACGAGAACGTGATTCGCAAGGAGCGTCGCGGCGACTATCTCGGTGGTACCGTGCAGGTGATCCCGCATATCACCGACGAGATCAAACGCGCGATCCGCGCCGGTGCGGACGATGCCGACATCGCCCTGGTGGAGATCGGCGGCACGGTGGGGGACATCGAGTCGCTCCCCTTCCTGGAGGCGATCCGGCAGATGGGTGTGGAGCTCGGGCGCGAGAACGCCCTGTACATTCATCTGACCCTGGTTCCCTACATCGCCGCCGCCGGGGAGATCAAGACCAAGCCGACCCAGCATTCGGTCAAGGAACTGCGTTCGATCGGCATTCAGCCCGATGTCCTGCTGTGCCGCGCCCATCAGCCCCTACCGGAGGGGGAACGGCGCAAGATCGCGCTGTTCACGAACGTCGAGGAGAAGGCGGTGATCTCGGCCGTGGATGTCGACAACATCTACAAGATCCCGCTCTGGCTGCACTCCCAGAAGCTCGACGAGATCGTGTTACGCAAGCTCCATATCGAGGCGCCGCAGGCGGACCTGTCGGACTGGAAGCACGTGGTCAACGCGATGGAGTTCCCGGAATCCGACGTCACCGTCGGGATGATCGGGAAATACGTCGACCTCACGGAGTCCTACAAGTCCATCAATGAGGCCCTGACCCACGCCGGCGTGCATACCGGGACCCGGGTGCGCATCCGTTACATCGATTCGGAGAAGCTGGAGGGCGCCGCGGCCGGTGTCATGCCCGAGCTGGAGGGCCTGGATGCCATTCTGGTGCCGGGAGGGTTCGGCGAACGCGGGGTCGAGGGCAAGATCATGGCCGTGCGTCAGGCCCGTGAGCAGGGTATTCCCTATCTGGGCATCTGTCTGGGCATGCAGGTGGCCGTGATCGAGTTCGCGCGCCATGTCGCGGGTCTCGAGGGCGCGCACAGTACCGAGTTCGCTCCGGATACTCCGCATCCGGTGATCGCGCTGATCACCGAGTGGCAGGACCGGGAGGGACGGATCGAACGCCGTGACGCGGACAGCGATCTGGGCGGCACCATGCGCCTCGGGGCCCAGACCGCATTGCTGCAGGAGGAGTCGCTGATGGCGCAGGCCTACGGGGATCTGCGTATCCAGGAGCGCCACCGCCACCGCTACGAATTCAACAACGCCTACGCCGAGCGTCTGCAGGAGGCCGGTCTGGTCTTTTCCGGCCGGTCGGAGGACGGCACCCTGGTCGAGGCGGTCGAGCTCCGGGACCATCCCTGGTTCGTCGGTTGCCAGTTCCACCCGGAGTTCACCTCCACACCGCGGGGTGGCCACCCACTGTTTACCGGCTTCGTGAGCGCGGCAAGGCGCTTTCGGGAGGCCAAGGCGGCGCTCGCGAAGCCGCCCGCAGCGTAGGGATGCCCATGAAGCTCTGTGGATTCGAGGTCGGCCTGGATCAGCCCTTCTTCCTGATCTCAGGACCCTGCGTGATCGAGTCGGAGGAACTGGCGCTGGAGACGGCGGGAACGCTGAAGGCGATCGCGCTGGAGCTGGGCATACCCTTCATCTACAAGTCCTCCTTCGACAAGGCCAACCGTTCTTCCACGGGAAGCTTTCGTGGACCTGGGATTGAACGAGGTCTGCAGATCCTAGAAAAGGTGAAGAAGGAACTGGATCTTCCCGTGCTGACGGACGTGCACGAGGACACGCCGCTGGACGAGGTTGCGAGCGTGGTCGATGTCCTGCAGACCCCCGCCTTCCTCTGCCGGCAGACCAATTTCATCCAGAATGTCGCGCGCCAGGGGCTGCCGGTGAACATCAAGAAGGGGCAATTTCTCGCCCCCTGGGACATGGACAACGTCGTGGCCAAGGCCCGCGAGGTGGGGAACGACCGGATCATGGTCTGCGAGCGTGGTGTGTCCTTCGGGTACAACACGCTGGTCTCGGACATGCGCGGCCTCGCCGTGATGCGGCGGACCGGCTGTCCGGTGGTGTTCGACGCCACCCACTCGGTGCAGCAGCCCGGAGGGCGTGGCACGGCCTCCGGTGGTCAGCGCGAATTCGTGCCGGTGCTGGCACGGGCGGCGATCGCGGCCGGTGTTTCCGGTGTCTTCATGGAGACCCATCCCGATCCCGAGCAGGCCCTCTCGGATGGCCCGAACGCGTGGCCAATGCCGATGATGCGGGAGTTGCTCGAGACCCTGGTGCTGCTGGATCGGGCGGCCAAGGCACGGCCCTTCGCCGAGGCCGCCTTCGGGCTGGGTTGAAGATTCACGGATTCCGATTTCATTCCGGCGGGGTTCCCCCGGGATCATGCCTTCAAGGAGAAGACGATGTCGAAGATTGCCGAGATTCGCGCCCGGGAGATTGTCGATTCACGGGGTAACCCGACGGTAGAGGCCGACGTGGTCCTGGATTCCGGCAAGCGCGGGCGCGCCGCGGTCCCCTCCGGCGCCTCGACCGGCGTGCGCGAGGCGATCGAACTGCGGGACGGCGAGGCCCGTTACGGGGGCAAGGGTGTCCGGCGGGCGGTGGGTCACGTGAACGGTGAGATCGCCGACGCCCTGCGCGGCGCGGAGGCCGATCAGGAGGCCGTGGACCGGCGCATGATCGAACTCGATGGAACCCCGACCAAGGAGCGCCTCGGCGCCAACGCGGTGCTGTCAGTGTCGCTGGCGCTGGCCCATGCGCGGGCGGCCGATGCAGGATTGCTGCTGTTCCGGTCCCTGGGCGGACCGGAGGCGAACGTCCTGCCGGTACCGATGATGAACATCATCAATGGCGGTGCCCATGCCAACAACAGCGTGGACATGCAGGAGTTCATGATTGTGCCGGTGGGTGCGGGCAGTCTGACCGAGGCGGTCCGCTACGGTGCCGAGATCTTCCATGCATTGAAGAAGCTCCTCGACGGACGCGGGCTCGGCACCGCGGTGGGCGACGAAGGGGGTTTTGCCCCGGATCTGCCCTCCAACGCCGCGGCCGTGGAGGTGATCCTGGAGGCCATTCACCAGGCGGGCTTCAAGGCCGGTGAGGATATCTGGATCGGACTCGATTGCGCGAGTTCGGAATTCTACCGGGACGGGCGCTACCATCTGGCCTCGGAAGGGCGCGATTTCTCTGCAGAGCAGTTCACGGAATACCTGGCACAATGGGTCGATCAGTACCCGATCCTCACCATCGAGGACGGGATGGCCGAAGATGACTGGGACGGCTGGAGGGTGATGACCGAGCGGCTGGGCAGTCGGGTCCAGCTGGTGGGTGACGATCTCTTCGTCACCAACACCGAGATCCTGAAGGAAGGCATCGACCGGGGCGTGGCCAATTCGATCCTGATCAAGGTGAACCAGATCGGCACGCTGACCGAGACCCTGGACGCCATCGCCATGGCCCGGGCCGCGAACTACACTGCCATCATCTCCCACCGGTCCGGTGAGACCGAGGATGTGACGATTGCCGATCTGGCCGTGGCCACGGGGGTCGGGCAGATCAAGACCGGTTCACTGTCCCGCTCCGACCGGGTCGCGAAATACAACCAGCTGATCCGCATCGAGGAGATGCTCGGCAGCGCGGCCCGGTATCCCGGACTCAAGGCCTTCCCGGTGGCGGGTGCATGATCGCGACAGCGGAACGGGTTCAGTACGGTTCGGGACAGGGGCGCCGGTGAATGCCGGCCCGGGCCTGCGTTTCCCGGGTCCCGGAGTGCAGCGGTTCCGAACCCGCAGCCCTCTCCGGTCCGTGGTTTCGCCACGCACCTCGCGGTTTGATTGACCGTGTTCGTGACAGGGCGGCTCGACACTGATGCGCTGGCTTGCCGCTGCGCTCCTGGCGGCCCTGCTGGGCCTGCAGTGGTCGTTATGGTTTGGCGAGGGAAGCTGGCGTTACGTGCAGGAATTGCGCGAGGTGCAGCGTCTCCAGGAAATCGAGAACGAGAGGCTCCGGAGCCGGAACCGTGCCCTGGAGGCGGAGGTCGAGGATCTCCGGACCGGATCCGAGGCGGTCGAGGAACGTGCACGGCGTGACATGGGCATGATCCGCGAAGACGAGGTGTTCTTTCTCCCGGTGGATCCTCCCGGCGGGATGAGGCCCGGAATGGGATCCGACCGTGACTGAGCGTCGTGCACCATCCTTCTGGGCCTTGATCCCGGCGGCGGGCGTGGGACGACGCATGGGGGCGGCTCGCCCGAAACAGTTCCTGATGCTGGGTTCACAGAGCGTGCTGGCGCACACGGTCGGGATCTTTCTGGAACATCCGGGCATCTGCGGTGTGGTGCTTGTGCTGGGGCGCAACGTCGATCCCGATGCCGTCGATCTTCCCGTGGCCGGCGGACGGCTCTTTCGGGTCGCCGGCGGGGAGGAGCGTGCCGACTCCGTGCGCAATGGGCTGGAATTTCTCGCGGAGCGGGGGCATCCGGAGGATTGGGTGCTGGTCCATGATGCGGCACGGCCCTGTCTCTCGGCCGAGGATCTGGAGGGCCTGATGCAGACGCTGCGGGAGGATCCGGTCGGCGGGCTGCTCGCGGCACCGAGTACGGACACCATCAAGCTTGCCGATGCCTCCGGGCGGGTGGAGCGGACCCTGGATCGAACACGTGTCTGGAGGGCGCTGACACCGCAGATGTTTCGGCTCCGGGCGCTGCGCGACGCGCTCGATGCGGCAACCGCGGCCGGGGTGGCCGTCACCGACGAGGCCAGTGCGATGGAATTCCATGGCCATCGGCCACGCCTGGTGGAAGGGAACCCATTGAACATCAAGATCACCCGCCCGGAAGACCTCGAGACCGCGCACCTGTATCTTCTAAAACAGAACCGATTGAGGAGACCAACATGAAACGAATCCGCGTGATCGATCCCGGCTTCGTGACCCCACTGGAGTCCATGGCGATCTTTCATGCCGTTGCCGAGGCCATGGAGCCGGACGACGACCCCGTGGTGACACTGGTCAACCCGACCCAGCCCTTCGTCTCCGTCGGTCTCCATCAGGATATCGACCTGGAGGTCGATACCGCGTATTGCGAGCTGCATGGATTGCCGGTGATCCGGCGTGATGTCGGGGGTGGCGCGGTGTATCTGAACCGCGACCAGATGTTCTTTCACTTCGTGTACCCGTACAAGATGGCGCCGGCCCGGGTTGAGGCCATCTACTCGCACTTCATGGCCCCGGTGCTCGCGACCTATCAGGCCCTGGGGGTTCCGGCGGTCTTCCGGCCGGTCAACGACATTCATGTGAATGGGCGCAAGATCGGCGGAACGGGGTCGGCACGAATCAACAATGCCACGGTCATGGTCGGAAGTTTCATGTTCGACTTCGACATGGACACCATGGCGCAGTGTCTGAAGGTCAGTTCGGAGAAGTTCCGGGACAAACTCCGGCAGGGGATGCGCGACTATATGACCACCCTGACGCAGGAACTGGGGCAGCCCCCGGAGCGGGATGATGTAAAACGTCTGTTTCTCAAGGCGATCCAGGAACATCTTGAAGTGAAGCCCGAGGAATCGGGGTTGACCGCTGCGGAGCAGGAGGCGCTGGTCGGGGTGCGTGCCCTGCTGCAGGATCCCGAATGGGTACATCAGAAGGGTCGGCGCCTGGTCAGCACCGGCGTAAAGATCTCGGCCGGGACGTACCTGGTCGAGGGGGTGCACAAGGCCAAGGGGGGATTGATTCGCGCACGCATGCTGACCCGCGACAGCGTTCTCGAGGACGTGGAGTTCTCCGGCGATTTCACCGTCCTGCCGGCCGACGGGATCGAGCGTCTGGCCGAACGCCTGCGCGGCGCCACACTCCCGGTCAGCGCCGAGGGTGACGCCGCCAAGCTGCAGGGGCATATCGCGCACGAGATGACGGCGCTGGGCTTGGACATGCCGGGCGTGGAGGCGAAGGACCTCCTGGCGGCCTTCATGCATGGGCTTCACCGTGAGTGATCCTGTCGGGCAGGCATCGGTCCGGGCGGGGAGCCCGGGATGAGGATGTACTGCGAGCGGGACACGGCGGGCTGGTTTGCCGAGCCCCTGAATACCGTTTCCGGCCTCGCCTTCTTCATTTCAGCGTGGCAGGCCTGGCGGCAGCTGGAGGGCGCACGCCTGCGCGAACAGTGGGATCTGCACCTGCTTGCAGGGCTGATCGGGCTGGTGGGCGTGGCCAGCATGCTCTGGCACGCCAGCGGCATCGGCTGGTTGCGCTGGTTCGATGCGGCCGCGGTCGCGGCCTTCGTGCTGGCCTACTGGCAGGTGTTCCTGGTGCGCGTGTCGCGGTTGGGGTGGGCGGGACTGGTGGTGGGGTGGCTGTTGACGGGCGCCGGTCTGGCCCTGTTCTATCTGCTCCTGCCACGGCTCCTCCTCGGCAGTACCCTGGTCTATGCGCCGCTGCTGCTCCTGCTGCTG
>JAWLFM010000130.1:0-7351 GCA_041685565.1 Thioalkalivibrio sp.
TGTCGCCTACCGCAGTGCCGTCCCGGTGATCGACTCCACCGTGAGCAAGGGCCTGATCCACCGGAACAAGGCCGCACGGCACAAGAGCCGCCTGAACGCACGCATCCGGGAGATGGGCCAGGCCTGACACCGGGTCCCGCACGGGTTCGCCCGCGCAGCAGCCGAACACAAGGCCCGCCGGAGCGCATCCGGCGGGCCTTCTTGTTTCTGCGCGGGTATTGGCCTGCGAGGCTGCAGGGAGGTGGCCACGACGTCCCGCGGGCAGGTCGAGGCGGCGCCTGCCGGCCGTCCCCCACCGGCGTCCGCGGCAACGGCGGTCAGAGCAGGACGAGGTTGTCGCGATGGATGAGTTCGGGTTCGGCCACGTAGCCGAGCACCGACTCGATGGCCTCGGCCTTCAGGCCGCGAATGCGCCTCACCTCGTCGCTCCCGTAGTTGCACAGACCACGGGCGATCGCCCTGCCGTCCGGGTCGATGCAGGTCACGACCTCCCCGCGCCGGAAGCCGCCACGGACATCGACCACGCCCACGGCGAGCAGACTGCGCCCGGACTCGCGCACCACCCGTGCGGCCCCGGCATCGAGCTCCAGTTCCCCACGCGAATGCAGCTGGTCGGCGAGCCAGCGCTTGCGCGCCGCCAGGGGCTCGCGATCCGGCTTCAGCCACGTCCCGAGGTCCTCGCCCCGGAGCACGCGCGCGATGACATTGTGCTGACGTCCGTAGGCAATCACCGTATGGGTGCCGGAACGTGCCGCCCGTTCCGCCGCAAAGAGCTTGGTGGCCATGCCGCCGCGCCCGACGCGGCCGAATCGTGCAGACACGTAGCCATGCAGCGCCGGATCGGAGGCCTTGCCCTCACTGATCAGACGGGCATCGGCGTGGGCACGCGGATCCCGGTCGAACAGGCCCTCCTGGTCCGTCAGGATCAGCAGCAGATCGGCCACCACCAGGTTCGCGACCAGGGCGCCGAGGGTGTCGTTGTCACCCAGCCGGATCTCGTCGTTGGCCACGGTATCGTTCTCGTTGACCACCGGGATGGTACCCAGGGCGAGCAGGGCCTGCATGGTGCTGCGCGCGTTGAGGTAGCGCGGCCGGTCGGCCAGGTCGTCGTGGGTGAGCAGGATCTGCGCGGCATGCAGGCCGTGGCTGGCGAATTCGCGCTCGTAGGCCTGAACCAGCCCCATCTGCCCGACCGCGGCGGCCGCCTGCAGCAGTTGCAGGGCATGCGGACGCTCCTGCATGCCGAGCCGGTGCATCCCCTCGGCGACGGCCCCGCTGGAGACCAGGACGACCTCCAGCCCCCGCTTCCGCAGTTCCGCGATCTCCCGGGCCCAGCCGGTCAGGGCCGGCCGGTCAAGGCCGGTGCCCTCGGCGGTGATCAGGGCGCTGCCGATCTTGATGACGACCCGCCGCGCCTTCGGAAAGGCTTTACGCATCTCCCGCGTCATCCCCGGCATCGTCCCCGTCATGCATTCCCATCGGGTCCCGCTGTTCGATGTCGCGCATCACGGACTGCATCAGCACGGCGACACCGGCGCCCGTCGCCGCGGAGATCGCGAACACCGGCTGGCCGGGAACGATCCTGGTGGCGACCCGCTCATGCAGTGTGGCCAGCGCCTCCTCGTCGAGCAGGTCGGTCTTGTTCAGCACCAGCCACCGCGGCAACTGCGCCAGATCGGCGCTGTAGCTCTCCAGTTCGGCAACCACGGTTCCTATGGCGTCGAGCGGATCGATGTCCGGGTCGGGCGGCGCGACATCGATCAGATGCAGCAGCAGGCGTGTGCGCGCAAGATGCTTCAGGAAGCGGATGCCCAGGCCGGCGCCCTCCGCGGCGCCCTCGATCAGGCCCGGGATATCCGCCATCACGAAGCTCTGGTTCTGCCCCACTCGCACGACGCCCAGCTGCGGATGCAGCGTGGTGAACGGGTAGTCGGCGATCTTGGGCTCGGCGGCCGAAACCTGCTTCAGCAAGGTCGACTTGCCGGCATTGGGCAGACCAAGCAGCCCGACATCGGCGAGGACCTTGAGCTCCAGCTTCAGCATGCGCAGGTCGCCCGGTGAGCCGGGCTTGCTTTGCCGCGGGGCACGGTTGGTGGAACTCTTGTAGCGGGTGTTGCCCAGGCCGTGGAAGCCGCCCTGCGCCACCAGCAGGCGCTGCCCGGCCCGCGTCACGTCGCCGATCATCTCGCCGGTATCGGCATCGAAGACCTGCGTACCGACAGGCACCGGGACCTCCAGGTCCGCACCGGAGCGGCCTGTACGGTTGCGGCCATGTCCGTTCTCGCCCCGCTGAGCCTCGAAACGGCGCTGGAAGCGGAAATCCGCCAGCGTATTCAGGCCGTCGTTGCCGAGCAGCCAGACGCTGCCGCCATCGCCGCCGTCGCCGCCATCCGGGCCACCGAAGGGAATGTACTTCTCGCGACGAAAGCTGACACAGCCATTGCCGCCATCGCCGGCCTTGACCGTGATCGTCGCTTCGTCGATGAATTTCATGGATCTGCCTCTCGCCGAACGGGGGCCGGAACCGAAAAAGCCCCGAAGAACGGGGCTTTTCGGAAGCGGGTTGCGGCTGCGCCTACTGCTGCGGCTGCACGCTCACATAACGGCGGTTGCGGGGGCCGCGGATCTTGAACACCACCTCGCCATCCGACTTCGCGAACAAGGTGTGATCCTTGCCGCAACCGACGTTCTCGCCCGGGTGATACTGGGTTCCGCGCTGCCGCACCAGGATGTTGCCGGCCAGGACCTTCTGCCCACCGAACCGCTTCACGCCAAGGCGCTTGCTCTCGGAATCGCGACCGTTACGGGTGCTGCCGCCTGCCTTCTTGTGTGCCATTGCTCTCTCTCCTTACCCGGCGATGCCAGTGATACGCACGGCCGTGTAGTACTGCCGATGCCCCATCTGCTTGCGATGGTGCTTGCGGCGACGGAACTTGATGATGTGGACCTTGTCGCCCCGGCCGTGATGATCCACGGTCGCCGTGACCTTGCCACCCTCGACCAGCGGAGCGCCGACGCGGACGTCATCGCCCTCGCCCACCAGAAGAACCTGGTCGAAATCGATGTCCGAGCCGACGTCCGCCTCGAGCTTCTCGATGCGGAGCAGGTCGCCTTCGGCCACCCGATACTGTTTTCCACCTGTTGCGATGATCGCGTACATGATCCTTCAAACTCCGTTGGCGCAGTGACTCTCGCGAAAGGGGCGGAATACTAGCAACGGATCCCGTTGCGGTCAACGCCGGAGCACATCCGCAACATCGTGGAAGCCCGCGTCAGGCCGTGCCCGCTTGACACCCCCGCCGGCCGTTTCTAGCATGCAGGCGCCCTCCCCCCACGGCTATCGGCCTGCAAGCATGTCCATGAGCGCGATCCGAACCCTGGCTGCAGAAGACATGCAGGCAGTGGATGACTGCATCCGACAGCGACTTTCCTCGCCGGTCGTGCTGATCAATCAACTGAGCGAGTATATCATCCGCAGCGGCGGCAAGCGGCTGCGCCCGCTGCTTGCGGTGCTCTCTGCCCGTGCCTGCGGCTACCAGGGAGGGGGGCACATCACGCTGGCCGCCGTCGTTGAATTCATTCACACCGCCACCCTGCTGCACGACGACGTGGTGGACGCCTCGGAACTGCGCCGTGGGCGCGAGACCGCAAACCACCTGTTCGGTAACGAGGCGGCAGTCCTGGTCGGGGACTTCCTGTACTCCCGCGCCTTCGAGATGATGGTCGATGTCGGGTCGATGCGGGTGATGGAGATCCTTGCCCATGCCACCAACGTGATCGCCGAGGGCGAGGTGATGCAGCTGATGAACTGCCACGACGCCGATGTCGACGAGGAGCGTTACATGGATGTCATCCGCTCCAAGACCGCCAAGCTCTTCCAGGCCGCCTGCCAATTGGGGGCCGTCCTGGCGGGACGCCCGGAGGGAGAGGAACAGGCATTGGCACGTTACGGCATGCATCTGGGCACCGCGTTCCAGCTGATCGACGACGTGCTGGACTACTCCTCGGGCAGCGATGTCACCGGCAAGCGGATGGGCGACGACCTGGCCGAGGGCAAACCCACCCTGCCCCTGATCCACGCGCTGGGCAGGGCGGCGCCGGATGACCAGGCGGTGATCCGGCGCGCCATCGAGTCCGGTGGCCGCGACCAAGTGGATGCGGTGCTCGCCGTCATCCAACGCACAAAGGCGCTTGAGTATGCCCGCGCACAGGCGAAGGAGGAGACCGCGATGGCCATCGCGGCAATCGAGTCCCTGCCACCCTCCACGCAGCGCGATGCCCTGGCCGAACTGGCCCGCTTCGCTGTTGAACGCGAATACTGAAGGCACCGCACCAGCCCCGTCTTGCGCGCACCCTCGCCCCTCGCCCACCGACCCGACAAAGGACCATGGACAGGCTGCCGCTTTCCATGCAGAATACGGCGCTCGGTTCGGAGTGTAGCTCAGCCTGGTAGAGCACTGCCTTCGGGAGGCAGGGGTCGAAGGTTCGAATCCTTTCACTCCGACCACTTACATCAAGGGCACCGGCCCTCCCCCGCCAATCGCCTTCAACCCGACGTGACTCGAGCGTGGGCCAGGCGGTACTGCCGAATGCCCATGCCGTCCAGCGGAACCTCCGCGTGGCCGAGTAGGCTGAACGGAGACAAGTGACACCGCCCCGTCACGTTTTCCAGACGCGCGCTGAATTCTGTCCACATCAGGCCTGATCGAATCCCCCATGGGCTGACCCCACCCGATGAAGATCCTGTTCCTACACGGCTGGCAGTCGGTCCCCGGCGGCCTGAAGCCGACCTACCTCGCAAATCGCGGCCACGAGGTGATCAACCCGAGGCTCGACGACGAGGACTTGACGCGGGCATTGGCCACCGCGCAGACCGAGTTCGCCCGCCACCGACCCGACGTCGTGGTCGGCTCCTCGCGCGGCGGTGCTGTCGCAATGAATATTTCCGCTGGCGACACCCCGCTGGTGCTCCTGTGCCCCGCGTGGCGGCATTGGGGCTCGGCGACGACGGTTTCCCCCGGCACCCGGATCCTCCACTCCCGGCTCGACGAGGTGATCCCCTTCGCGGATTCCGAGGCGCTGATCCGGAACAGCGGTCTGCCGCCAGAAAACCTGATCGAGACCGGCGGCGATCACCGTCTGGCCGACCCGGAACCGCTGCAGCGGATGCTGGAGGCCTGCGAGGCAGCGGTCCGGCCAAAGGCCTGAGCCCGGCGAATTACCCCGCCGCTCATCCTGAGCCGGTCGCGGGGCATTGGCGCGAAGGCGCTTCCATGGATTGTTCGCAAGGCTACGCTCCGGAGGCGTCCGGAAGCGGCTCCAGCAGGCCCTCGTGGTCATTCTCGGGCCGGTTCACCTCGGTGGACACCGGGTAGCTGCGCAGCCCCTCGGTCGGCAGCCTGCGGACGGCGGCTCGCACCGCGTCGCGTTCGGTCAGGCCCGGATCCAGCCAGGCCGGCAGGCAGTCGCCATCCAGCGCGAGCGGCTGCCGATCATGGATCCGGTCCAGGGGCGGCCGCGCGGGTTCGGTGACGATCGCACAGCAGATCGCATCCTCCGCTGCAGGCTCCCAGATGCCGGCCAGGAACAGGACACCCGCCCCGTCATCCTTTGGCGCAATGAACCACGGCTGCTTGCGCCCCCCCGACGCCTGCCATTCGTACCAGCCATCGGCCGGCACCAGGCAGCGCCGATGCGCGAAGGCCTCACGAAAATACCTGCTGGTTGCCACCGTCTCGGCGCGCGCATTGATTGGCTTCGGCGCATCCGATTGCGCCCAGCGGGGCCGGAACCCCCATTCGGCGAGGGTCCAGTCGGGTTCCCCCTGCCCATCCGCGCGGATGACCGGAATCTTCGTCCCCGGAGGGATGTTGTAGCGCGAGGTCACCCAATCGGGCAGCGGCGGCAGGTCCAGGAGCCGGCCCGCCGCTGCCGCTGTGGAGGCCTTCAGGGCGAAGCGGCCGCACATGGGTCACGATGGCGGATCAGGAGTCTCGCCTGATCAAGGTCGCCAGGGCACCTACTCTGCATTCAGGGAGCCTAAATCCACGACTGCCTCCGAAGCAGCCTCGACCGCCACGTTCTGTGGCTGCTGGAAATCGAGTTCGTCCACTGCCAACCGATCATCCGTATTGTCTGCATCGGGATTGGGCAGCCGTTCCTCGTCGGCGCGACAGGTAAATGCGACCGTGTACTCCCCCGGCGGCAGGAAGGCCACCACATAGCGTCCCTCATTGGCGCTCGCATCGAACGTCACGACCGAGGTCGCGAAGGGAGGGGCCAAATCGGACGCCGGGTCCGCATTGATGTCCCCGGGTTCCAAGCCAACGTCTTCATACAAGTAAACGGCATTTCCGGTCGCAGGATCAACGTCGCTGCACAAATCCCCGGTCAGCAAGGACTCATCCACGGAGCCGACGATCCGCCCGGTGCTCGCCACGGCCTCCACGCGGAAGGACGGTCGCAGGAAATAGCAACTGCCCCGGAATGCCGCCGGCTGGAACAGTGACTGCCGAAGATCGAAGTCGATCACGATCCGGGCCTCCCCATCCTCAGGGACACTGAACGGGCTCGCCAATTTCACGCCGGTATTCGCCCCGCTCGGGACGAAGAGAGGCACCATGGCATCGCCAACGACAACGTGGGATCCATCCAGTGGGTTCTGCCCAACGCATTCGCCCGGGGTGCGCGCAGGCGCCTCCAGGACAAGGCGGGCGTGGCTGTACACGCCCGCTGGCACCCGTTCGTCCTCGAACAGCGGGAAGGTCTCGCCGTGCTGGTAATCAAGCAGGTTGAACACCTGGGCAGTGTCATCCTCCTCGCGCAGATCCACCACCAACCAATCGTCCTCGTCCGCATCCTGCAGGCGCAATTCCAGGGCAGTCACCCGGAGGTTGACCGCCTGCGCCTCGTCCACCGCGGCGTCGGTAATGCCGGCACTCAGCAGCCCCGTGGATCCTGTGGATCCCGTCGACCCGGTAAACCCATCGCCACCGCCGCATGCCGTCAGGAGCAGTAGCGTCACACCCGCCGACGGCAGGCCCAGGAATCTCGAAACATTGGACATATCCCACCTCTCTAACACTTGAACGAGACAGCATCGCCGCCAGATATATAGCCTTGAGCAAGGCGGTCCTCGAAGTCAATGGGGTGGAGGGGGCCAGCGTGCCTCATCCAATCGGCTCCAGGCAAAAGAGGGGGCACCTGCCCACGCGCATTGCTTCATGCCCGAAGCATGATGAAGCGGCGCCAAGAACCGAGATCGGTGATGTCCGTCGCATCCGATATGGCGACCGATTCACACAGAAAGCCCGGCACCTCGCTGCCATCCTCCAGCCTTACCCGGCCGATG
>JAWLFM010000131.1:0-7310 GCA_041685565.1 Thioalkalivibrio sp.
GGGCCGCCTCGAGGGCCGTCCGGTCACCTGGCTGGCCACCCTGCATGCCCTGGCGCAATCCCAATCGGCCGACGCCACCCGCCAGGGCGCGGCCAATTATATCGAGATCGGTGAGGCCGGCTGCGATACAGTCCCGATCACGGTGGGACTGCAGGTGGAACGGATCGACCTGCCAACGGTGCGCAAGGCCATGATCATGATCCGCCGCTACAAGCGGTTGCGCCCCGGACGGCACGAATACGGATCCCCGCTCGAAGGCTGAACCGCCGCGGCTTGCGGCGTCAGGTCGATAGCGGGCCGGAGGGATCGGCGAGCAGCAGGCGGACGGGCCGCCCCGGCTCCAGCCACAGGAAGGCAAGCTGCCCGAAGTCCAGCGCGAGCCGGTTCAACCGCTCCAGCCCGATCCCGGGTACCAGCAGGCTGGTTTCGTCCGGCCACGCGCCGGAAGGATCCGCCGCATAGCCGACCAGGGCCGTTCGACCCTCCAGACGCAGCCGCCGCCAGAGGGCATCGTGGCGGCGCAGGTTGTCCAGGATCGACAGACGCCGGCTGCCCGGGTTGAAGGCGCTCAGCCAGCCGGCAGGGCCGTTGTCGGCCAGCCAGGCCCCCAGCGGCCCAGATGTTGGGCGATCGGGCTGAAAGCGGCAGAGACGCGCCCCGATCGGCACCACGTACTCGGCCTTCCGATAGGCCGCGAGCAACCCTGGATCCGGAACCCCGGGGCGTTCATCGGGCATCGGCGGGACTCCGCCCTGTCCGCGCTTCATCGCTCGCGCGCAAGGCCTCGCCAAGGCCGCTGCCGCGCACCACACGGCGCAGAATCGCCTGTTCGAGGACGCCGGATCGCGGCTCCAGCAGTGTGAACCAGCGCCGGGCACGGGTGATCCCGGTGTACAGCAGTTCCCGGGTCAGAATGGGACTCTCGCGGTCCGGCAGCAGCAGCGCCGCATGCTCGAACTCCGAACCCTGGGCCTTGTGCACCGTCATCGCATAGACCGTCTCGACCTGGACCAGCCGGCTCGGCTGGATCCAGCGCACCCGCCCGCTGCCGTCGCCGGCAGGGAAGGCAACGCGCAACGCCCGGGTCGGCCGGCCACCGGCGTCCCGAACCGGCATTGCCAGCGTCACACCGATATCGCCGTTCATCAGGCCGAGGCCATAGTCGTTGGCGGTGACCATCACCGGTCGGCCCGGATACCAGACCCCACCATCGATGAGCCCCTGCGTGCGCAGGGCCGCCTCCACCTGTCGGTTGAGGGCCTCCACGCCCCAGGCTCCGCGGCGGACCGCGCACAGGAGCTGGAAGCGCGCATGGGCCGCGAGCACCCTGCGCGCCCAGTCCTCGGCCGCGGCCGGATCGCCCTGTTCCCCAGGGTCGTCCGCGGCCATCACGCGCAGGTACTCCGCGTAACCGCCGGGTTCGGAGCCGTCCGCCGACGGCCGGAAGGATTCGGCGCCGCCATGCACCACGCAGCGCTCCAGTTCAGACGCACCCGACCCCGGCAGCCGGATCCTCGCGAGATCCGTGAGCGCTCGGCCATCGGCCGTGATCGCACGCACGCCCTCGACATCGCCGGCATTGACGGCGCGCGCGAGGCGACCGATGGCGCTGGCCTCCCCGAAGCGGTAGCTGTGCCGCAGCATCACGATGTGCTGATCCAGGGCCATGCCACCGGAAACGAGCGCCCACTCCGGGATCGCCTCGCCGGAGACGGTCTCCAGCCAGCCGGCGGTCGCTGCCGTGTAGTGGCCGCCCCCGGCGCGGGCGCAGATCTCGCTCAGCACGGCCCCCGCCTCGACCGAGGCCAGTTGGTCGCGGTCTCCCAGCAGGATCAGCCGGGCGGTCGGCGTCAGGGCCTGAAACACCGCGGTCATCAGTTCCAGGTCCAGCATCGAGGCCTCATCCACCACCAGCACATCCAATGGCAGCGGATTGGCCGGATGATGACGGAAGTGTCGGGTCCCGGGCCGGCTGCCGAGCAGCCGGTGCACCGTGCTGACCTCGGTGGGTATCGCCGCACGGATCCGCACGCCGGTTGCGTCCCCCGGCAAGGCGACGCCATGCACCGCACCGGCGACGGATGCGTTCAGGCGCGCCGCCGCCTTGCCGGTAGGCGCGGCCATGCGGATCCGCAATGGCGCAGCCGCCCCCGCCTGCAGGGTCAGTGCCTGCAGCAGGGCGAGCAGGCGCACCACCGTGGTGGTCTTTCCGGTCCCCGGCCCCCCCGTGATCACGGCGAAGCGTCCGCCCGCGGCCAGTGCGCCGGCCACGCGCTGCCAGTCCGTGACCCCGGCCCGCACCGGGCCGAACAGGCGGTCCAGCCAGTCCCGCATCGCTGCGGTGTCCAGGCCTGCGCGCAGTTCTCCGGTCCCTTCCAGGCGCTGTCTCACGGCGGCGGCGATGCGCTGCTCGCATTCCCAGAAGCGACGCAGGTACAGGCGGCGGCCGGTATGGATCAGCGGCGTGCCGCCCGCCCCGGGCGCGGCAAGTTCCGGCTGCTCCAGGGCCGCCGCCCAGTCGCCGGCCGACAGGCCGCGCAACAGGTCGCCAGGCCGAGCGAGGGATCGCTCCTGATCGGCGCCGTCCGGTGGCAGGGACAGCGTCCGGTCCGGGTCGGCGAGGGCCGCTTCGAGGTCCAGGCAGACGTGTCCGCGCCCAAGCTGGTGGCTGGCCAGGGCCGCCCCCAGCAGCAGCAGCGGCGGCGCATCCGGAATCTGCTCGTGGAGGAACCGTGCGAAGGCGCGGTCCAGCGCCCGCAACCAGCCCTGCGCCACCCATTGGCCCAGCAGCGCCAGCAGGGCTTCCGGCGATGCCAGGGCCTCTGGCGCCGACAGGCGGCTCACGGACCCACCTCCCCGTCCGCATCCGGGGCCGACCGGATCATCGCGTCCAGTTCCTCGATCAGGGCCCGAGTCGGCCGCTCCAGGTGCAGGCCGCGGCCGGGGGCATCCAGCCCGCGCAGGAACCAGGTGACGGTGCCCCCGACGTGCCGGTCATAGTCGTAGTCCGGCAGGCGCGCTCGCAACAACCGGTGCAGGGCCAGGCTGTACAGGACGTACTGCAGGTCGTAGCGACTCTCCAGCACCCGCTCGCGCATCCTGGCCAGGCCATAGTCCTCGGCGCGCGGACCCAGCCAGTTGGACTTGTAGTCCAGCGTGTAATAGCGGCCCTGGTGCTCGAAGACGAGGTCGATGAAGCCCTTCAGCATCCCGTTGAGCACCTGGGGCAGCACCTCGGGCCGGGGCGCGGCATCCAGCGTCAGCGCGCATACGGCCCGATCCAGTCGCCGGGCGTTCACCCAGTGGGTCTCGAACCAGAACTCCAGTTCCGGCTGGAACACGGCGAGATCGCACAGCCGCAAGGGGCCGTCGGAACCGGGCAGTTCCAGTGGCTCCGTGAGGAGCCGTCCGAGCCAGTCCGAGAGCGTATCCACCCAGTGGTCCCAGCCGCGCCGGCGGCAGCGACGGGCCACGGTGTCGCGCAGGCGCTCAGGCGCTCCGGCGATCGCGCCAAGGCCCTCCCCTGCCGCCCATTCCAGCAGTCCGTGCAGGAAGGTGCCCGGTCCGGGGCCGCGCGGGAAACGGTGCAGCCCGGCTGCGGCGGGAGGTGGCGCGCGGGCCGCGTCCACTGGGGGCTCATCGGCAGCCTCGCTGAACCGGTCCTCCAGCGCCGTGTCCGCCGCCTGCGGGACTGCGGGCAGCCCGGGCCCGGACGACTCCCCGATGCGCAGGGCGCTGTAACTCGCAATCCACCAGTGCTCCCGAGCCGGTCGCGAGGGTTGCCGCGGCGCACCCGTTGGCTGCGCGTCCTTGTCCGGTCGGTAGACCGCCTCCGTGGGCTCCGGTGTGGGCAGCACGGCAATCCCCGGCACTTCGCCGGCCAGCGCCCGGAGCGCACCAGCCAACTCCCCCGCGGGAATCTCCGCGCCGCCGGACAGCAGATGCCCGATCGCGGTCAGGTGCAGCTGATGGTTCCTGGCATTGCCCAGACGCAGGGGTCCGATGCCAAGCCAGCAGTGGTGCCGGGCCCGGGTCACCGCCACGTACAGCAGGCGCAGGTCCTCGGCCAGCCGCTCACGATCGGCCTGCCTCACATCGTCCGGTTCCGGATTCCAGCGGACCTGCAAGCGTCCGTCGGCATCGTGCCAGGTCACGGGCAGGCGCTTGGCATCCACCGGGCGGAAGCCGCAGACGAAGGGCAGGAAGACCAGCGGGTACTGCAGGCCCTTGGCCTTGTGAATGGTGACCACCTGCACCAGGCCCTCGTCACTCTCCAGGCGCAGGATCTGCTCCTCCGCGGCGGCGCCATTGCCCTGCAGGTGTTCGGCGAGGTGCCGCACGAGCCCCTGCTCGCCGTCCAGTTCGCCGGCGGCGGTCTGCAGCAGTTCGCTCAGGTGCAGCAGGTTGGTCAGCACCCGCTCGCCGTCGGCGCGATGGAACAGGGCGCCGGGCAACGCAAAGTCGTGCAGCAATCGGCGCAGCATCGGCAGCACGCCCTGGTCCCGCCAGATCTGCCGGTATGCGCGAAACTGCAGGACCCGTTCCTCCCAGTGGGCCTCGTCGCTGTTGAGCCGGTCCAGTTCATCCAGACCGAGATCCAGCGTGGCCGTGGCCAGCGCCGCGCGCAGCAACCGGTCGGACTCCGGCTCCGCGCAGGCGCGCAGCCAGCGCAGCACATCGGCCGCCTCCGGGGTGTCGAAGATCGACTCCCGGTCCGACAGGTAGACGCTGCGCACCCCGCGTCGGCGCAGCGCCGCCCGGATCGCGCCCGCCTCGTGCCGGTCGCGCACCAGCACCGCCAGGTCCGACGGCAGCAGGGGCGTGGGGCGCCCCTCTTCGAAGAAGCCGGCCTCGCCCGTGCGCCCGGCCTCGAGCAGGGACACCATCACGCTGGCACAGCGCGCGGCCATCTGCCGGACGTATTCGCCCTTGGCAATGGACTCGGCATCATCGAGGTGGGCCAGCGTCAGCGCCGGAAGATCCCTGCCCTCCACCCGCAGCACCTCGGGCCGCCCGGCCGCCTCCACCAGTTCGAAGGGTACGGGATTGCGGCCCTCGGGAGAGCGGAACAGGAAGGCCCCCGGGGCATGACCCTCGGCGTGACCGAACAGCCGGTTGCAGGCCGCCACGACCGCGGTCGACGCCCGGAAGTTGACCTTCAGCGTGTAATGACGGCCGGTGGTGTCGCGGCGTGCCCGCAGGTAACTGTGGATGTCCGCACCCCGGAAGGAGTAGATCGACTGTTTGGGATCGCCGATCAGGAACACACCCTGCTCGGGGCGGTTCTCGGCCACCCGGTAGATGCGCTCGAAGATCCGGTACTGCACCGGGTCGGTATCCTGGAACTCGTCGATCATCGCCACCGGGAACTGGCCGCGGATGGTCTCGGCCAGGCGAGCGCCGCCCGGTCCGGCCAGGGCCGCATCCAGGCCGTTCAGCAGGTCGTCGAACCCGAGCTGCGCACGGCGGCGCTGCTCGCGCTCGAACCGTTCGCGCACCCAGGCCGCGGCATGGCGCAGCACGGCCGCCGGCGTATCGTCGACCGCGTCGCTGTAGCCGTCGAGCCGCGCGAAGGCCGGATGCGGATCGGGCGGCAGGGCGCAGCCCTTCTTCAGCCGCGCGCGCATGCCGCTCAGGCTGAAGCGCAGGGACAATGGCTTCTTCGGGTCCCCCGGCTGCGCCCGCACGGGGTCGAGGGCCCAGGCGCGCATGGCGGCGAGCAGGTCGTCCGGACGCCGGTACTGGTTGCCGTTGAGCCCGGGCAAGGCCACCCGAAAGCTTGCCGCGGCCGCCTCGAAGTCGTCGCGCCAGGGGGCCTTGACCATCTCCAGTTGTGCCAGGCGGCGGTCCAGCAGGTCATCCAGTTCGCTTACCGGAGCCGCGCGCGCAGGCTCCCCCGCCAGCAGGCGGCGGATCCGCCGGTCCAGGGTGTCGGGGTCGGGTCCCAGGATCGCGCGCAGCAGCTCCAGCCGGGCCCCCTGCTGCGGATAGACCATGTGGCGCCAGTAATCCCGCACCGCCTCGGCGCGCAGCTCCGACAGGTCGGTTTCCAGCTGCTGCTCGAACAGGCTGCCGCTATCGAAGGCGTGTTCACGCAGCATCCGGTAGCACCAGCCATGGATGGTCGACACCGCCGCCTCGTCCATCCATTCCGCGGCCAGTTCCAGCTGCCGGGCGCAGCGCTGGCGTTCCAGCGGATCCGGATAGTCGTCAAGCAGGCGCCGCAGGGCCGTGTCGGGTGCGCCGGGGGCATCCCCCCGGAAGTGCCGCGCCGCGCCCAGCAGCCGTTCGTGGATGCGCGCGCGCAGTTCCCGTGTCGCGGCATCGGTGAAGGTGACCACCAGGATGCGCGGCGGCAGCAGGGCCTCGGCGAAGGCCCGGTCGCCGCCGTGACCCAGCACCAGCCGCAGATAAAGGGCCGCGATGGTGAAGGTCTTGCCGGTCCCGGCGCTGGCCTCGATCAGGCGGCTGCCGTACAGGGGAAGCTCGGCCGGATCCAGCAACGGGACCGCGGTGTCAGTCCGCACCGAGGCCCCTGAGCCCGCACCGATCGACGCCGGCCCTTCCGCGCCTGGGTTCCCATTCATGGCTGCGCCTCGCCACGCCCGACCGCCGCGTACAGGGGCCGGTACAGGACCTCGATCCACTCCAGAAAGCCATCGGCCCGCAACAGGGCCTCTGCGGTCGGATAGAGCCGGGCATGATAGGGGCTGCGCCCCAGGTCGCCGACATGATGCTCCCCGCCCTCGTAGGCACGGGTCGCGAGGTCTTCCGGATCCTTGCCGGCATCCTCCGCCTCCAGCCAGGCGAAGGCCGTATTGCAGGCCGCGGGCAGCGGCTGGCGCTGGCCCTCGCGCCATGCCCTGACCAGCTGCCGCAGGTGTTCCGCGCATGCCTCCGCGGGCAGCGGCAGGAGCCGCAGATCGGCGTCGATCCCGGCCAGCCAGGTGGTCATCTCGAGACCTGCGGCGTTTGCCATCAGGTGGGTCACCCAGGGCTGCACCAGCGCATCGTAGCGCCAGGTACCCTGGCTGCCCAGCGTGAGCCGCCCGGGCCGGGCGCGCAGCAGGCAGGGGGCGCCGGCCGTATCCGCGCGCAGCCCGGCCAGATGGCCCTCGACCACGATGCCGTCGTGTTCGAAGCAGAGCCGTCGCGAACCGTCCAGGCGTTGCGGATGCGCCGCAACGATTTCCTGGTAGCGCAGCAGGAGATCCCGCACCTCGACCCTTAACCCTTCGGCCAAGGCGGCGCCGATCCCGGCCAGGGGAAACCACCCGGACCCGCGCAGGCCCGCCAGCGCCCCGTCCACG
>JAWLFM010000132.1:0-7309 GCA_041685565.1 Thioalkalivibrio sp.
ACGTGGCGCGCAACCCCGAAGCGCTCCCCCGCAGCCCTGGCGTTCTCCGACCAAGCAGCATATGTCACCGGATCTTTGAGCAAAGACACAAGCGCGCGGACAAACGCCGCAGTGTCGCCATGCTCAACCAGGCAACCGGTATGACCATGATGGACAACTTCGCTGACACCGCCCACGTCGTATCCGACCACGGGCACACCCATGGCCAGCGACTCGATCGCACTCATCGGCAAGCCCTCGGAGTCCGATGGCATCGCAAAAACGTCACAACCGCAGAGCAATTCCGCCACGTCCTCGC
This sequence comes from Thioalkalivibrio sp., assembly GCA_041685565.1. Taxonomy (GTDB): domain Bacteria; phylum Pseudomonadota; class Gammaproteobacteria; order Ectothiorhodospirales; family Ectothiorhodospiraceae; genus Thioalkalivibrio. The sequence continues at coordinate 299 of JAWLFM010000132.1, forward strand.
GCTGACCGGTAAAGATCACTCGCTCTCGCAACGCCAGCTTGGCCACCATCGCCTCGCATGCCGAACGATCAGGCCCGTCGCCAACAATCAACAGGCGAGCATCAGGCAGATCCTTCAGCACCTCTGGCATCATTGCGATCAGCGCCCTGTGCCCCTTGACAGTATAGATACGCGCGACGATCCCGATAACCGGGGAGCCTGAAGGAATGCCCAGTTCCGTCCGCACACGGTCGCGTGCGCCCGGCAAGATGCCACGGAAGCGGTCGATGTCGATGCCATTATGAATCACCCTTATCCTTTCGGGCGGCAGGTGATAAACAGCAGCAGCCACCTCGCGCGCGGCGTGCGAGACGCACACCCCGGTATCCGAATGCCGGGACAACGCCGCCTCGAGAAGGCGAACGGTCCAGCCTGGCCGATGAAGATCATGCGCATGCAGCACCGCGCGTGCGGGCAGAAATCTGGCCGTGAGGCGTGCCATTATTGTGGACGCGTATCCCGCTGCATGCAGAATTTCGCACCGGTTCTCACGGGCCAGCGCCATAAGCGGACGCAACACCGTGGGGTCGAATTTGCGGGCAGAGAGAAAAACCGTACGGACACCGAGTGCCTCAAGCACCTCGCCGGCCGGGTGCGGTTCTCTGAAGAAACAGGCGGTCAGCGGCACGCCGGCTGTTACAAGTGCCGGTAGCACATTCAGGCAATACGTTGTAATGCCGTAGGACACTCCACCGGGGTACCCCAGTTTGTCCGCCACGAACATCACATGGGGAGGACGCGCGCCGTTCATCGTTCTCCGGGTGCACCAGGCATCAGCAGCTTTTTGAGCACCTGCGGCCGCTTCTTCAGCCCCTTGCGGACCATGGCAAGCTGCCACTTGATTATCACGAAAGCTCCACCTGTGGCGGCCCGCGTAATCTGGAGGGGACGCAGCTGTAGGAGGCCAACCTCTGGCCGATGGTTTTCCGGCGCCCGAGCGGCGAGACGGCTCGCATCCCACACGCGACCAGCTTTAGCGGAGCTTTCGTGATAACCAGGAGACAGAAATGCGCGCATTCCAGCAACCGCGAGAGCCTCGCTCACGGCTGACCAGAGGCGCCGCCCGTGCATCAACCTGTACCCGATACCTGAATAACGCCAGCAAATTTTCTTCACCCATGGATTTCATCATACGCTTCGATCCGCCATTTTCTTCAACTGCAGATAGGCTGCCTGCCCCCAGTAGCGCAGTGCGAAGGGCTGCAGCTTGCAGGCCTTCCAACCGTAGCGGGCAGCAAGTTGCATTTGGCCCAGCCCGCGCGCGCCCCCGGCGATGCGATGATAATGGTGTGCAGCAATAGGCGGATGAGATGCAAAGAGGTCTCGGTGCTTCTCAAGGATCGCGAGCTGGGCATACAGTCGCTTCTCTGCCGAATGGGTTAGGGAATTTTTTGAAAACCGCTGAATCACCAGTGGCTCGTCCACCAGGGAAACGCGCCCTCGCCCCGATAGGCGGATCACCAGGTCCCAGTCCACCAGCGCGGGAAGAGATGGATCGAAGCCATCGAGTTCCGCCAGCACGGAGCGGCGCGCCACCAGCGTCTGCGTGGAGATGAAGCTGTCCCGAAGAAGGCGCAGCTGGATGTGTCCGGTACGCGGCGTAATAGACCGGTTTGGGTGATAACGGGCTGGCCGATCAGGACCTCGGTCCACCGTCATCCCACAATAGATGGCAACCACACCGGGATCCGATGCCAGCGCCATCTGGCGAGCGAGCTTGTTCGGGAGCCACGTGTCGTCGCTGTCCTGAAAGGCGACCCAGTCGCCACGAGCGGCCTCTATGCCCGTGTTGCGCGCTGCGCTCACACCGGCATTCTTCGAGTGGCGAATCAGCCTGACGCGTGGGTCGTCAATATCCTCGACCCGAGCCACAGTCGCATCGGTCGATCCATCGTCAACGATGATCACCTCGACCGAATCCGCATAAAGCTGATTGAGAACGCTGGCAACCGCCCCCTCAATCACGTCCTCGCGATTGAAGGCGGGGATCACTACCGAGACCGTGGGCTCGGTCACTGAGCAGCCTCCGCGCGCACTGCGCCCAGGAACCACATCGAGCACGGGCTCAGGCACTGGCTCAAACTCGCCAACTCAGACAGCAACGCCGCGCACCGCATACGCATCCTCGTCTTTTCAGGAACCAATTCGATTCCAATCAGGCGGCGGCAGAAGCCAGCCTCTGGAACGCCTCGCTGTCCTCGATGAGTTCTTCGTAACTACCCCGCGCGGCAACCTCTCCCTCTTCCAGCAGAATGATCTCGTCGCACCGCTGCACGGAGGTCAGTCGATGCGCGATCATGATGATCGTTTTGGCGCCAGAGAGGTTGTGCACGGCATCGATTACCGCGCGTTCCGTCAGGTTATCCAGAGCGCTGGTGGCCTCGTCGAAAACCAGCACGGAGGGATCGTAATACAGGGCTCGGGCGATACCGATCCTCTGCCGCTGCCCCCCCGAGAGCCGCACGCCGCGTTCTCCCACCATGGTTTCGTAACCCTGGGGCAATTCCTCGGTCACGAACCGGTCCAGCTCACTGAGCCGTGCCGCGCGCTTGACGGCATCCATGTCGATCCGTTTGCGCGAAACGCCAAAGGCGATATTGGCTGCGATGGTGTCGTCCGCGAGGAAGATGTGCTGCGGAACATAGCCGATGGAGCGCTGCCAGGCGCGGCGATTCTGTTCGTTTATGACGACGCCATCCACCCGCAACACGCCTTCCTGTGGCCACAACAGCCCGAGGATCACGTCCACCGCTGTGGTCTTGCCGGCACCGGACCCGCCAACGATGCCAACCGTGGTCAGGGCGTTGATGCTCATGCTCAACCCGTTCAGGGCCGGCTTGTCCGTTGACGGATAGGAATAATGAACGTCCTCGAGTGTCAGACGCTCGTTTAGATCCAGCGCCTCGCCTTTCTGGGCCGGTAGCGGCTGAGCGGGCCGGGACTCGGTCAGTTCCCGGTGAAGCGCATCCAGCGCGTACCCACCGAACCTGAGCTTCGTGAAGCTGTCGTAGACCTTCTGCATCGCGGGAAACATGCGCACCCCGGCGAAAGCGAATACGCCGAGCACAGGTATCGCCTCTTCGAGCCGCCCCTCGGCTCGTGCCAGCAACACAAGAACAATGATCAGCATGCCGCCAAACGCCACGGCCTCCAACACGTACCGTGGAATGGTCCCAAGGATGGCAGCGAGCGCCTGGGTGCGCGCGAAGACCGCGGCCGGCTGTCGGAAACGCCTCAGATAGGCGTCCTCAAGCCCCAGCATCTTGACATCCTTGATCCCACCCATGGCCTCGTTGGCGGCCTGGTAGCGTTCCCGGTTGGCGTGCACGCGCTGCTCGCCGATACGGGTCAAGAGACGGCGGATTCCGAAGTAGATCAGACCGTAGGATCCCCCGAGGACAGCAATGACGACCGCCACGACCATCGGGTCCACCAGGAAGAGGAGCACGGCCAGGGCAAAGACCACCGTGATGTGCGCCAGCAACGTCAAGGCAGGAATGATGGATTTACCAATGACCTGGTCCACCTCCGAGAGGATTGTTTTGCTGAGGTCCGCGCTGTGCCGGCTCAAAAACCAGACAAAGGGCTGCGAAAGGTAGCCGCCGAACAGGCGGGTGGAGATCGAATAGTTGCGCATCTGGCTGAAGCGGGTGAGCGCGTAGAGCGTGACCGCCTTGAACGCGAGGCCGAAGACGACCAGCCCGAATACGACGCCACCCAGAAAGAGCAGGAACGCCCGGTCGGACTGAAAACCGAGGCCCTCGTAGAAGACCTGGAGATAACGGGTTTCGTGGATCGCCTGAGGATCCGAGAGCACCGCGAGGAAGGGGATGATCGATGCGACCCCGGCGACCTCCAGGAGGCTCATCACAAGGATCATTCCAAGCAATAGGCCAAAGCGGATGCGTTCGCGCCGATCCAGAAGGTCGAAGATCTTTCGGTATACGCTAAACATATTCAGAACAGCCCGACGAGCCCTTCCCCGGCCACCTCGCGCCCGGGAGAGACCCTAAGTTGGATAAAGGCGTCAGCACGGATACCCAGGGGGGGAGAATGCACGGGATATCGATGCGCCAGCCGCGCATGGTCTTCCATGGATCGCGTGAGCGCAACCCCGCTCCGCGGCTCGAACACACGTTCGCGTTTGGACTCTCACGAACCGCCCAGTGACTCGTCGCCGGCATGTGTCTGCCCGAATCCGGGGGATTCGCCCGATGTTGGATCAAGGGCGCCCGCTGCCACCGTCTCAAGACCGTGGCCACCAACCTCCAGGAATTCGCTAAGCGCCGCCTCCGCGCTGTCACAGGTTATCCCGCAGGATGAGGAGACGGCAATCACTGCGCCATCCCGCCGGCCCGAAAACAAGGCGGGGATTTCGAGCAACTTGGCGAGCTTTTCGTCGTGGGTGTGGTGCCCGCCGACGATGTACCAGCTCAGGAGCAGGCGCCTTCCGGCCGTGGACGCGATCTCGCTCGATTGCACGCGGCGGCTCTCATCGGCGATGGGGACGTCCAGCGTGCTCCTGGCCAGGATCTGCCACCCAGGATTCAGCGTGTTCATGTTTGCAATGAGCTTTGACCCCGGCTGTTGGCTGAGGTACCGCGCCAGGAAGACGTCCACCTGATGTCCCGCTTGAGAGACGAAGGCCTCGTGGCCGACCACATGCGGCTTCACAAATTGCGGCTGCCAATCCTCAGCGGCGTCCACCCGCTCCCACGCCTCAGGGGGATCTGGCAGAAGCTCAACCTGATGCGATTCGGCTGGCAGGGCGCCACCACGCAGCAAGGCAGGGCTTGCGACCGTGGCAGCAGCAAGAATTGCAACGACGAGAAAGGCAGCGGGTGAGGAGACATGCCCTACCCTGGGCAATCCCCTGCGAGCTGGGCCGCGCGGCTCTCGGGATTCGAGCCAAAGGCCGAACCAGAGGACGGGGGCCATGAACAGGTAGAAGATCACCCAGCCGTAGGCATAGTGGCTCTCGGTGATCAGGTAGTGCTGCATGGAGGTCCAATCGCCGATCAGCACAAGCGTATAGATGCGTACCCAGTTGCCTAGCATGGACGCGAATACGGCTGCGGCCAACAAGAGGAACCGAGACCGCCAGCGGCGCAGCCAGAGGAAGGCGAAAAAGCCGGCCAGCATGAGGCTCACCAACACGAAGCGAAGCCCGGAACAGGCATCCGCGATCTCCAGCACACCCGACCGAATCGTGATCAGGTAGCCATCGATATGGGCCGTAATACCGGTCCACTGCAGCCATGTGGTCACCACCCCTGTGGCCGCATCCTGAAGGAAGACCACGATGTGATCCCACACCGGCACCGTAAAATAGAGCATTCCCACGGGGATCACGGCGTAGCGGGCCAGATGAAGGCCCGCCAGCGCAAGAACGCCGGCGAGGAGGATCGCAGGCAGCGCAACCTGCATCCCGAGGGTGAAGTCCATGATCTCGGAGAGCGTATAGAACGCGACGACGGCGACCAGGGCCACAAGCCCAACCAACGAGGGCCCGACCCGCTCGAGCCTCTCGCCCCGCAGCCCGGCTATAAAGAGCCATGCTGCCATCGGAAGGACGAGGTAGCTGTGCCCGTACGAATACGGGTCGTTCCATCGGAAGAGCAATCGCTGGATGCCGGTGTCCAGCCCAACCACTGCCGCCAGCAAGACCCCCGCGATCGCGAGCCAGAGGGCCCAGTACCGACCAAGGTGGGCAGCAACAAGAGGAACCGCAGCCGGAATCAGCCGCAACAGTTGTTGCGACCGAGCCATGGAACCCAGGGATGTTTGCGTCGATAGCGCCATCTCTACCCGTTTCAGCCAACCAGTCTCACAGCAAACCCAATCAGCACCGCGGCGAGACTCGCCGGACTGTCGCCGATCGGCAACCACTCGCCATGTTCACGCACAGCCCCCGTCTCTCAAGCCAAAAGCGTATCGGCTGCCGAGCGATGACCTTGAACGTGTGCAAGGGAAGCAAACCCCACGCAGCTCTTGGCCCGCCTCAGAATGTTACCGTTGGATCAATAAACCCCGCGTCAGCAGCGAGGCCAACATCTCAACTCGCTCAAAAAACCAATCCTTCCGCATCCTCGGCGACACCGGGCCCGGCAGACCGATTCCTGCCGCTACAGCGAGAGACACAAGGCCCAGCCAGGCGGCCCAGATGGCTCTCGGATACAATGCCCCCGGAGATGGGGGCGGGAGCCACGGGCGAGCGCCGGCCCGCCAAGCATAGGCAAGAACCGATCCGGAAGTATACGGGGGCAGGGCCGCGGCCCCTGACCAGACCTGTGCGGGCCTTTTAAGGCCCGCGCATGGTGGTGGTGTTCGGAAAAAGTGCCCCGTTTGGTCACCTTGCGGTCCGGATGTGTCACGGCCTGATCACCGCAGTCGTCCGCGGGTTGGCGGCGAGCCTACTGCGGCCAGGAGCGTTGCCCATTCAAATACGGCACAGATCCTGCTTTTCTATTGGGTTGGATATGTCATAGGATGTTGGGCCGAGGGTTGTACCGGGTGCTGGCCACCGCGCATCCGGGGCAGAACCATCCCATCTTGTAACCACCAGTCTCGATAACGGATTTTCATGACAGCAGCGCACAACACACGGACGCGGGAGCTCGAGCGGACGGTTCGCATCCTCGACATTCTGGCGGCTGCCGGCGCCTTCCTGGTCGCGTTTTACGCCCGAAATCACCTGCTGGTGGTCGAAGAGGCGCTGGATTTCCGCGATCATGTTCTGCTCCTCCCCCTGCTTCTCGCCGTGCTCGTCTTCTTCCTGTCCTACTTCGAGGCCTACAAGTCGCCCCGGCATGCAACACGAGCCGGCATGACATGGTCGGTCTTTCGCGCTGTTGCCCTCACCATCGGGGTGCTGCTCACCCTGCTCTTTTTCCTGCAGGTCGATTACGTCAGCCGGCTGGTGATCGTCGGGTTCGCGGCTCTTGCCTTCGTCTTCCTGCTTCTTATCCGCAT
>JAWLFM010000133.1:0-7297 GCA_041685565.1 Thioalkalivibrio sp.
CCGGCCAGACCTCCCGCCACCAGCAGCAGCCGCTTCTGTCGCCTCTTCATCACTTCGCCTCCTGATCCGTCAACCGCGCCATGCGCCTCAGCCAGCCCAACGGTAACCGTGCCAGCATCTCCCGACATCGGGCAGCGCGTCTTCAACCATAGGTTGCAAAACCGCACATTTCCAGCAATACCCCACGATCCGGTCACATGCATCCCGGGCGCACGCAGACACAGCGGGCGAAATGGGGTCTGCTCCGAACCTCATGGACGCACCGTGTCGATCACCAGGAGCACATCCCCATGGCCCACGGACACATCCTCCAGGATGCCCTCGAGATCCCCGGGGCGCGCCTGCGAGTCCCCATGGCGGGAGACACGGGCCACCAGGGTGATGCTCTCGTGGTTGGAGAGCACATGATCCGGACTCACCGCCAGGCTGTCGTCGAGGGTGAAGGCAACCGGAAGTTGATCGAGACGGGTGCGCAGGGCCGCAAGGGGCTGGGCGCCACCGGTCGCCGTGCGGGCGAGGAGGTAGACGGTGTCGCCCGGTTCCGCCTGATCCGCCAGCTCGGCCGCGAGTTCGACACGCCCGCGGATCACCGCCGCGTCCATGGGCTCGTCCCCCGGCACGCCGAAGGCCTCCGCGTGGCCGAGTGCACGTGCGCTGCGTACCATCGCAGTCAACTCCGCATGCGCCGGGGTATCCTCCGGCGTCTGATGCAGCAGTTGGTTCCAGAAATACCCCGCCGTGCTGTACTCCCGGTTCTGGTAGGCATGAATGCCCGACATCTCCAGCGCCTTCGGATCTTCGGGATCCAGAAGCAGCGCCTCGCGCACGAGTTCGATCGGCCGGCCGCTGAGATCGCGCCCCGCATTGACCGCCATGGCCTCTGCGTAGCCGGACATCACGACCGGCGTCTGAGGCATCAGTGCGTAGGCGCGCGCATAGGCGTCCTCGGCATCCTCCCAGCGCTCCCGGGCGATGTAGGCATTGGCCAGGAAGGTCCAGCTCAATCCGTCCTCGGGATCGTCGCGGACGTTCTCTTCCAGCGTGGCCAGCGCCGCATCGACCTGTTCCTCGAGCCGGGCCAGTGCCTCCTGCACCTTCCTTTCCCGCTCCTGCTCGGCCTGTTCGGCAGCCGCCTGCTTGATCACGAACCCGGGGTCTCCGGCAACCAGGTACAGCCCCAGCGCCACGGCCGGAATGACCGCGACCAGGGCCATCCCCAGTCCCCGGCTACGCCCCATGGCGTTCGTGGCCACCGGGTGTCCGGTGAGGGCGTCCCGGGCCAGTCGCGCCTCCAGTTCCATGCGGGCCACACCCATCTGTTCAGGGCTGAGCAGACCGTTTCGATGATCGTCCTCCAGCTCCCGGTACTGATCGCGGTACACGGCAATGTTCAGTTCCCGCCGGCCTGGCCCGTCGCTGGCCGGCGGTCGCCGGAACAGCGGCGGCAGCACCCACGCGAGCACGGCGACCAGAATCAGAACGGCGACGATCCAGAAAGGGGCGACGGTTACAATGGCATTCAACGGGATTACCTCTCTTCTTGGTGCGAAGGCCGGGACGCCACGCCGGAGGCGATCGGGGAACCCGGATGGTTGGAATCATCGGACCGAAGCAACTGCGCGGCCTCGCGCAGCGCCTCGGGACTGACGTCGGACGGTGTCCGCAGGGTGCGGCGCCGGTGCAGCGTGGCCAGGGCCAGCGCAATACCGAGCAGCAGAAAGGCCGGTGGGCCGCCCCAAAGCACATAGGTGAGCGGCTTCACCGGCGGTCGGTAGAGCACGAAGTCGCCGTAGCGCGCCACCAGGGACGCCACCACCGCATCATCGCTCATCCCCGTACGCATCATCTCGCGGATCTCCTCGCGCAGGTCGAGGGCGAGCGAGGCGCGGGATTCGGCCAGCGACTCGTTCTGGCAGACGACGCAGCGCAGATCCTCGGCCAGGTGGCTCAGGCGGGCCTCCAGCGCCGGGTCATCCGCATTGGGCACGGCAGGCACGCTGCCAACCCCCGGCGCCGGGATCAGACAAGCCAGCAGCAGGATCAGGCCGAAGCAGCGGCTCACGCCCCCAACTCCTTGAGCAGCGGCTCGAATTTCGTCTGCCATACGGCTGGCGTGATCGCCCCCACGTGCTTCATTCGGATCATGCCATCGCGGTCGATCACGAAGGTCTCCGGCGTCACGGTGACCCCGAAGCGAATCGCGATGCGCCCGTCGCGGTCGTCCACCGCGGCGACGTAGGGGCTGCCGTTGCGTGCCAGCATCGGCGCGGCCTCGCGGTCCAGATCCTTCCAGGTCAGGCCATAGACGGGCACGCGGTCGCCGACCATGCGGGGCAAATGCTTGTGCTCCTCCAGGCAGACACTGCACCAGGGTGCCCAGATGTTGAGTAGCCAGACCTCGCCGCGCACCTCGGCCGGGGAGAAGGTCTCCCCCGGCCTTCCGACCACCGGCAGGGTGAAATCGGGCGCCGGCCGCCCGACCAGCGGCGAGGGGACCTCCTTGGGGTTCAGGTAGAGCCCGAAGTAGAGGAACACCCCGAGCGCGACGAACACCAGCAATGGGGCCCAGCGCCTCATGCCGCACCCTCCCCGGCCGCGGAGCGCAGGGGGTCCGTGGCTGGGGCCGGGGCCGACCGGCGGCGCACCGTCACCCGGTAGCGCCGGTCGGCGGCCGCCAACCCGCCGCCCAGCGCGAGGAACAGCGTGCCCGCCCAGAGCCAGGCCACGAACGGCTTGTGGTAGACACGCACGGTCCAGGCGCCATCCCCGAGCGGGTCCCCGAGCGACACGTACACATCCCGGAACGGGCCGTAGTTCACGGCGGCCTGGGTCATGATCATGCCGGAGGCGTTGTAATTGCGCTTCTCGGGATACAGCGTGAAGGAGCGTCCCCACGGGCCGGTCACCTCCATCGTGCCCCGCCCGGCCAGATAATTCGGACCCGGCACTTCCTCGACACCCTGGAACACGAACCGATACCCGGCCAGATCCAGGTGGCTGCCGATCGGCATGCGCACGTCGCGCTCGGTCTCGTAGTTGGAGACAAGGGTCACCCCGATCACCAGCAGGGCCAGCCCGGCATGCGCGAACTGCATGCCCCAGAAGGCCCGGGGCAGCCGCGCCAGCTGCCGGATCCGGCTGCCCCGGTGGTGCTGCAAGCGAACCGCAAAACCCTTCAACACCGTGAACAGGATCCAGAGGGCGAGGAACAGGCCCAGCGTGGCCTGCAGGTTCACGCCATCCAGGGTCAACGGCAGCAGGGCCGCGGTGACCAGTGCCACGGCGAAGGCCCACTTCAGGCGCCAGATCAGGTCGGGCAGATCCGCCTGTTTCCATCGCGCCAACGGACCGACACCCACCAGAAACAATACCGGAGCGACGAGGGGAACGAAGACCGCGTTGAAGTAGGGCGGACCGACCGAGATCTTGCCGAGGCCCAGCGCGTCGAGGAACAACGGATACAGGGTCCCGAGCAACACCGCGCCCAGGGCGGCGACCAGAAACACATTGTTGGCCAGCAGCAGCGACTCGCGCGAAAACCATGCAAAGGAACCGCCACCCATCATGCGCGGCGCGCGCAGCGCGTAGAGCGTCAGCGAGCCACCGATCACCAGGCCGAGGAAGACCAGGATGAACAGCCCCCGGGTCGGGTCGGTGGCGAAGGCGTGGACCGAGGACAGCACGCCGGAACGCACCAGGAAGGTGCCCAGCAGCGACAGCGAGAAGGTCGCGATGGCCAGCAACACCGTCCAGTTGCCGAGCACGCCGCGCTTCTCGGTCGCCGCGAGCGCATGAATCAGCGCGGTGCCGGCGAGCCACGGCATCAGTGAGGCGTTCTCGGTGGGATCCCAGAACCACCACCCGCCCCAGCCGAGCTCCCGGTAGGCCCACCAGCTGCCCAGACCGACGCCCAGGGTCAGGAAGGTCCAGGCGGTCGTGGTCCAGGGGCGTGACCAGCGGGCCCAGGCAGCGTCCAGTCTGCCGGACAACAGCGCCGCAACCGCAAAGGCAAAGGCCACGGAGAAGCCCACGTAACCCATGTAGAGCAACGGCGGGTGCGAGACCATCCCGAGGTCCTGCAGCAGGGGATTCAGGTCGCGCCCATCGGCGGGAATCGGAAACAGCCGCTCGAAGGGGCTGGAGGTCAAGAGGAGCAGTGCGAGAAACCCGACACTGACCAGACCCATCACGCCAAGGACCCGGGCGACCATCTCCTCGGGCAGTTGCCGCGCGAACACCGACACCGCGGCGGACCAGCCGGCCAGGATCACCGTCCACAGCAACAGCGACCCCTCATGGGAGCCCCAGGTGGCAGTAAAGCGATACATCGCGGGCAACTGGGAAAACGAATTCTGGGCGACGTTTCTGACCGAGAAATCATGGGTCAGGAACGACCATGCCAATGCGGCGAACGCGAACACCAGCAACACGAACTGCGCCTGCGCCAGGGGCCTGGCCAGCGCCATCAGCCGGCGGTCGCCTCGATGGGCGCCCACCAGAGGAACACTGCCCTGCACCAGCGCGAGTGCCAGCGCCAGGGCGATCGCAAACTGCCCCAGTTCGGCCATCATATGTCACCGCCCTGGGTGTTCGGTTGCAACACAGTCGAATGGGAGGCGATCCGGACAACGGCGTTGGGCACGCACGCCAGGATGCCAGGAAGATCGGTGCAAACGGGCCAACCCCGCGTGCTGCGTACGTATGACATCAGACCTACCGCGGCGAAACCGGAAAAAAGGAGCCGGTGACCAGCACCGGCTCCGCAGGTTGCCTGCCGTGACGCTTACCTCGATGCCACCTGCGCATCGATTGCGTCATTCAGCAGCTTGATTGCCTCCTTGCTCTTGTCGACCGACAGGGTCAGCGACTTGCGCGCGTCCTCCGGGTTGTGGAAGCCCACCGAGTTCTCGGCGGTCCACCATTCCCAGTACAGGTGCGCATCGTAATGCAGCTCACGCACCTGGTTCAGGACGTCTTCCGACACCCCCGCCCGCTTCGCGACCGAGAACAGATCAATCATCTGTGCCAGCCAGTACTCGGCCTTCACGATCTTGCCGTGGGTGTAGTTCTTGATGTAGTCGATGGCGTATTCCGCTTCCTCTGCGGTCCAGTAGTCGTGACAGTTCAGACAGGTCGTCTCGATCCGGCTGCGCGGGCTGCGCTGACCGTGATCGGTGTAGACCTTGCCGTTCTCCAGCTCGACCTTGGGCATGTGGCAGTCGGCACAGGCCACGCCGGCCCGCTCATGCTTGGAACCCCAGAAGGTCTCCATCTCCGGGTGCTGCAGCTTCGGCAACAGAGCGCCCGTGGTGGCGTGCTGGAAGTCGGCGAAGTTGATCTCCTGTGCGCCTTCCTTGTAATCGAAGACGTTCGCCCAGAAGAAGTGATTGCTCCGGCGATCGTCCATACCCACCGATTTTTCGCCCGTGGTGGTGTCGAAGCCCGGGTTGCAGTTGTATTCCACGTGGCATTGGGCACACATCACGTTGGAGTCCGCGGTGGAGAGCAGTCCGATGGCGCGGAAGTCCTCGCCGCCACGCTGGAAGGTGACCTTTTCCATCGAAAGGCGGGCGCTCTTCTCGGCATCGTGGGGATAGGTACCCATGTCACGATCGACGACCGCATGGATCAGGCCGTCACGCACCACGCGCGGACCGGCTGAGTGCGGATCGTGGCACATGAAGCAGTTCAGCGGGTGATCCAGGTCCCGAACGAACTCGACCACAGACGAGGTCCGATCCCATTTGGCCGCGTCGTTCTCATCGCCCATATAGGCCCAGTCGAGGATATGATCCTGGGTCTTGCAGTTCAGGCAGACCGGATTCGCCGCCGTAGCGGTCTGCGACAGGAACTTGCGCTGATCCGAGCTGTCCGGATCGGCGTCCGTCACCACCGTCCAGGCCCCCTGTACCGCACCCATACCATCGGTAACCTTGGTCCAGTCCTCGAACTGGAAACGGCCGCCATAGGCGCGATCGACCACGTAATGATCGACCAGCATGAAGGCGTGACTGCGCGGCTCGGCGTGCTCGAATGCAAAGCCATGGCCGGCGATCAGCTTGTCGAACATCGGTGAGCGACTGTTCCAAGTCGCCTTCTCGACGCGTGGTTCGGACTCGTGATGCACATGCACGAAGGAATTGAACTGCGCGGTATGGCAGGTTGCGCAGGCCTCCAGATCCGTTCGGGTGACCGGGCGCTCACCCATTCTCCGGGTGCTGGCCGTTTCAATGTGCTTGCTGGCATCGTGACAGTGAACGCAGTTCACGGTCGCGTGCTTGTTTTCCGCGTGCATGTCCTCGATCTGCGCGTGACAGTCATAGCATTGCAGGGGATCAACCGGCTTCAGGTTGCCCTCCGGCGTCGCATATGCGGTGGACATGAATAATAGACAGGCCGCCCCCGCCAACCATCGACGCATCCGGCCGAAGTTACTGACAGTACTCATCGCTTTCTCCTCTCCTCGGCCCCTGGACTGATCGATCAGCCCCCCGAGCCAGTTGTCGCCTTTACGGTCTATGCGGGAATCCTCCTGGACCCCAATCACCTTCCGCCCCAGCCCCGAAGCCTGCCTGAGGCGACCATCGCCGCAGGGTTATCTCCCGAGGGCACCCGCCGGACCTCCGAAGAAGACTCGAGTGGACCCCTGTCCCGGGATTCACCCTGTCCGGCGTCTCCGTGTACCCAAGCCCAGGACTCCGGTCAGCATTGGCACGTATCAATCCTCCCTTCCGAGTCCTTCGTATATCCCTGTGTGAACTTTTATAGCACAGAGAAACAAAACAAACGGTGCGGCCCAGTAAAAACCCGTTCGGCTACCACTACTTTGCCAAGACCTACCCACCCGACGGAAACCAGAACGTGTTAGGGCGCTACCTAAAACGTGGTAGAGCGACCTAACCACTCCTTGGGATTCATGCAATGAAACATAGCCATCATCTCTCTATGGTACTGTTTTTACTATTTTTTTGTTATTGCGAGACCTTCACTTGATGACATCAAACATTTATGCGGGAATGTTGAAAAGGCGAGCGTCCATGGTTGAAGGGTGACACAATTGTCGTTCTATGATTTTCTATCACACAAGAGAAATCGCGGCCACTGACGACCCGCCCGGGCACACTCCCCATGTACCCGGGTGCGATCCGACCGAGCCAATGGCGCAAAAAAAAAGCCGCACCATAATCAAGACGCGCCCGATGGGGGCAAAGGAGAAGAGATGAGAGGAAACACGATAAGGGCGGCCCTGATCGCGGGCCTGCTGACGGTCGGCGCCAGCGCCGCCGCGGACGAGATG
>JAWLFM010000134.1:0-7292 GCA_041685565.1 Thioalkalivibrio sp.
GGCCGGTGCGGCCGTAAGCGCAGTGCCCGAGGCAAGCAGTTTAAGCAGAAATCTGCGATCCATTTTTCTGTACTCCAATTGCATGGTTTGAGTGCCTGCCGCCCGGTCCCCCATCCGTCGGACGGCCGTCGGTCGTTCGCCATCAACGCGCCAATATAAGCACGGAGCTCCGGGCATAACAGTCGAAGGAGTGCACGGAATCGAGCGCGGTGACAGCAGATCCCAAAGCTGTTAGAACGGACTCGACTCGCCACTCGGTATCGACGAAGCTTGCGCCTCGCCGCCCCGGTACGGCGGTCCATCACAGGAGGTCAGCAGTGTTCCGATGTCCCCGAAGCGGTGCGCGTTTTGCTCTCGTCGCACTCATGTTCGTCGCTATCGCCGGCTGCGCCGGCCTGGACCCGGCCCGAATTCCGCCTGTCGACACCGCCGGCACGCAGCCCATGCCGGGCAAGGTGGTCTGGCATGACCTTTTGAGCGAGGATCCGGCCGCGGCGCGTCGCTTCTATGGCGGCCTGTTCGGCTGGAACTTCCGTCAGGTAGGTCTCGGCCTCGGGCAGAACTACACGGTCATCGAGCACAACGGACGGGTGGTCGGCGGACTCGTCGACGGCCGCCGGATCAATCGCGAAGTCAATGTGTCACGCTGGATTCCGGTGCTGTCCGTTGCGGACATGGCCGCGGCCATCGCCGCGACAGAAGCGGCCGGAGGCACGGTCTTCCAGGCCCCGCTGGACATCCCGCAACGCGGCACCGTCGCCGTGATCGCCGACCCGCAAGGTGCCGTGCTGACATTGTTCGAGTCCCGCGATGGGGATCCTGCGGATCGCGTCCCGGAGACGGGCGACTGGTTGTGGAACGAGATCTGGAGCTCCGATCCGGACGCCACGCTGGCCTTCTATCGCTCTCTCGTGCCGGCTTACGAGATCGACGATGCCGACGAGGCCCGCGGCGGCACATACCGCTATCTCACTGCTGACGGCGTACCGCGGGTCGGCGTGTTGCCGAACCCGGTCGCCGGCATCGCGGACACTTGGATGGCGTACGTTAGGGTCCCGGATCCCTCGGCCGCGGCCGCCGCCGCGGAGGCGCTCGGAGGCGAGATCCTGCTGCCCGCCCAGAGGGATCCGCGCGGCGGCGAGATCGCCATCCTGAACGATCCCACCGGCGCGGGTTTCCTGGTCCAGAGCTGGGAGCCCGCCCCGGAGCACACCGACGCCCGCTGAGGCCACGGAGAACTTAACCATGCGACCCGTTCCCACCCTCTACGATCTGCGCCGCATCAAACCGCGGGCATTTCGACGCACGCTTCTCGCCGCCACCTGCCTGGCACTGACGCTCCCGCTCGTCGGCTGCTCCGGGGGCGGGATCTACGCCAATGTCGGCATCTCCGGGCCGAGCATCGACGTGGGGCCCGTGTCTGTTCGCACTGGTGTGAGCCTCGGACGCTGGCTCTGAGCTCCAGGCCGACGCTCAGGCATCGGCCTCGTTGGCCACGCGATCGCCGCCCTGCCGGCGGACCTGGTCGAGTGCTTGAGGTCCGGGTTCAGGTGATTCCGTGGCGCTCGAACCGCTGCCTGATTTCCTTCAGCAGGGACCTTCGCATCGTCCAGTAATTCTCGGTTCGCACCCATGGCCAAACCGCGAAGACCATCTCCGAGGATCCGAATCGGGCAAGGTGCACCTCGGGCGGCGGTTTATTCAGAACCTTCGGGTGCTCCGAAAGAAGCTCCCGGATACAGTTCTCCACCCGGTCGATGTCGTTACCCGGGCCGCAGGCGATCTCCAGTTCCACGCGGCGAGCCCTGCTCGCCGTCAGGTTCACGATCGTTTCCTCCCAGATCTTGCGGTTGGGCACCAGCTTGATCGTGTTGTCCAGGGTGGCGATCCGGGTGCTGTTGAGCGTCATCCTCCGGACCCTGCCTTCGGCACCGGACACCTGCACGTAATCACCCACGTCGTAGGCGTGGTAGAGCAGAATCATCCAGCCCGCGACGAAACTCTTCAGAGAGTCCTGCAACGCGAAACCGATCACGAGGCCGGCGACCCCCAGCCCTGCAAGCATGGGCATCACCGACCACCCGATGGTCGTCAGCGCGAGGACGACTCCCGCTAGAAAGGTGATTCCGAAGGAAAGGGTCAACAGCCTCTCCTTCATCAACTGGCTGAGCCGCACGAACGACGTGTTCATGATGGCCTCGAGCAGGCGACGGATCGCGTGGGCCGCCATCCAGGCCAGCAACAGTACGGCCAGGAACGTGAAGACCCGAATCAGAAGATTCGGGCCGTTACGGGCCACATTCCTCCAGAGCCTTTCGGTTTGTTCACGCCAGATACTCGCGAACACGTCCCGCTGCAGGATCTCGGCCCCAAGACGGCCCTGTTGCTGGATCAGCAGTGCATGGTGGCTGGCCGTGTCCAATCCCTGCTCCTGAAGCACGTCGAGCCAGGCGGCCATGTTCGCCAGGCCACGGGTCTGCTTATAGTCCATGGCACGCAGTGCCAACTCTGTGTCTGCGTTCGAGGGCTCGGCCCTGAGCGCCCGCCGCAATTCCGTCAGCGTCTGCGCATCGAGCCGAATCTGGCCGTGCAGGCGCTCAACGTTCCGCGTGATGAATTCCTCGAATGCGTTCCGGTCGTCTTCAATGCTCAGGCCCAACTGCTCCCGCACCCGCAGGAGTGCGCCCAGTCCACTCATGTACTCGAAGATCAGGGCGCGCAGATCCTGGATAAAGGCGCGGGATACGGTCGCCTGCAAGCCGCTATCGAATTCGTCGTGTTTCAGACGCTCCTGACTCGTTCTGGCGTAGATCTCCTCGAGGCGGGCAATGGATGTTTCCAGGAGCCAGTCGGTGGCGCTCTCGATGCGCTCGCGCACCAGTGGGATTTCCCCAGTCTCCAACACATCAAACAACGCCGTCTCCGCCCCGGCGAGGGCCTCCAGCATCAATTGGTCCAGACGAAAATAGAAGCCGTCGCGATCCCATTCCCGTACTGCGTCCGCAGCCGCCTGCATCTGCTTGAGATGGTCGATACGTTCCTCGAGCTCGGCCAGACCTGGGACCGTAGGAACCCGGTTGTCTGCAGAGGCCTGTGCGAACATCGCGCCCATCATGGCCGTCAGCATCACTACACCCAGCCAACGATACATTGTTGCCCGCTCCTCCAAGTTGACCACACAAGGGAAGCGCCCCGGAATCCGGTCAGGCAGCCTCCCGGGACGGGTTCATCGAGCTCCGCCAATGCCGCACAGCACCTGATCCGACCTGATGCCGTCATGGAAAGGCGAAGGAGTATAGCGAGGGGCACTCACCAGGGCAGTCTGAAAAGTGCACGGCGGAAGATGTCCTGGGAGTGCACGGGGCCTGGGCAGTGCCCGAGGAAGCACAGAGCAACGGAATTCGACAGGCTCGGGATCATCGGCAAGTGGGTGAACCCATTCATGGTGAGCTTGTCTCACGGCATTCGGAATCGATTGGTTCAGCGCTTTTCCGTGGCTGTTCCGGCCTCGGCGAGATGCAGGGCGCAAGAGTGCAGCGGAAGACGCCGTGCCGCCCCGGCCGAAGCTCGCGGGGCGTGCGGCCGCGAGGCCGGGCAGCGGATGGCGCCCAGACGTCTTTGCCGCTTTGCGATACCGTAGTGTTGTAGTGTTGTGGTGGCCGTAATCCATAAAGCTTGGTCACGCTGCCGACGATGCACACGAAACCATCCGCAAGGAGCATGCCTTTTGAATGGACTGAACCACATCCGCTGCCAGTCCGCGGAACAACTCCAGGAGGCCCTCGGGCACATCTGGGACGTGGAAGTCACCCAATCCGATCCTGGCCCGATCGAAATGGTGCTGACCTCCGCGCAGGTCGGCGACTGTCTGGTCTACGGAAGCGGCTCCAATCGGTCTCTGTTGTGCTCGGGAACGCGCTCTGACGCCTACTGGACGATTTCCCCCATCACCCGCCATTGCGGCGGTGGCCGATTTCGTGGTCAACAGCTGGATGAAGGACAGATTCTCGTGCTGGATCCGCGGGGCGAGGTGTACCAGCAGATCGCCGCTGGGCATCGCCAGCAGGCGATCTCGATTCCCCTGGATCTTGCCGAGCGGATCGCGCAGGCCGAGCACCAGACCTCCGCGGAGGCAATGTGGGAACGCTGGTGCCTGAAGTCGGATCCGCGTGTAGCGGACCAAATGGCGCGGATGCTCGAGCAGCTTCTGTCCGAGCCACGATCGCCCGGTCCCGAAACCGACCCGGATGCCGGGATGGAGCTGGCCGGGAAGATGATCGCACTGATCCAGAACGCCCGACAGGTCCGACCGGCCCGCTCCAGTCTGGCTCAGCGTCGGCGCATCGTCCGCCGGGCCGAGGCGCTGATACGGAGTCGATTGGACAACCCGCCGAGCGTGACCGAACTCTGCGAGGCAACCCACGCAAGCCGGCGCCTGCTCTTCTATGCCTTCAGCGAGCTGCTGGGCCGATCGCCCGCCGGACACGCCAAGATCCTTCGGCTGCATGCCGCCAGGCGAGGCATTCTCGCCAGGAGCAGCGAGCGCTGCGTGCAGCAAATCGGCTTTGATCTCGGGTTCTGGCACCCCGGACAATTCGCCATCGACTACGCCAAGCTTTTTGGGGAATCCCCCAGCATGACCCGATTGCGAAACAACCGCACAGGTTGAACCGCGCAGTGGCGGCGCCGGCGGGTAGGAATCCACGACTGGCGCCCGGAAGGGGCCCTGCCGGCATGTTCCCCTGCCCTGTACCGCCCCGTCGGCGTTGCCGTACATTCCAGGCCGAGGCGGCAAAAACCGACCTCTCCCCATCGCATCTGAACCCGACTGGAGAGTCCCATGACTGACACCCCCGTTGCCTTGGTGACCGGCGCCGCCCGCGGCATCGGCTTCGGCATTGCAGAACGTCTGGTTCGCGACGGCTGGCGGGTCATCGTCGCCGACATCGATGCAGCGGGCGTCCGGTCGGCTGTCGATCATCTGGGACCTGCCGCAGTTGCGGCGACCCTGGATGTCCGTGACGAACCCGGCATCCGCGCACTGCTTGCACAGGTGCGCCAACACCAAGGGCGTCTGGATGCGCTGGTCAACAACGCGGGAATCAGCGACCCGCATTGCGGCCCCATCGAGTCGCTCGGCCTGACGGACTGGAACCACTGGCTCGAGACCAATCTGACCGGGCCATTCCTGATGTGCAAGCACGCCCTGCCGCTGCTGCGCGAGCGGCGCGGCGCGATCGTCAATATCGCCTCGACCCGGGCCGAGCAGTCGGAACCGCATACCGAGGCCTACGCAGCCAGCAAGGGCGGATTGGTGGCGTTGACGCATGCGCTCGCGGTCAGCGTCGGCCCCGAGGTCCGAGTCAACTGCATCAATCCCGGCTGGATCGATACCCGCCCCGCCTCGACAAGGAAGGCCGAGCCACTGCGTGAGATCGACCATCAGCAACATCCCGCGGGCCGTGTGGGCGAGCCCGCGGATGTCGCTGCCCTCGTGGCATTTCTCCTCGACCCCCAGGCCGGCTTCATCACCGGGCAGGCCTGGACCGTCGATGGGGGCATGACCAAGCGGATGCTCTACACGGAATGACGCAAACGGCGCCCCCCTAGTGGGCCATGCGGCAAGCGATAGCGGATCAACCCCTAGTGTCCTCAACGTTGGGCGCGCCGCAATGCCAGCAAGGTCGCCGGCGGGCCGAAAAGCTCGAAGATGACCGTGGTGCCAATGGTGAGGGCCAGGATGGTTTCCGCCATCTCCGGGAAATGGTTGGCCGCCACCAGCGCCATGCCGATCGCGACCCCGGCCTGCGGCATCAGCGCCACTCCAAACCAGGGTCGCTGCGCGACCGGTGCCCGTCCCAGCCAGGCTCCGACCCAGCCACCGACGATGCGGCTTGCCACGCGCAGCAGGACATAACCCAGGCCGATCATGCCCAGGTCCACCAGCCGCTCGAGTTCCAGCGATGCACCGGCCAGGATGAAGAACAGCATCATGAATGGCCATTGGATGTGTTCAATCTCATGGAAGGGACGATCGTGATGGCGGGCGAGGTTGACAACGATGGCCCCCGCCGTGATTCCGGCCACCAGAAACGACACCTCGAGCCAGAGAGCAGCGCCCGCGGTCAGGAACACGATGCCGAGAGCCTCGGTCTGGGTGGGTTCGCCCTCGCGGAGTCGGCCGGTCAACACGGCTGCCGGAACCCCGATCGCTGCGCCCAGTGCGATACCCCCGCCCAGATCACGCACCGCATGCAGCCATAGACCCTCTTCTGCCCGGCCCGTGAGTATGGCGGCGACGGCCAGCGCGATACTGAAGGCGATGATGCCCCAGGCATCGTCGATGGCCACGATGCCCTTGATCTTCAGCGCGAAGGATCCGCCCTGCCCATCCTGGCGCAGTACATCTTGAACGGCCGCGGGTGCCGTCGCAGTTGCAATCGCGCCCAGGAGCAAGGCCAGTGCGGGGGTGACCCCCAGCAACCAGAGGCCTCCGGCAACAACCGAGAGGGTAAAGAGGACGATGAAGATCGAGATCAGCATGATCTCGCGTCCATGGCGCCGCAAGGTGGCCGGAGTGAAGATGCCGCCCAGCAGAAAGGCCACCATCGTCAGCGCCAGAATGGAGAAAAACTCGTACCAGATCTCCATCTCAAGGGGAAACAGGTCGAATCCGGAGCGCCCCACCAGTACGCCGCAGGCCAGCAGCAAGGTCACCCTCGGAAGGGGGGTGCGACGGCCGACTTCATCCGCAAGCAGTCCCAGCACGAACAGAAAACCCAGGGTGAGAAAGGTCAGATCCAGTGACATAAGGCCTCCCGGTGAGGAACTTTGACGCGGTCTGGACGCGTTCAATGACCATGGCCCACCAAGGGCCGTGCAGCTCCCCCGGCAGCCGTACCTCTCCCTCCTCCTGATGCCAGCGGGGTCGGACCAGGCCAACCCTTTGATTCCTAGTCAAAACTACGCCAAAACATGCCGCGAGAAGCCCTTGGAAGGCCATTTTTGGTAGCAAAAACGTGAGCTTAACAGAGGACGGCCCATTCCCGATGCCCATGCGCCCTGGGTTGGCTGGCGATCTCGATCCCTTCCCACAGGAAGGCACTGATCAATTCCGGCGCCATTGCGCGCGAAGCGCGGCACGGATGTGCGAAACGCATTGAACAGCCGGCGGCGGGCGCGAAGGGCGAGCACAGTGAGTAGTCCAGTTGGTGGCGGCGAGATCAACGGGTTATGGATCGCCCTGTCCCGCCACGCCTCGCTCGCGGCGAAAGGCTACGTTCCCGGCGATG
>JAWLFM010000135.1:0-7213 GCA_041685565.1 Thioalkalivibrio sp.
CTCCCGAGGCGGGCGCTCGACGCCGGCCTCGGGGACCATCCCCTCATGCTGCCGCGTTGAACCGCCGTTCATCCAGCGCAAGGTGGCTCGAACGCGCCGACCCGGAAGTCGCCCGCAAGGGGGCTGTCGCCGGCCCGCGCCCTGCGGACCGGCAAGGCATCAGGACACGCTGCCGAAGCCCTGGCTCGATGCCTCTGGAGGCGGTTCGAGGCCGGCCAGCCGGCAGCCCTGCGCCACCGGACCGCCGGGCATGAGTTCATAGAGGTACTTCCGCCCCCCGGCGGCATGGAAATGCTCCTCCAACGCATCGTTCAGTTCGCGCATGTTGATGCGTGGCGCGTCTTCGTGGCGATGGAAGAACTCCTGCAGGGCACGGATGAGTTCCCAGTGCTCGGAGGTCAGTTCGAGACCCTCCTTGCTGGCGACGCGCTCTGCATCCTCGCGACTCCAGCCGAACGGGGCATGGGGGAACTCGGGGTCGCGTTCAATCGCTCCCGGGTTGAGGACTTCTTGCATCAGATCTTCGGCCATGGGTGCCCTCCTTGAGGCAGCTCGTTTGCTTGCAGACTCTCCATCTTGAGTATGGACAGCCATCGATCAATGCCCCTGTCTGCCGGCCGCCTTCACTCAGCGCGGCCGGCAGACAGGTCAGTAGACGAAATCGGGGAGATAGGATCTGAGGCTCTCCGGGTCCTCGATCTTGACGACGTTCTTGGCCACTTCCGCCCGCACGCTCTGGGCGACCTGGCGATCCATGGCATCACGCAAGGCACCGAGAAACGAGGGTGATGCAACGATCACCAGATGCTTGAAGACACCTTCGTGATGGGCGGACTTCAGTCTCTCGGCCACCGTGCGCGCGAACCGGTCGCGCTCATGTTGAGCCGGATCGGTGGTCTCATCGAAGGCATGGCGGGCATCGCCACTGGCGCTGGCCCAGCCCCGTCCCGGCCGGTCGGACACCAGATCCTGGTTCTGGAAACGGGATTCGCTGTGCGAAAGCGCCTCCACATCGGTGATTCCATGGCAGGCGCGCCCTTCGCAGCGCAGGATACGCGCGCGGGCGGCATCGGCTACCACAATCCAGACAGTATCCATTCAAATCCTCCATGTTGGGAACAATGGAATCCCTTGCGGGCCTGGCGGGTTTGGCGAGGCTTGCCGGCACGGCGGCACCGGCCGATTCTTCCCGCTTTCCCCCGGGTAGCGCTGATCATTCATCCTGTCATTGCGAGCGCAGCGAGCAATCCATACGGCGCAAGCCAAA
Organism: Thioalkalivibrio sp.; assembly: GCA_041685565.1. GTDB lineage: Bacteria > Pseudomonadota > Gammaproteobacteria > Ectothiorhodospirales > Ectothiorhodospiraceae > Thioalkalivibrio. Next base: position 1,268 of record JAWLFM010000135.1, read on the forward strand.
TCAATGCTTTATGGATCGCCACGTCGCTCAGCTCTTCGCGATGACCGGTCAATCAGTGCTTCCCTATCTAGAGTGTAGATGTTCGGGCAGGGACGGGGGGACCGTCGGAGTGACTGGATTCCGGGTTCACCACCAGAAGACCCGCCTTCGCGGCCGGATCGGCAACCGGCCGCGCCAATACTGGATCAGCAGCAGGCCGAACAGCATACCCCCCAGATGCGCGAAGTGCGCCACCCCGGCGGTCGTGCCGGTCATCCCGGCGAACAGTTCGAAGGCGCCGTAGGCGATCACGAAGTACTTCGCCTTGATCGGAATGGGCAGGAGGATGAAGATCAGACGCTGGTTCGGAAACATCATGCCGAAGGCGAGCAGGATGCCGAAGACGCCGCCGGAGGCACCAATGGTCGGATAGATCTCCGCGTTCAGGACACCATGGGAGGCCACCGCGAGTTGGATCAGACCGGCGCCCACCACGCAGACGAAGAAATAGATCGCGAACAGGCGGGATCCCCACGCGTTCTCCAGTTGCACGCCCAGCATCCACATCGCGAACAGGTTCAGGAACAGGTGCAGCAGACCCCCGTGCAGGAAGCCGTAGCTGACCAGCTGCCAGATATGGAACTGCGGGACCCACACGCGCTCCCCCTGCTGTTCCACGATCTCGGGGGTGCCGAGCGGCCAAAGTGCAAAGTTCACCAGCAAGGGTTCGAAGGCGAACAACTGCAGGAGAAACACGAGCCCGTTCGCCATCAGCAGAAAGCTGATGACCGGCGGAAACAGCACGGGGCGCGGTTCGAACGGTTGGTTCATCGACAGGAGCCCTCGGGAAGCGGTCGCGGGAGCGAGCAGGACTGGCTGCGCGGCTTGCGTCTTGCGCCCGCCGGCCGCTCGACGCCTGCCTGCCGGCGGTGGAAGGCGGACAGTCCCTTAATTCACGGGCAGGCGGGTCCGGAGTTCGTCCCGATCGAACCACCAGTGGTCGCCCACGATCGCATCGAGCATCCGGGCCAAGCGCTGTAACAGGGTATCGGTGTTGTTGAGTTCGTACATCTCGATCCAGGTGTCCAGCGTTTCCTGATCCTCGATCCCGCGGTGCCGTCGTGCAACCCTGGCGATGATCTGCGTGGTCAGGAACATCAGGCTGTCGCGCTCCCTGCCCTCCGTGCGCAGACCGGCGATGTAATGGGCCATCATCGCGGCGACGGCGGCGCCATCGGCCTGCTCGGGGGTCTCATCCACGATGTGACCGAGCATCGCCACCGTGGTCTGCGCCTTCACCGGGTAGGTCACGCTCAGCCACACGCCCTGACCCAGGGCCAGGATGGAATCCTCCTGCTCGGCACGGTACAGCACGTCGCAGGTCTCCACCGCCTCCTGCCAGGCGTCCGCGGCGACCAGGGGCTCCACCAGCGGCCGCACCGTTGCCCATGCCTCCTGCCCCCGCTCCAGTCCGATCAGGGCCTCGCCCATGTCCAGCAGCACATGGGCGCGATGCACCAGAGCGGCCCCTTCGGGCAATGCAGCCAGATGGGCCCGATGTTCGGCGAGTTGCTGCTCCAGTACCGCCCGGCTCTCGGGGCCGATGCTGCCGGAAAGGAAGCTCTCTGGACTGGATGGTGGAGTACGGTCTGCCATGGGAGGGATCTGCCTGATTCTCGAGCGAGCCTGCTTTGTACCGAAGCAACCCCGGCTTGGCAATATTCAGCGGTTGCCGTGCCCGCCATCGCCACCAATCAAGGGCACGAAGATCACGGACAAGGCCCTGCGCTTCTCCAGGCTGCCGTCCTCCTGCTTGACGGCGACGAAGAGATCCTGTCCCGTCCACTGCGCATCCACCGGAATCACCAGGCGCCCCCCGGTCCGCAGCTGTTCCACCAGGGCCGGCGGAATCTCGTCGGCGCCCGCGGTCACGATGATGGCATCGAATGGCGCGGCATCGGGCCAGCCCTCACGACCATTGCCGGCGCGCACCTGGACGTTGCGATAGCCCAGGCGCTCCAGCACGGAGGACGCGGTCTCGGCCAGCTCCGGCACCACCTCGATACTGAAGACCTCGCCCGCCAATTCGGCCAGGATCGCGGTCTGATACCCCGAACCGGTACCGATCTCCAGGACCCGGCTCTTCGGCGTGAGCTCCAGAAGCTGGGTCATCAGGGCCACGACGAAGGGCTGGGAAATGGTCTGACCATGCCCGATCGGCAGGGCCCGGTTCTCCCAGGCGATGCGTGCCGCGGAAGAAGGAACGAATTCGGTCCTGGGGACCCTCCGCAATGCCTCGAGCAGTCCCGGGTCCGGGGCCTGGACCCCGGTCGTATAGGCCGTCTCGCGGAAATCCCTTGCCACGTCGTGGATCAGGGCCTCGGCGCGACGTTCCTCCTCGTCAGTCATGTCTGCCATGTTTCCTCGTGCGCCGGCATCCAGCGCCGCTGTTGGAAGTGAATCAAAGGCCTCGCTCAACTCGCGATGTAGAGCTCCAGCTGAGAGATGATGAACTGCTGCTCATCGATGATGGACTTCACCAGGTCTCCGATCGAGACCAGCCCGACCAGATGCCCGTCCTGCAGCACCGGCAGATGGCGCACGCGCTTGTCCGTCATCAGGGCCATGCACTCCTCCACCGTGCGGTTGGGGCTCACGCAGGGCACCCGGGTCATCATGATGTCGCGGACCGGCGTGTCGTGCGAACTGCGGTCGAGCAGGATGACCTTGCGCGCATAGTCGCGTTCCGAGATCAGGCCGACCAGCCGCTCACCATCGACGACGGGCAAGGCACCGATCTCCTGTTCCGCCATCAGACGCAGGGCATCCAGTACGCTGTGATCCGGACCGATCCTGTAGAGATCATGCCCCTTTTCGCTCAATATCTCCCGGACCGTCTTCATGGCATGTCTCCGTCTTCGCTTTGCGTTACCCCTCAGTCTAGTCGGGATTTTGGCGACCGGTGCCTCAGGCGCCCGAGGCGCCCCCACGCTCAGCGCCCATGGCCCTCCCAGTCGAAGCCCGAAAGCCGCGCCAGCTCGCGGGGCTGCAGCACCTCCTCGAAGCGCCGGCCGCGGATGATCCAGGTCGGGTAGGCGGCGATTCCGGCCGCCACGCACACCTGCGCCATCGGCGTCCCCCGCCCGCCCGGGCTGCACTCCACATAGGGAAGGCGATCACTCGCGGCCCCGAACAGGCGCGACTGGTCCCGACAGCTGGGGCACCAGGATGCGCCGTAATAGCGCACCCCGGACTCCTGCATGTGTGTCGCCAAGGCCGCCAACCGGGGATTCTCGGGCCGTGAAAGCAGGTCGCTGGAGTAGAGATGCAGGGCCACGACGACCGCGAGCCCGGCCCCGGCGCTGCGCAGCAGCCACGGACTCCACGCCATCCCGGGGGCCGAGGCCGGGCGGCGCAGGAAGATCGCGATCAATAGCGCGCTGATGATGGCCAGGGACAGGAGACACCAGGGGCAGAAGGCACCCAGGATCAGCCAGCCGACGGCAGTCAGGTAGAGACTGATGGAGACGCCGATGAAGGCCAGAAACCAGAGGCGGCGCCAGCGTTTCAGCCGGGCCGGCATACGGAATGCCAGCACGCCCAGCAGGGCGTACAGCAGGAGCCCCCACAGCGAGATCGGCAGACCCAGCAGCGTGGACCACTGACTCTGCTGGATCAGGTCGCAGCCGGAGCCCTCCGCACAGAAGGCGGGCGCCGCGCTCAGCCAGGCGCCCGCGGTCAGGTAGGCCGTGACCGCCACCCCGAACAGCGCCAGGCCGACAATCACCCAGTCAGGCTCGCGCCGGGCCGCTGCAACCTTGGCCGCGGTCCTTGCTGTCTGCGGCGAACCCTTGGACTTGCGCCTTGCCTTTGCCATCGACTTCCTCCTCCATCCCGACCTGTCAGGGTAGACGATCATAGCCGATGTGCCGAAGCACGAAGGGCCCCGTGCCATCGGGATTCCCGGCCCTGCCCGGGCGATAGCAGGTCTGCCCACCGGCTTGCCGGGCTTCTTCGCCCACGACCTGTCGGGACTGATCCGGACCGGCCGCCCCCGGGACTGGCTGGTATCCATGGTCAGTCCGCTCGCGCGGGCGCTGGGGCTGACCCGCCGTCCCTTCTGGGCCATTGGGGTCGGGGGCAATGCCTTGAACCGGGCGCTTCGCGCCGGGTGGATCCAGTACCGTCTGCTCGCTCTCAGGCCCTCCGTCCGGAACGGCCTGCCCTGAGGATCCCTGCCGGCCACGCCCGGCGGCGCGCGCTCAGCGCCTTGGTTCACGGTTGCGAGGATATCCCTTCGGGGCCGAGGCTGTCCGGAATCTTGCCCTCTTGACGCTGTCCTGACGTCCGGATAGGTTCACGGACGCCAACCACAATCGCGAGATCGAATATCACCATGTCGAACCGTTTACGCAGCACCCTGCACGGCATTCTCATTCCCACCCTGCTGCTGATGGTGCTCGGTACGGCGCCCGCGTCCGCCCAGCTGGGCGGGGAGGTTCGCCAGGGTCCCACCCACCAGGACTGGCAGGTGATCTGCGAGGATTTACCGGATGGCGAAACCTGCTTCATTACCCAGGCCGCGGTCGACGAGGAAGGGGAGCCGGTGATGCAGATCTCCATCGGCCTCATCGAGGGCGACACCGTGATGGTGGTCTACCTGCCACTTGGTCTCGACCTGCGTCCCGGCATGCTGTTCCAGGTCGGCGAGACCCTCCGGCGCGAGTTTCCCTTCCAGACCTGCCTGCCCAACGGGTGCCGCGTGGTCGCGCGGGTCGATGCCGAGATGATGGACGCACTGCGTGGCGGAACCACCTTCAGCATCGGCGTGAAGACACTCGATTCCGATAGCGTGGCCGTCATCGAGGGATCCCTGATGGGGTTCACGGCGGGGTTCAGGGCGGTCTCGGAATAGCAGAAGGGCCGCGCAGAAGGTCCGCCCGCGTCGACCTGCGCCACGCCTGCCCGGGGCGCTCCTCGGACCGTCGATGCAGCGCACGGGAGCGTTCGCTCCCGGTCTCGGCTCCGCCCCTTAGACGCAGCCCGTCGGCTTCGGCAGACCGCCGTACTTGGTGATGGGCTTCATGGGGCCGGTCATCCAGGTCGTGAACATGCCCTTCTGATCGGCATTCATGAATTTCGCGAACTTGCGGATGGGCGGCACCACCGCATGATCCTCGAAGTACTCGCGGGCCTTCACGATGTGCTCCCACTTTTCATCGTCGAGTTCGATGCCGTCGGCCGCGGCCATGGCGCGCCCGATTTCGGGGGTCCAGCAGTCTCTGTCGACGAGGTAGCCGTCGCCGTCGCGTTCCGGAAGATCCATGCATTCACTCCTGATGGTTGTGCAATTCGGGGCAATAGCTTAGCACAATGCTCGGGATTTGCCGCCCGGCCGACCATTCCCCGCACCGACGACCCGAGGGAAGCCTTTCGGGATCGGATCCTGCGCATTACCATCCGCCACAGGGCGAGTGGTGAGAGCGGCGTTCGGAGGATCGCCATCGCATAAGCCTCCTGGGGGCGGATGCGCGCGGCAGGCGCGACGAGGAGTTTCGGGACCGGAGCACTTCGCCAGACGCGCCGAGCCATGATGAAGACCGATGAACAGCGCCATTCCGCGCGCTGCTGGAGGGAACGTGCTCATGGAACGGCGCACAGGGATCGTGGGTCTGCTGCTGCTCATCCTCGGGGGATGCCTTCCGGGCGCGGGTCCGGCTGTTGCCGACTGCCCCCGCGCTCAAGTCACTCCGCTGGCCGACTTGCGGTCCGGCCGGGTGGCCGAGGATCGCCGCGTCACCGTAGAGGGCGTCGTCACGGGCGTATTCACGGACGATGATGGCCTGGGTGGCTTCTTCCTGCAGGAGGGCGACACGCCTCCGGTCGGACTCTTCGTGTACGCACCGGCGCTGGACGGTCGGGAGCCGAAGGCTGGCGACCGGGTACAGGTGGCCGGGCGATTCGTCC
>JAWLFM010000136.1:0-7212 GCA_041685565.1 Thioalkalivibrio sp.
GCTGGTACCGGGCTCGGCGCCGGAACCGCCGCAGGTCTCGCAACTCGCGGTGGTCGGCACCCGGATCTTGACCTCGGTCCCGAACACCGCCTCTTCCAGGCTCAGATCCAGGTTGTACTGAAGGTCGGATCCGCGATAGGCCCGTTGGCCCCCGGCACGCCCGCCACCACCGAAGATGTCACCGAAGATGTCCTCGAAGATGTCGCTGAAGCTGCCCCCTCCACCTCCGCCGCCGAAGCCGCCGGCGGAGGCGTTGACCCCGGCGTGACCGTAGCGGTCGTAGGCGGCCCGCTTGTTGCCGTCGCTGAGCACGTCATAGGCCGCCCGTGCCTCCTTGAACCGGACCTCGGCCTCGGCATCGTCGGGATTGCGGTCCGGATGGTATTTCATCGCCAGGCGCCGGAACGCCTTCTTGATCACCTCGCCCGAAGCGTCCCGGGAGACACCGAGCACTTCGTAGTAGTCACGCTGCGCCATATCGAATCCTTGCGGGTTGCCGCGCCCGCCCGTCCAGGCCACGCGGTAACGCGCACGCCCGGATTCCCCTGTAACGGTTTCCGGGCGTGCCTGGTCGGGTCAAGATGCCCACGGCCCGGGGGCCGCCGCCATCGCGGTTACTTCTTCTTCTCGTCGACCTCTTCAAACTCGGCATCGACGACATCATCGGATGCGCCGGACTCACCGCCGCCACCCGACTGGCCGCTGCCGGCCTCCGACTGGGCCGCATCACCGCCGGCCTTGGCATAGGCCCGTTCGGCAAGCTTGCCGGAGGCCTCCGCGAGCTTCTCACTGGCCGCCTCGATGGCGCTGACATCATCGCCATTGATGGCGTCGCGCGTCGCCTGGATGGCCGCCTCGATCGCGGAACGTTCGTCGGCCTCGACCTGGTCGCCCAGATCCTTCAGCGACTTCTCCGCCGAGTGCACGAGCGCATCGGCCTGATTCCGCGCCGCGACCAGCGCGTGGAAGCGCTTGTCCTCCTCGGCATGGGCCTCGGCGTCCTTGACCATCTTCTCCACCTCATCGTCGCTGAGACCCGAGGAGGCCTTGATCACGATGCGGTTCTCCTTTCCGGTGGCCTTGTCCTTCGCGGAGACGTGCAGGATGCCGTTGGCGTCGATATCGAAGGTCACCTCGATCTGCGGCACGCCGCGCGGCGCCGGCGGGATGTCGGTCAGGTCGAAGCGGCCCAGCGACTTGTTGGCGCTGGCCTGCTCACGCTCGCCCTGCAGCACATGCACGGTGACCGCCGTCTGATTGTCGTCGGCAGTGGAAAAGACCTGGTTCGCCTTGGTCGGGATGGTGGTGTTCTTCTCGATCAGCTTGGTCATCACCCCGCCCAGGGTCTCGATGCCCAGCGACAGCGGCGTCACATCGAGCAGCAGCACGTCCTTCACGCTGCCGCCGAGTACGCCGCCCTGCACCGCCGCTCCCACGGCCACGGCCTCGTCCGGATTGACGTCCTTGCGCGGCTCCTGGCCGAAGAAATTCTGCACCGCCTCCTGCACCTTGGGCATGCGCGTCTGGCCGCCAACCAGGATGATGTCGTCGACCTGGCTTGCGGACAGCCCTGCGTCCTTCAACGCGATCTTGCAGGGTTCGATGGTGTGCTGGATCAGGTCATCGACCAGGCTTTCCAGCTTGGCGCGGGTCACCTTCATCGCCAGATGCTTGGGCCCGGTGTTGTCCGCGGTCACATACGGCAGGTTGACCTCCGTCTGCTGGCTGGAGGACAGCTCGATCTTGGCCTTCTCGGACGCCTCGCGGATGCGCTGCATCGCCAGCGGATCGTTCTTCAGGTCGATCCCCTGCTCCTTCTTGAACTCGCCGACCAGATAGTCGATCAACCGGTTGTCGAAATCCTCGCCGCCCAGGAAGGTGTCACCGTTGGTGGCCAGCACCTCGAACTGGTGTTCGCCGTCCACCTCGGCGATCTCGATGATCGAGATGTCGAAGGTACCGCCGCCGAGGTCGTACACCGCGATCTTGCGGTCGCCGCGCTTCTTGTCGAGGCCATAGGCCAGTGCCGCGGCCGTCGGCTCGTTGATGATGCGCTTGACCTCCAGGCCTGCGATGCGGCCGGCGTCCTTGGTGGCCTGGCGCTGCGAGTCATTGAAGTAGGCCGGCACGGTGATCACGGCCTCGGTGACCGTCTCGCCCAGGTAGTCCTCGGCGGTCTTCTTCATCTTCTGCAGCACGCGGGCCGAGATCTCGGGCGGCGCCATCTTCTTGCCGCGCACCTCGACCCAGGCGTCCCCGTTGTCGGCCTTGATGATCTTGTAGGGAACCAGCTTGATGTCCTTCTGGACCTCCTTCTCCTCGAAACGCCGTCCGATCAGACGCTTGACCGCATGCAGCGTATTCTGCGAGTTGGTCACGGCCTGGCGCTTGGCGGACTGGCCGACCAGCACCTCGCCGTCTTCGGTGAAGGCGACGATCGAGGGCGTGGTGCGGCCCCCTTCGCTGTTTTCGATGACCTTGGCCTGGTCGCCATCCATCACGGCGACGCAGGAATTGGTGGTACCGAGGTCAATACCGATGATCTTTCCCATGGTTAAAGGCTCCTGGAATGAAATGGGTAGGCACAGCGCTCAAGGTCCCGTCGCTGCCTGTCTGTGGGGAATATGGGGGGCGAACCCGGGTTTTCAAGCATCGTCGTCAGACGGTGCGCGCGACACGATCACCATGGCCGGCCGCAACACCCGTCCCTGCAGCAGATAACCCTTCTGCAGGGTGAGCAGCACGGTGTTGGGCGGGTGGTCGCTGCTCTCCTGGGTGGTCATCGCCTGGTGCCGCTCGGGGTCGAAGCGTTCGCCCGTCGGCTCCACCGCCTCGATGCCGAATTTTTCGAAGGCCTTGTGAAAGGCCTTCAGGGTCAGTTCGGTGCCCTCGATGATGCTGCTGGCATCGTTGGTCTTGCGCGCGGCATCCAGGCCCATCTCCAGACTGTCGCAGACATTCAGCAACTCGGCGGCAAACCGCTCCATCGCGTACTTGTGCGCGGACTCCAGCTCCCGCTCAAAGCGCCTGCGCTGGTTCTCCAGCTCCGCCTGCAGCCGCAGCAGTTGCTCACGACGCTGCTCGGCCAATGCCTCGAGTTCGGCCAGGCGGGCGTGGACGTCCGCCCCCTCTTCGGCATCCGCATTCGAGGCGGCTGCCTCCGGCTCGCCTTCCGGCATGGTACGGGTCGGATCGCTCTCGTGTTCCCCGTTCTCCCGCTGATTGGACATAGATCCCTCTTGCTGGTTGAAGAATGAAGTGCGCATGCAGCAGCCGGTGGGCCATGCCTGACCCGCGCATGGCTCGCCGGCGCCCCGTCTCTTACCGGGTCTTTGGGGCCTCGCCGCGGGAATTCAAGGCCGCACCGAGCAGCCTAGCGGTGATGTCGACGATCGGGATCACCCGGTCATAGGACATGCGGGTGGGACCCACCACGCCCAGCACCCCGACGATCTCCCCATCGACACTGTACGGTGCGGTCACCACGGAGCAGTGCTCGAACCACTCCAGCCCCGATTCGCGGCCGATGAAGATCTGTACCCGGTCGGCGCGGATGCACTGATCCAGGATCGCCAGGATCTCGCGCTTTTCGTGAAATGCCTCCAGCAGCTGCCGCAGCCGATGGATGTCGGCCAGCTCATCGTAATTGAGGAGTTGCGTCTCCCCCGCGACCAGCACGTCGTCCGGGTCGTCCTCGCCGATCGCACGCTCGCCGAGATCGATCGCGGCGAGCATCATCGCATCGAGATCCCGCCGCACCGAGCGCATCTCCGCCAGCAACTGGCCCCGAACCACATGCAGGCTCTGCCCCGCCAGGTGGGCATTCAGATAGTTGGCCATGTTCTGCAACTCCGGCTGCAGGTAGTCCCGCTCCAGTTCCAGGACACGGTTCTGCACCTCCTTGCCGTCGATCACGAGTATCGCGAGAACCCGGCGCTCACTCAGGCGCAGGAATTCGATCTGGCTCAGGGCGACCTGCCGATTTCGTGGCAGGCGCACCATTCCCGCCAGGCGCGTCACGCTGGAGAGCACGCTGCCCGCCGCGTCCAGCAGATCCTGGGTGGACGCCCCGAGGCTGAAGCGGGATTCGATGGCCTCGACCTGCTCCCGGTTGGGTGCGCGGATCTCCAGCAGCGCATCGACGAACAGGCGATATCCCGCGGCGGTCGGGACACGGCCGGCGGAGGTGTGCGGGGCATGCACCAGCCCCATCCCCTCGAGGTCGGCCATCACGTTACGGATGGTCGCGGGACTGACGTTCAGGCCGCTGGTCCGCGCGAGGGTCCTGGAGCCGACCGGCTGACCCTCACGGATATAGCTTTCGATCAAGGTGCGTAGCAGGGTTCGCGCCCGGGTATCGAGTTGTATGTCCTGCATGTCCACTCTCTTGTCAGCGCTTCATTCCACCGAGTGCCAATGCAGTCTATGCCAAGCCCCGATCCAGTCAAGGCCGGCGCCGTCCGGCAAACGACCGCGGACCCGGCGAATCCGGGGCGGATGCGTGTGCACACGGTTTACCGGATAATGCGCCAATGCAGCGAAGCTTCAGCACCATTGGACTCGTCGGCAAGTCCGCCGATTCCCGCACCGCACCGTTGGTCGCGACCCTGTTGGACGCGCTGCGCCGGCGTGGCGCCGACGTGGTCCTCGAACAGGGCATCGGGGGTTGTATGGACCCGGGCGATTTCCAGGTCACCAGCCTCGATGAGATGGCGGAGTCGGCGGACCTGGTGGTCGTGATCGGCGGCGACGGAACCCTGCTGGCGACCGCCCGTGCGGCCGCGCTGCACGATACCCCGATGCTGGGAATCAATCTCGGCCGGCTGGGTTTCCTGGTGGACGTGCTGCCGGATCAAGCGGTGGTGGAACTGAACGCCGTGCTCGACGGGGCCTATGAGCTGGAACCCCGGGCCATGCTGGACGCCACCCTGTTCCGGGAGGGGAGCCCGATCCAGCAGGGCGTGGCGCTCAACGATGCCGTCCTGCACGTGCAGAACGTGGTCCGCGTCATCGAGTTCGACACCTTCATCGACGGGCTCGACGTGGGGCGCCTGCGTGCGGACGGCCTGATCGTCGCCACGCCGACCGGGTCCACGGCCTATTCGCTGTCCGCCGGCGGACCCATCCTGACACCGGATCTCGATGCCATGATCATCGTTCCGATCTGTCCGCACAGCCTGAATCACCGCCCGCTGGTCGTCAGCGGCAGTGCGGTGATCGAGATCAGGCTGAGCAGCGGCAGCCGCTCGCCCGCGCAGGTGGCGCTGGACGGCCAGCAGAACCTGGACTTCGCGGCGGGGGACAGCCTCCGGATTCAGCGCCGGCCGCAGCCGCTGATGCTGCTGCACCCCCGCAACCACCATTTCCTGCGCATGCTGCGGTCCAAGCTGCGCTGGGGCGAACACCCCTGACAGGCGGGGTCAGAGGCACGATGCTACGGCACATCACGGTGCGCGATTTTGCCATCATCGACAATCTCGAGGTCGAACTGGGCTCCGGCATGACCGCGTTGACCGGAGAGACCGGGGCCGGCAAATCGATCCTCATCGACGTGATCGGGCTGCTGCTGGGTGATCGCGCCGATGCCGCGAGCGTGCGCACGGACGCAACCCAGGCCGATCTCAGCGCCGGCTTCGAACTGTCCCCGGACCACCCTGCAGTGGCATGGCTCAGGGAACAGGCCCTGGCGGAGCACCCCGGCGACGACGCCGGTCCGAACGCGATTCTGCTGCGCCGGGTGATCACGGCACAGGGCAAGAGTCGGGCATGGATCAACGGCACGCCGGTGACAATGGCGCAACTGAAGGACCTCGGGCAATGGCTGGTAGACATCCATGGCCAGCATGCGCACCAGCAATTCCTGCAAAGGCACGCCCAGCGCGCATTGCTGGACGGCTTCATCGACCCCGGTCTGCTGGCCCGGGTGGCCGCGGCCCATGGCGTCCTGCACGCCGCCGGCGCGCGCCTGGAGGCGGCACGTGCCCGCCTGGCCAGCGCCAGCGACCGGCTCGACCTGCTCCGGTTCCAGACCGCGGAAATCACCGAACTGGGACCGAATGTGGGCGAATATTCGGAAATTGCCGCCGAGCAGACCCTGCTGGCCCATGCCTCCGAGGTGTTGATGGCGTTGCAGGCCGCGCACGAGGGCATCGACACCGATGCGGGGCTGGACCAGGGCATCGGACAGGTCCTGTCGGGCTTGCAGGAGGTGCTGCGGCACGATCAACGCATCGGCCCGGTGCTCGAACTCCTGGAGTCCGCGCGCATCCAGATGCAGGAGGCCAGCGACCAGCTGCGCCGCCTGGCCGATCACGTGGAGATCAACCCCCAGCGCCTCGATGAAATCGACGCCCGGATCAGTCTCTACCTGCGCCTTGCGCGCAAGCATCGGGTCGAGCCCGACGAACTGGCGGATCTGCTGCGCGGCATGGAGGAGGAACTGGCGGAACTGGACGCCGGGGACGCGGCCCTGGATGCCCTGGAAAGGGACCTCGAGACTGCGCGCGCCGCCTATGATGCGGCTGCAGCGGCGCTGACCCGCGCACGCGTGAAGGCGGCAGGGCGCCTCGATGCCGCGGTCACCGAGACGATGCAGGAACTCGGCATGCCGGGTGGCCACTTCCATATCGATCTCGAGACCCGGTTCGAGGACACCACGCCGCATGGACGCGACCGGATCGAGTTCATGGTTGCCGCCAACCCCGGCACTGCGGCCCAGCCCCTGGCCCGGGTCGCCTCCGGAGGTGAGCTCTCCCGTATCGGACTTGCGCTACAGGTGCTGGCGAGTGCGGAACAGGCCGTCGACACCCTGATCTTCGACGAGGTGGACAGCGGGATCAGCGGCGCCGTGGCGGAGGTGGTCGGCTGGAAACTGCGCGCCCTTGGGGAACGCTACCAGGTCCTCTGCGTCACCCATCTGCCGCAGGTCGCGGCGCAGGCGCATCAGCAGCTGCAGGTCACCAAGCACCGCAGCCGCAATCGCACCCGCACCGAGATCTCGGCGCTCGACGCAGGCGCGCGGGTCGAGGCGATCGCGCGCCTGCTTGGGGGTGTATCGATGACCGAGCGCAGCCTGGCACATGCACGCGAGATGCTGGAATCCGCCTCCCGGCGCAATCCCGATCCCGACGCTGCCAGCGCAGACCGCCCGTGACCCTTCACCCTTGCATCTTGAAGGGCGGATCTACCACGAAGGACACGAAGGACACGAAG
>JAWLFM010000016.1:0-28593 GCA_041685565.1 Thioalkalivibrio sp.
GGATCCCGTGCTGATCCGGGCGGATGCAAATGCCACACACCAGGCGGTGGTCACGGCCCTGGATGTGGTGGGGCGCCTGGGCATCACCGCCGTTTCGATTGCAACGATCGGCCGTACCCCCGATGAAGACTGAGCCTCTGCGGCGCGCGTACGATTCGGGTTGGTCGGTCTATCGGCGGCTGCTGTCCTATGCCTTCCTCTATTGGCCGATCCTGGTGGCCGCCACGGTCACGATGATGATCATGGCGATGACCGAGGCCGGGTTTGCCGCGCTGATGAAACCCCTGATGGACGAGTCCTTCGGCGCCGCCGAGAGTGATCTTGCCCGCTGGATTCCGCTCCTGCTGATCCTGCTGTTTGCCATCCGCGGCGTGGCTGAGTTCGGGGCGACCTATTCCATGCGCTATGTGGCGCGGCAGATCGTGAAGCGCCTGCGCAAGGAACTGTTCGAGCGTCTGCTGGTGATGCCCGTCCAGCGCTTCCAGCATCAGTCCAGTGGCGAACTCATCTCACGCCTGACCTACAACGTGGAGCAGGTGGCGGGGGCCGCCACCGATGGCTTCAGCGTCCTGGTCAAGGATACCCTGACCATCGCGGTGCTCCTGGCCTGGATGTTCTATCTGAGCGTGGTGCTGACCCTGACCATCCTTGTGATCGTGCCCCTGGTCGTACTGGTGGTGAATGTCGTGAGCCGGCAGTTCCGGCGTCTTTCCCACCGCATCCAGGGCAACATGAGCGATGTGACCCATGTGACCCAGGAGGTGATCGAGGGTCACCGCGTGGTGCGCATCTTCGGCGGGGAGACCTACGAGCGGGAACGCTTCGAGGGGATCAACGAGGGCAACCGGCGGCTGCACATGCGCATGGAGGGCATCAAGGCGGCCTATGTTCCGCTCATCCAGTTCATCGTTGCGGTGGTCCTGGCCCTGATCATCTGGATGGCGACGGCCGACGTGCTCGGCGAGCAGATCACCGCCGGGACCTTCGTCTCCTTCCTGACCGCCATGCTGCTGCTGCTGACGCCCATCCGTAGGCTCAGCAACATCAATGCGACGCTACAGCGCGGCATCGCGGCGGGGCAGAGCATCTTCGCGGTGCTCGACGAGACGCCGGAGCGGGATACCGGTCATACGCCGATGGAACGCGCCCGTGGTGCCCTGCGCCTGGAAGACGTGAGCTTTCGCTATGAGCCGGGCAGCCCGGATGTCCTGCGGGACATCGATCTGGACATCCAGCCGGGCGAGAGCGTGGCGCTGGTGGGCCGTTCCGGCAGCGGCAAGACCACGCTGGTGAATCTGCTGCCGCGGTTCTTCCACCCCACCCGGGGCCGCATCCTCCTGGATGGTCACGATATCGAGGACCTGCGCCTGCGCGACCTGCGGCGCCAGATCGCCTATGTCGGTCAGGACGTCACGCTGTTCGCCGACACCGTCGCCGCCAACATCGCCTACGGACGGCTAGATTCCACCGAGGCAGAGGTCCGCGAGGCGGCCATGGCGGCCCATGCCCTGGAGTTCATCGAACGTCTGCCCGAGGGGTTCGAGACCATGATCGGTGAGAACGGGGTGCTGCTCTCCGGTGGTCAGCGACAACGCTTGGCGATTGCCCGCGCCCTGCTGCGCGATGCGCCCCTGCTGATCCTGGACGAGGCGACGTCGGCCCTGGACAACGAGTCCGAGCGCATGGTGCAGGCGGCATTGAGAAACCTGATGCACACCCGTACCACGGTGATCATCGCCCATCGGCTGTCCACCATCGAACATGCGGATCGCATCGTGGTGCTCGATGCCGGCCGGGTGATGGAGGTCGGGCGGCACGCCGACCTGCTGGCCCGCGAAGGCATCTACACCCATCTGTACCAGTTGCAGTTCCGTGACGCCGGGGCCGATTAGCCGGTGATGGAGCGCGGTTATGGTGCGGGTTTCGGGCCGGTGTGGCGAGCCGTGCTGCGGGATTACCGCGACGGGTTGGGCAAGCGGGCGCGCGCGCGCCTCGGCCTCCTGACGCCGCCCGAGGGCAGGGGTCGTCTGCTGTGGATCAAGGCGGGCGCCAGTCCGGATGCCTTGCGCCTGGGCGTGGAACTGCTGGGGACGGTGCGGGACCGGCGCCGGGACCTGCGCCTGGTGATGACCTTCGAACGGGACGACCCCGACCTGTTGCGGGCCCGGCTGCGCCCCTGGCAAAGGGTGGGGATCGGCTATGGCCCCTGCGACCGCCCGCGCGTGGTCACTCGGGTCCTGGCGCGTTTCCAGCCCTGTGGGATCATCCTCGCCGAGTCGGAACCGCCGGCGAATCTGCTGGCTCGGACGCTGGCACCGGTGGCCGCCATCGGCACTGCGGCGGCTTCGGTGCCGGTCGCCACGGCCTGGCCGGTCTCAGCCCCGAGTTGGCGTGACTGGCAGGAGAACGGCCACGCTGGCGAACTGATGCCCCCGGCCGATCCGCAGGCGCGTTTTGCCGAGGCGCAGGCGGATGTGGTGCTGCGTACCCTCGCCGGTGGTGGCGACCGGCGGCTGTGGTGGTGGCATGGCCGGGCACAGCAATGGCCCGATTGGCTCGCTGCCTGGCGTGGGATGGCCACTGCAGCGGATGACATCCTGATGGCCAGCTTCGCTGACACCGGCGTCCCCGCGGAGGCGGCCCTCAGCGTCACCGCCTGGGACCGGAGCAGCCTGGCCGGCGGCAGCGTGCTGCATATCGATGACCGGCGCTGGTTCGCGGCCGCGGCCAGTGCCGCTGATGGCGTGCACCTGGCGGACCCGGCCCGGGATGTCCTGTGGCAGGCCCTGGCGGCGGGCTGTGCCGTCAGCCTCGGCGCAGAGGCGGCTGCGGCATCCCTGCCGGTTCCGGTGTTGACCGCGCCCGGTGCCGTGATCGATCGCTGGCGGGGGCTGCGCGGCGACGAGAACCAGCGCCGCAGCCTGGGCGATGCGGCCAGGCGCCGTTTCTGGGAAGAACGACGGCAGGTGGATGCCAACCTGTCAGCCCTGATGGATCGGGTCTGGACATGGTAGAGCAATGGCTCTGGCGCCAGTGGAGCCACCGCGGGCCCTTCGCCGCGGTGATGTTCCCCCTGTCCCTGGTCTATGCGGGGCTGGCGACATGGAACCGCAGCCGGCTGGAGGACCATCAGCGCTCCGTGTTTCTGCCGCTGAAGGCCGTGATCGTGGTTGGTAACCTGACCGTCGGGGGGAGTGGCAAGACCCCGATGACCGCCTGGCTGGCGCGAAGCCTGGTGCGGGCCGGTTACCGTCCAGGTATCGTCAGCCGCGGCTATGGCCGTCGGAATGCCCACGCCAGTCTATTGGTGGGTCCTGGAGCGGATCCGGCGGTGGTCGGCGATGAACCGCTGATGCTGGCCCGCGGCACCGGGGTCCCGGTCTGGGTGGATCGGGACCGGGTACGGGCGGCAAGGGCCCTGGCGGAGGCGCAGGGCGTCGATGTGGTGATCTCGGACGATGGGCTGCAGCATCATCGGTTGCCGCGCGACATCAGCATCCTGATGCTGGACGGCCGGCGGGGACTCGGTAACGGTCTGTGCCTGCCTGCCGGCCCGCTGCGGGAACCGCGTGCCACGGTTGGCCGGGCGGATTTCGTGGTGAACACCGGTGGCACACCACGGCAGGGTGAGTATGCGATGACCCTGGTCGCCGCCGACCGGTTGCACAGCGTGGCTCGGCCGAATGTCACCCGCCCACTCCGGACGGTCGCGGGGCGTCCGGCCCATGGGGTTGCCGGCATCGCGGATCCGGAGCGGTTCTTCCGGGCCCTCGAGCATGCCGGTGTGGACTTGATGCGGCATCCCTTCCCGGATCATCACCGCTTCCGTGCGCATGACATTCTCTTCGATGACCCGGCACCGGTACTGATGACGGAGAAGGATGCCGTAAAATGCCGGAATCTTGCCGATGAACGGCATTGGTACTGGCCGGTCTCGGCGCAGCCCGAGCCCGCCTTCGAACGGGCGCTGTTGCAGCGCCTGGAAACCTGTATACGGCTCAAATACCTGGGGTAAAACACGATGGACAAGCGCCTGCTCGATATTCTCGTCTGCCCGGTCACCAAGGGGCCGCTGCACTATGATCGCGAGGCTGGGGAGTTGATCTCGGTCTCCGCGGGTCTGGCCTACCCGATTCGGGACGACATCCCGGTGATGCTCGAGGACGAGGCACGGGTACTCTCGGAAGAGGAAAAGAAGCGCTGGCGGGCGAAGTAGAAGCAGCCCTTCGCCGGGGACGGCGGTGGTGGGTCAGTCGTCCCGGAATGCCGGGTGGGCCGGGCGGCCCACGAGTGCGGCGTCGGTCGGCGGCAAGGGGAGGCCAGCCACGGCCGGCCTTGATCGCCGCGGGTAGACAGTCAGCCGATCCAGACGGGCGTTGACGGAGAAACGGATGAGCATTCAACCCTTTATCGTGGTGATCCCCGCGCGCATGACGTCAAGCCGTCTGCCGGGGAAGCCCCTGATCGCCATCGCCGGGCGTCCGTTGATCGCGCATGTGATCGCTCGGGCCCGGGAGAGCGCGGCCGAGCGGGTGATCGTGGCCAGCGAGGATCAGCGGGTGCTGGACGTGGCGCTGCAGAGCGGGGCGGAGGCACGCCTGACGGACGCCGACCTGCCCTCCGGGACGGACCGGATCGCCGCGGTGGCCCGTGAGGAGGCCTGGACCGACGACACCTGCGTGGTGAACCTCCAGGGCGACGAGCCGCTGACGCCGGGTCGGTTGCTGAGCGATGTCGCGAACGTCCTGCAGGATTATCCCGGGGCTGATATGGCGACCCTAAGTGTGCCCATCCGCTCCGAGAGCGACCTGAACGACCCCAATCAGGTCAAGCTGGTGACCGATGCCGGCGGTCGAGCCCTGTACTTCTCGCGGGCACCCATCCCCTGGGATCGCGATGCGCATCGCGCCGGGAAGCCATCCGACCTGACGCTGGCCCGACGTCACCTGGGGCTGTACGCCTATCGCGCGGGCTTCCTGCGGCGCCTCACCGCGGAGCCGCCGGCGGCGCTGGAGCGGATGGAGCAGCTGGAGCAACTGCGGGCCCTGGCCATGGGGGCCTGGATTCAGGTCGGGATCGCGGACATCACCGTGCCGCAGGGCGTGGACACGCCTGAGGACGTCGATCGGCTGGAACGGCTCATGGCCGCAACGGGGCTGGCCTGACCAGGCCGAGCCGAATCGGAATCTGACCCAGGCGGCCAAAGGTCAGGGCGGGGCGGGGCGCTTCGTGGCGCCAGGCGCTGGTACCCGGATTGAACCAGCCGGAGTGCATGCCTGCGTTGCGGGCGCCCAGCACGTCGCAGACAGGATCGTCGCCGATGTGCAGGATGGCCTCGGAGGGCAAACCGGCGTGCCGGGCCGCCCTGCGGAAGATCGCTGGATCAGGCTTGGCCACCCCGGCCTCCGCCGCCGGAACCGCGAAGTCGAAGAATTGCCCCAGCGGGGTGCGGAAGACGTCGGCGTTGCCGTTACTGATGGCCCCGATGCGGAAATGCCGGCCCAGCATCTCCAGAACCGAGGCCGCCTCCGGGTCCGGCTCCACTTCGTTGCGCGCCAGCCAGAAGACCTCGAAGCCCTCGGAGGCCATGCGCTCCGGACAGGTGTCAGTCTCTGCCGCGATCCCGCGCAGCCAGCGCTTGCGCAGGCTGGTCAGGTCGTGCCGCTCGGAAGCCGGCGCGGCACGCATGAAGGCACCGCGCGCCGCGACCAGCGCCTCGGGGGTATAGCGTTCGCAGACACCGGGGGCGTGTGCCCGCAGCCAGTCATAGAAGCGCGCCTCGGCACGGTGGATGGCCGGCATCACCGGCCACAGCGTGTCGTCGAGATCGAAGGTGATGCAGCGGATCCTGGCGGTGAATGCGGCGCTCTTGGCGGAGGCGTGATGCATGGTCGGGCATTGTAGTGAATCCCGTCGCCTGCGCGGCAAATCCGCACTTCCCTCCGGGATCACCGGACGCAGCGGGAACACGCACTGGGTCCATGGGATGGTTTGCATGTCGGCCGCTATCACGCAGAATGACACCACCGCTGGCAACCATGGGTAGACCATCCGGTGAATCAAGCGAGCGTCACGCCTCCAGACCCTGCCGTGCCCGGAGATCTGCTCGGTGAACTGCGCGCCGCCGTGCAGCGCAATTGCGACATCGCCGACGCGCAGTTCGCGGGCGACTATTCGCTGTGCACCTACCTCTTGAAGATGCGCGAATTCTACCGTTGGGAACGCGGTCTGCCCTTTTCCGCGGCACTGAACCGGCAGGAGGTCGGCAACTGGGTCAGTGAGCGCGAGCAGAGCTGGGAGGAACTCGAGGGGCTGTCGCCCGAGGCGTTGCGCCTGGGTGATGCGCAGCACGACCCGTTCGACCAGGAGGCGGTCAATCGTTCGCTGGATCCCTATGGGCTGGTGTACGGGGCGGGACTGGGGCGGGGCGCGCGTCCCCTGTTCTTTCTCGGCACCCTGCTGCGCCGCGAGGACTATAACGGCTATCAGGTCCATGTGGTCGGGGAGGAGGCGGCGCGTGACCTCGTGAGCCCGCCGGCAATGTCGCGTGATGACCAGATCTTCGTACGCCGGGAATCGGTGCGCCGGCTCCTGTTCGAGATGATCGAGGCCTGGCAGATCCGGGGCGCTCCGGCCGATGACCCGCTGGCGCGGGCGCTGGCGGCCTATGCTCACGATCCGGCCGACGAGGCGACGCTGGAGGCGATGACCGACAGCGAGGTCGAATCTGCGGTCTGGCACGAGGTGGGAGAGATCCTCGCCGGCAGGACCCTCGGCGATGCCTGGAAGAAACGGGTCCTGGCGGTCGCCGGCGGGCGCCAGGAGCTGGTCGCCCGGGCGGTGCGGGACCACCTGGCCGATTGCCTGACCACGCTGCCGGCGCTGCTGGCA
The DNA here is from genome assembly GCA_041685565.1 of Thioalkalivibrio sp. Taxonomy (GTDB): domain Bacteria; phylum Pseudomonadota; class Gammaproteobacteria; order Ectothiorhodospirales; family Ectothiorhodospiraceae; genus Thioalkalivibrio. Next base: position 6,892 of record JAWLFM010000016.1, read on the forward strand.
GAGGAAGCGCCGGGCGCCATTCACTTCTATTTCGCCAATCTCACCGGCATGCGGGCGTTGCTGTTCCCGCAGCTCAGGGCTGCCTATGAATCCTGGGTTGCCGGCGCACCCCTGTCGGTGTTGAAGGTCCAGATCGCCCCGGCGCGCGAGCACTGGCTAGCGGTGGCACAGCGTTTCCTCGAAGAGGCCCCCGAATCCTGGCCGGTACACGACGACGCTCTCGAGGCGTTGCGTCCAGGCTTCGGTACGGTATAAGGACCCCACCTGTAGGCGCCGAGCCCTCTCGGCCATTCGGTGGGCGATTCTGTGGGCAATCCGGGCGCCCGGGTGCGGGCCCCATCGGCCAGCGGGGCTGGCCCCCTGTGGGTGGCAGGCCGCGATCGGTCAGGGGACGGCCTGCTGCGTGCTTGCGGGATGGGCCGCCTGGCGGGATGATCTCACCCATGCCTCGCCGACCCATGGTCCACGCGGCGCCAGCCCGGGAGCCTCGATGCTGATCACACTGCCGAATGTCCTCGATGCCGCGACCCTGCAGCGGGTCCAGGAACTGCTGGCCGAACTGCCGTTCGTCGATGGCCGCGCCTCGGCGGGCGGCGATGCCCGCCGGGTGAAGAACAATCAGGAGGCCGACCCGGCGGATCAGCGCATGAAGGCACTGAACCGGCTGGTCCTGTTGCCCCTTTACCGGCATCCGCTCTTCCAGGCCGCGGCCATGCCGAAGCGGCTCTCCGGGGCGTTCTTCGCGCGGTACCAGCCGGGAATGAGCTACGGGGCCCACGTGGACGACCCGGTCATGGGGCCGGAGGGCGGCCATTATCGTTCCGATGTCTCGATGACGGTCTTTCTGAACCCCACCGCGGCCTATGACGGCGGCGAACTGGTGGTGGAGACGGACTATGGTGAACAGCGCGTGAAGCTCGAGGCCGGGGACGCGGTGATCTATCCCTCCTCCAGCCTGCACCGCGTGGACCCGGTGACCCGTGGTGAACGGCTGGTGGCCGTCGCCTGGGCAGAGTCGATGGTGCGCGAGCCGGAGCGGCGCCGCCTCCTGTTCGACCTCCATCAGATCGAGGAAGAACTTCGGAGTGTGGACCCCGATGCCCGGGTCACCCGCAGGACCGGTCGCGCACGCGCCAACCTGATGCGCATGTGGGCCGACGTCTGAGGGTCGGTTCCGGAAGGATCCAACGGCTCGCGTGCAGCGTCCCCCGTGCGTCTGCGCGACCCTATTTGGCAGGGGGCGCGTTCAGGCCGTCCGGCGGGCGATAGTCGGGGTCGTTCGGATTCATGAAGATGAACCGGAATTCGCCAGGCTCCATTTCCACGTAATCGAGGACCGCATTCTTCAACAGATCCACGCTGACCGGTTCGATCACGACCTCGATGCCCCCGGTCTTGAAGACGAGGTCGTTGTCCCGCTCGTGGTCGTCGAAACCCATGCCGTAGTCAATGTTGCCCGTCGGCATGCGTTTGGCCGCGATACGCAGGGCGGGCTTGTCCATGCCGCTCTCGGCGGCGGAGGCCTGGATCTGTTTCGAGGCCGCGGGGGTGATCGTGATCATGCCTTGCTCCTTGTTCTCAGATTTGAAGGCTTGGTGTCGAGGCAGCGGCGGTCGACCGGTCGGTACCCGCCAGGACCGTGCGCACGAAGCCGACGAAGCGGGTCGCCCAGGGGTTCTGGTCGGTGTGTCGCAGATGACTGTAACTGGCTAGCAGATTCCGGTGCACGATGCCGTCGTGCCGGCCATCGATGCCGTGGCCGCGCAGCACGCGGTAAGCATACACGGTGGCATCATCGAGGGGTTCCAGGGCCGAGTAATGGAACTCGTGCGCGGCAAAGGCTCCGGGTTCTCCAGCGGGGCCGGTCATGGGCCATGGGCCGTGCCCCGTCTCCTGCAGCCGTACCAGACCGCGCCCCTGCGGCCGGGCGTGCATGGTGATCTCACCGGGAAGCACCCCCGCCATCTCGCAGCGGCGGCCGTTCCAGGTGATGCCGCGCGCGAGATACATCAGTCCGCCGCACTCGGCATAGGCGGGCATGCCGGCCTCGATCGCCCGGCGAATGGCCTCGCGCATCGCCGCATTGGCCTCCAGATCCTGCATCCGGCTTTCCGGAAAGCCACCGCCGATGAATAGCGCGTCGGCATCGGGAAGGCGCGTGTCGTGGATGGTGTCGAAGAACAGGAGCTCCGCGCCGGCGCGCTCCAGGGCCTCCAGATCGGTGGTGTAATAGAAACCGAAGGCCGCGTCCCGGGCCACGGCAATCCGTACCGGCGGGGCGGGTATCCCGATGGCGCTTGGGGAGGGAACGGCAAGGGGCGGGGCCTCGGCGCCCAGGCGGGCCACCGCTGCCAGGTCGACCTCCGCCGCGACGACCTCGGCCAGTGTCCGGATCTGGCGGTCCGCGGTGGCGTGCTCGTTGCTCGGCACGAGGCCGAGGTGGCGCTCCAGGATCTGCATCGCCGGGTTCTCCGGGATCAAGCCCAGCACCGGGATATCGGTGTAGCGCTCGACCACCGCGCGCAGCTTGGTGCCGTGACGCGCGCCGCCGACCCGGTTCAGGATCACGCCGGCAATCCGGAGGTCGGTCTCGAAGGCCTGGTAGCCAAGCAGCAGCGGCGCGACTCCGCGGGTCATGCCCCGGCTGTCGATCACCAGCACCACGGGGGTGTCGAGAAGCCGCGCCAGTGCCGCGTTGCTGTTCGAGCCCTCCAGGTCCAGGCCGTCATACAGGCCCTTGTTCCCCTCGATCAAGGCCAGGTCGGCGGTCGCCATGTGGCTGCCGGCCGTCGCGCGGATCTCCGCGGCGGACATGGTGTTGAAATCGAGATTGACGCAGGGTCGGCCCGCTGCGCGCCCAAGCCATAGCGGATCGATGTAATCGGGACCCTTCTTGAAGGGTTGCACACGCAGACCGCCTGCCGCCAGCGCGGCGCACAGGCCGGTGCTGACGGTGGTCTTGCCGGAAGACTTGTGCGCGGCGGAGACGAGCAGCCGGGGCATTCTTACTCCGCCGCCGCGAGGGCAGCCCGGGCCGCGGTCATGCCCCGGCGGGCGCGGACTGTGCCGTGGAGGCGGTGCCGGAGACGTGGGGATCCACCATCTGGTCGGCCAGGCTGGTCGGCAGGATGCGCAGGAACTTCATGACCACGGCCAGCAGCAGGAAGGCAAAGGCTGCGCCCCCGACACCCAGCATCAGTTCAGGAAGCGATGGGGTGTAGGACGCGACGACCCCGTCGAAGAAGGTGCTGCTGGTGTCGTAACCGGGGAAGAGGTCCAGCGGATAGGCCTGGCCGCCGATCACGATCACATAGAGCTGTGCCAGGCCGCCCACGATCACCAGTCCGGCGGCGGCAGCGATCACGTGACGCGCCCGGCTCCAGACGGGATGGAAGAGCAGCACGATGGGCAGGATGCTGCCGAGGCCGATCTGGACGAACCAGAACAGAAAGGTGTAGATGCCGCCGTTGAGCAGGACGAAGGCCTCAATACCGTGCAGCCGGGTGGCGTAGAGGTTGGTCAGGTGATAGGCGAGCACGAAGTACAGGACACCTGCCACGAAGATCCCGAGGAGGTTCTTCATCCGCCGCAGGATCAGGTCACCGAGCGGGCGGCCGGTACCGGAGAAGACCGCCATCACCACCAGGATGAAGACCGCCATCCCGAGGGAGAAGGACATGGCGATGAACATCGGTGCCAGGATGGCCGCGTCATAGGCCTCCCGGGCCACCAGGAAGCCAAAGATGGAGCCGGTGCCGGTCGTCAGGATCAGCCGCCAGAGGAAGGCGCCGTAGCCCGCCACCGGCACATAGCGGGTCATGCGCCGTTCCATCATGAACCACAGGTACACCGCGACCACGGCCAGGAAGCCGGTGTATAGAAAGATATTCCAGGCAAAGATCGACTTGAAGTTGTAATGGGTCATCGCCACGACCAGACGGTCGGGACGGCCCAGGTCGAGCACCAGGATGACCAGTCCACCGATGAGCAGGGTCATCGCCAGCAGTCCCGAGAGCCGGGCCAGGGGCTTGTATGCGACGCGGCCGAAGACCGAGGCGAAGGAGGCGGCGTTCAGTGCCCCCGAGGCCGCGACGATCAGGAAGATTGCGAAGATGTGGGGCAGGCCCCAGACCACCTGGTTGTTCATGCCGGTGATGTGATGGCCGTAGCTGCCCTTGAGCACCGCGGCCAGGAGCCCGAGACCGACCAGCACCAGCAGTCCGGCCAGGAGGGCGAGATAACCGGCGCTGCGGCCTTCGATTTCCCTGAAGTGTATCTTGGCTGTCATCGTAGTCATGTCTCGGTCAGATACCCTGGTAGCGCACGGCAGGGTTCAGGCGCAGGTCGGCGCGGATGGCGGTGCTGCCCTCTTCGCGGAGGCGGCGTGCGATCTCGCTTTCCGGATCGTTCAGATCCCCGAAGACCATCGCCTGATGTCCGTCCTTGTTGCAGGCCTCGACACAGGCGGTGGTGCGCTCGCCCCGGTCGATACGGTGCACGCAGAGGGTGCAGCTCTCAACGGTCCCCTTGCCCCGCGGGGCATGAGGCTTCTGATCGGTCAGCGGTTCGTGGATGAAGGAACGCGCCTTGTAGGGGCAGGCCATCATGCAGTACCGGCAGCCGATGCAGGTGTGCTTGTTGACCAGAACGACCCCGTCCGGGCGGATGAAGGAGGCCTTGGTCGGGCATACGTCGACGCAGGGCGGGTCCTCGCAGTGCTGGCACATCACCGGGAGCGAGTGCTGGTGCCCGGTTTCGCGTTCGGTCAGGTTGACCTTGCGGATCCACTGGGCATCGGTCTTGGGCCGGCCCATGCTGCGGACGCCGTTTTCCTCGTGACAGGCACGTACGCAGGCCGTGCAGCCGTCGGCGCACTTGTTGGTGTCGATCAGCAGGCCCCAGCGCGTGGCGGGGTCGGCGCCGGAGGCCGCAGCGGCAGGCTTCAGCAGGAACACGCCGGGCGCGACGGTGAGTCCTGCCACGGCGGTCGCGGCCCCGGTGATGAACTGGCGGCGTGAGACGTTCGCGCTGTTCTCGGTACTCATGGTGTCGGAATCTCCTGGTCGGTCTCGATACCGCCAGCCTGAAGCGCAAGATGCTGCTCGATCGATGCCTCCAGGCCTGCGCTGCGCTTCGGCGGCGCCTGATCCGACGGCTGATCGGTGTGGCACTGGAAGCAGTCCATGCGCACGGCATTGAACTGGTGACAGGCCAGGCAGAAGTGCGTGGCGGGATCGTCCCGGCTCGCGGTGGGCGAGACGTGGCAATCGACGCAACCGACGAAGCTGTGCTCCGGATTGCGTCGGCCGTAGAGCTTGGCCTCGTCACGCTCGTGCATCAGGATCTTCATGTGGTCGCGGCGCATCACCTCGGTGGGCTCCACGCACTGGTCGCCTCGGGCCTGCTGCACCAGCAGGTCGGAGGGGGCCTCCACCGTGTCGCAACCGGCCAGCGTCAGGGCCACGCCCGCCAGCAACCATGCTGGCAGGGCGCGGCCAAGGGCAGTGAATCCACGCAGCACGTTAGTCACCCATGGCCATGTCGATGTAGCCCGTGGGGCAGACCTCGGCGCAGATGTGACAGCCGATGCACTTGTTGTAGTCCGTATCGACGTAGCGACCGGTGGCGCTCTGCTTCTTGTTCACCCGGAACACGGCGGTCTGCGGGCAGTAGATCACGCAGTTGTCGCATTCGAAGCACATGCCGCAGCTCATGCACCGCTTGGCCTCCTCGACCGCCTTCTCCTCGGTCAGCGATCGCATGCGTTCCTCGAAGTGTCCGATCACCTCGTCGGCGCTGGGGCCGTGCTCCTCGCGCAGGTTGCGCGCCACGTAGGGGAAATGGCCCTTGAACAGCTTTTCGTGGGAGATGATCTCCTGGGCGGAACGGTCCTCGAAGTTGTGCACCGCAAAGCGGGCATCGGAGGTACCGCGAAGCTGCTCGCCGGAGTAGGCCTCGGGCTCGAGCCCGGTCTCCTGCAGCTTGTTCAGCAGGTTGAAGTGATGCACGTCGACACGCGGACGCTTGATCGGCTCCTGCTGATGGAGGAAGTAGTCGATGCTGTCAGCGGCGATCCGGCCGTGGCCGATGGCGGTGGTCAGCAGGTGCGGGCGGATGATGTCCCCGATCACGAAGTGACCGCTCTTGCCGGGCACCTGGTAGAACTTGTCGCTGTCGATGAAGCCGCGCCCGTTGTCCATGAACTCGAGGCCGGTGAGGTCGCCGCCCTGACCGATGGCGGTGATGATCAGGTTGGCCTCCAGCACGAACTCCGTGCCCTCCACCGGTTTCGGCGCGTTGCCCTCGAACTGGCACTGGGCCATCTTCAGGCCGATGGCGCGGCCCTTGTCGTTCAGCACGACCTCGATCGGGATCACGCCGTCCAGGATCTTGACCCCCTCGCGCAGGGCATCCTGCACCTCGTGCTCGGTGGCGGTCATCTTCTCCTTGGTGAACAGCGAGGTCAGGGTCACATCCGCGCCGGTACGCACGGCGGCGGTGGCCGAGTCGTGGGCAACATAGCCGTGGATCGCATCCTCGGGATTGTCCACCGGGTTGTCGGCCTCGATCTTGCCCAGACGCCGGGCCACCGAAACCACGTCGATGGAGGTATCGCCACCACCCACGCAGACGATCTTGTCCGTCGGCAGGACCTTCAACCGGCCGGTGTTGAACGCCGACAGGAACCGCACGCCGGCGATGCAGTTCGGGGCGTCGCCGCCCGGCACCGGCAGATTGCGGCCGGTCTGGCAGCCCACGGCCCACACGACCGCATCGAATTCCTTCTCGATGGCCTCGACGCTGACGTCCTTGCCCACGCGGGTGTTCAGGCGCACCTCGATGTCGCCCAGGGACAGGATGCGATCCATCTCGCCGCGGAGCATCGGGCGCGGAACCCGGTACTCGGGGATGCCGTACATCATCATGCCGCCCAGTTCTTCGTGGTCGTCGAAGATGGTCGAGGCATGTCCCTTGCGGCGCAGGTGGTAGGCCGCAGACATGCCGCCGGGACCGCCCCCGATGATCGCGACGCGCTTGCCGGAGAGCGCGGGAGGGAGATCGTAGCGGTAGCCTTCGGTCAGGGCGGTATCGCCGATGAACTGTTCTACCGAGTTGATGCCGACGAAGTCCTCGACCTCGTTGCGGTTGCAACCCGACTCACAGGGGGCGGGGCAGACACGGCCCATCACCGAGGGGAAGGGATTGGCGTCGGTGGCACGGCGGAAGGCGTATTCCTGCCAGCTCATGTCGGCGGTCGGCTTTTCGATGCCCCGCACGATCTGCAACCAGCCGCGGATATCCTCGCCGGCCGGGCAGGAGCCCTGGCAGGGCGGCGTGCGGTGCACGTAGACCGGGCACTTGTGGGAATGATCGCCCTCGAAAATGGCACTTTGCCAGTCCCGCTGCTCGTGGTCGCCGTCGCGGAATTTGCGGAAGGTCAGTTTCATGTCATCGCTTGAGGTTGCCATGCCGTGTCTCCTGTGGAGTCGGGCCTGGTGGCCCGGCTTTGCATCGGTTCGTGGTTTATTGTTTGGCGTCGAGGACGATGGCGTCGCTGACCAGTTGGTGAACACTCACGATCTGGTCCATCTCGAATCCGTAATAGGGTAGTACCTTGGCGAACTGGCTCTTGCAGATGGCGCAGATGGCCGCCATTTGCGTCACGCCGTGCTCCTCGACCACCGCCTTCAGGGCCGACATGCGCGGGAGCGCGCCCTTGACCCGCAGTTCCATCAGGTCATCGGTCAGCAGGCCACCGCCGCCTCCGCAGCAGTAGGTCGCCTCGCCGATGGTCTCCGGGGCCATGTCGTAGAAGTGGTTGCAGACGGCCTTGATGATCTCGCGCGGGATCACGAACTGGCCACCGGGCATGTCGCCCATGCGCGAGGCGCGGGCCACGTTGCAGGAATCGTGGAAGGTGACCCGGCGGTGATCATTGGCGCTCTTGTCCAGGGTCAGGACGCGACGCTGGATCAGGTCGTAGGTGAACTCGCAGATGTGCTGCGGCACGGGGTAGCGCGGATCCAGGAAGTCGAAGGGGCCCGCCAGGGTGTTCAGGAAGCTGTAGGCAACCCGCCAGGCATGGCCACATTCGCCGAAGATGATGCGCTTGACGCCCAGATCCAGCGCCGCCTCGCGGATGCGCAGCGCGATCTGCTTCATGTTCTCGGCGGAACCGATGAACAGGCCGAAGTTTGCGGCCTCGGACGCATGTGAGGACAGGGTCCACGAGACGCCGGCGGCATGGAAGACCTTGCCGTAGCCGATCAGGCCGTCGACATGGGGTTCCGCGAAGAAGTCGGCGGAAGGCGTGACCAGCAGGACCTCGGCGCCCTTTTCATCCAGCGGGTAGCGCACATCGACGCCGGTGTCGTCCTTCACATCCTCTTCAAGACCCAGCAGGGTGTCTGCCAGCGCGGGCTGAGGCAGCCCCAGGTTGTTGCCGATCTTGAAGACCTTGCCGATGATCTCGTTGCTGTACTTCTGGCCCTTGCCCACCGCGTTCATGATCTCGCGGGTGGCCATGGTGATCTCGGCGGTGTCGATGCCGTAGGGACAGTAGACCGAGCAGCGCCGGCATTCGGAACACTGGTGGAAATAGCTGTACCAGTCGTCGAGGACCTCCTCGGTCAGGTCGGTCGCGCCGACCAGCTTGGGAAAAACCTTGCCGGGCAGGGTGAAGTACCGGCGATAGACGCCACGCAGCAGATCCTGGCGCGCAACCGGCATGTTTTTCGGATCGGAGGTGCCGAGGAAGTAATGGCACTTGTCGGTGCAGGCGCCACACTTCACGCAGGAATCCATGAAGACCTGCAGGGCCCGGTTGGTCTGCAGCAGTTCGCCAAGCTTGTTGATGGCGACATCCTTCCAGCCGTCGACCAGTTCGCCGGGGAACCCGAGGGGCGCCTGGAACTTCTCCTGGGAGACGAAGGGCTTGCTGTGGGACATCACCCCGGCCTGCAGGGCGGGGATCTCCACGGTTTCGTCCTTGATTTCTGGGGTCTCGAATTTGGCCATGTCGCAGATTCCTGGTTGCCGGGCTCGGTCGCGGTTACTTGTCGCCGCCGGTGGCGGGACGCTCGCTGGCGATCATCCACTTCACCTTGGTTACGTGCCGCTTTTCACGCGGGTTGTCGACCTGGTTGCGCGTGGGGCTGAAGAAGACCCCGGGGGCGTGCAGCAGCTTGCTGAAGGGGAAGATGATCATCAGGCCGGCCACCAGCAGCAGGTGCAGCAGCAGCATCGGTTGCAACGGCAGGGGATTGAACTCGAAGCGCAGCAGCCCGGTGAAGAACAGCTTCACCGCGGTGATGTCGGTGTGCCACAGATAGGTCATGCTCAGGCCGGTGAGCGCGATGCCCAGCAACAGCGCCAGCATCAGGTGGTCCGACGGCGACGAGATGTACCGGATGCGTTCCACGAAGATGCGGCGCGCCCACAGGCCGGCGAGTCCGAGCACCATCGCGAAGGCGGCATACATGCCGAAGGGCTGGATCATGATGACCCAGGTCGGAACCGGGTCGAGGAAATAACGCAGGTGACGCAGCAGGACCAGCGCCAGGGCGACATGGAACACGATGCCGAAGATCCATATCCACTTGTTGGCCTTGAACAGGCTGTTGAACAGGAATACCTCGGTGCCCATGCGCAGGACCACTCCGCCGCGGGTCGTCGGCGCCGGCGTGGTCGGAATCTTCAGGGGTGCGGGGGCCCGTGCATACCGTGCAATGCGCATGCCGAGGCCGACCAGAAAGATGGCGGTGGCCACGTAAAAGAGCAGGGCATAGAGCGCGGTGACGAACACGGGCAATCCTCCGGATCAGAAATTCCGGGTGAGGAAGGCCTCACCCGGAGGGGTCGTGCAGACGGGTCAGACGCAGCCGGTCGGCTTGGGCAGGCCGGCGTATTTGCACGCCTGCTTCGCGGGACCGTAGGGGAACAGTTCGTACAGGTACTTGCTGTTGCCCTTTTCCGGCCCGAGCTTCTTGCCGATGGCCTTGGTCAGCACGCGGACGGCGGGGGCGATCTGGTATTCCTCGTAGTACTCACGCAGGAAGTTGATGACCTCCCAGTGGTTCTCGTCCAGATCGGCGCCGTCGGCCTTGGCCATGGCGGCGGCCAGATCGGGGTTCCAGTCGTTCAGATCGGCCAGGTAGCCTTCCTCGTCGGTTTCATACACTTTGCCATTCGCTTCGATGGGCATGGGATGCTCCTCTTGATTGCGGTTCGGGTTGGGATGGGTAAGGGTCCGGTGGTCAGAGCCAGGCCTGGACCTTGTCGTGCTTTTCGGTCAGGTCGACAAAGCCGCCGTAGTCCACGACCGAGACGCCCTCGATGATCTGGTCGTCGGTCATGCCCCGGGCGTTCAGGTCCGGACCCAGTACGTAGACGCTGTGGTCGGCGAGTGCCCCGCGAAGCAGATCCGAATGGGCGGTTCCCTCCAGGGCGCCGTAGACGCCGTCCTCGATCAGCAGAATGGCCGAGCCGGCCGTTGCATGACCCAGGCAGGAGACGAGGGTGTTGCGCTCGAAGGGCGACTTGTTGACGGTATGCAGCATGCTCATGACAACTCCCCTCAGAAACTCAGAATCACGTCCTGCTCGTTCATCAGCGCGGCCAGGGCCTCGCGGCCCATGACCTCCACCGGAACCAGCAGATCATCCTCGCTCAGGCCACGTTCGGCCAGCGATTCGGCCTCGACGTAGAGCTTTTCCACGTCGTAGCCCTCGAGGGCGCGGTAGGTCGGGGAGAAATTCTTCTGACCGATGCCCTTGGTGTCCTGTCCCTTCTTGATCTGGTACACCCCGTCATCCAGGAAGGCCATGCTGACGTCCTGCTCGAAGGCGGCGGCGATCAGGACGACCTCCAGCGATTCCAGAGCGTAGATGGTGCCGTAGGGGGCCTTGCGGTTCACGTACATGAACTTCTTGACCGTGCCTGGACCTTCTTCTTCCCAAGGTTCTGACATTTGCTTCTACCTTCAGTGTTGATGGTTGCCTGTCCGGCATCCGGAGGGGATGCAGGGGACGGGAGTCGACGGGCAGCGCTGGCCCGCTATGGGATCAGTCGCCGAACACGACCAGGCGGTCGCACTGGATGCCGGCCTCGATCAGCTGCCCGAGCCCGGAGATCCGGAAGCCGGGGGCGATGTTGTTGCCATCCTTGCCCTGCCGCTTGGCCTCGCCCTCGTCCAGCAGGCCGCGGCGCTGGGCGGCGGCGATGCAGATCACGAGGTCGGTGCCGTGCGCTTCCGCCATCTGGCTCCAGAGTTCCGCGATCTTGCGGTCGTCCTGCGGCGGGACCGCGAAGCGGGTGCCGTTGTTCACGCCGTCGTGATAGAAGAACACGCGGTAGAGCTCGTGGCCCTTGTCCAGGACGGCCTTGGCGAACTGGTAGGCGGTATCCGAGGCCTGATGCTGGTAGGGGCCCTCGTTGACCAGAATTCCGTATTTCATGAACTGTGTTCCTGTTGAGCCTGGTTACGAACCGGCGGCCCAGGGGCCGCCGGTTGATCCTCTGCCGGGCCGGTGACCCGCGATCAGAACCGGATGTGGGTCGAGGCGTTCAGGGTGTTGCGTGCGCCTCTCCAGTTCTCGATGTGGTAGCGGGTGAACGGAAGACCGGTCTTCTCGAAGAAGGCGGGCCAGCCGATCCGCTCGATCCAGTCGTTGATGCGTTCCCAGTCCTGCCCGTCTTCCTGGTAGACCTTCAGGATGCGCTTGACGATTGCCGTGGCCTCGGGCCAGCGCGGCGGATTGTTCGGGATGCCGGAGGCGACCAGCTTCTGGAAGGTCGGCTTGCCGCGGGCGTTGGAGTGATTGCCGCCCACCCAGATCGCGAACTTGGTGTGTTCCGCGTCGTTGATCTGCATCGGGGGGCAGGGCGGGTAGCAGGCGCCGCAGCAGATGCACTTCTTCTCGTCCACTTCCAGCGACGGCTTGCCGTTGACCAGGGCAGGCCGGATCGCGGCCACCGGGCAGCGGGCCACCACGGACGGGCGCTCGCAGACGTTGGCGACGAGGTCGTGGTTGATCTTCGGCGGCTTGGTGTGCTGCACGTTGATCGCGATGTCACCCTGGCCGCCGCAGTTGATCTGGCAGCAGGAGGTGGTGATGTGCACGCGGTTGGGCATGTTGTGGTTGCGGAACTCGTCGATGAGCTCGTCCATCATCGCCTTCACCACGCCCGAGGCGTCGGTGCCGGGGATGTCGCAGTGCAGCCAGCCCTGGGTGTGGGAGATCATGGACACCGAGTTGCGGGTGCCGCCGACGATGAAGCCGGCCTCTTCCAGGGCGTTGATCAGCGGCTCGACCTTCTCCTCGGCATCGATCATGTACTCGATGTTGGAGCGGATGGTGAAGCGGACATAGCCGTCGGCATACTCGTCGCCGATGTCGCAGAGCTTGCGCAGGGTGAACACGTCGAGGATGCGCTGGGTGCCGGCCTTGACCGTCCAGATCTTCTCGCCGAACTCGGAGACGTGGAGCAGAACGCCGGGGCGTGGGTGCTCATGGTACTTCCATGCGCCGAAATTGCGGCGCATGACCGGGTGCATGTACTGGAAGCCGTCCGGGCAGCCGGATTCGATCGGCGGACGCATGGCTGGTTGTGACATCTGTTACTCCCGCTATCTTTGAATACGTTGGGGTTCGATCAGGGGGCGGAACCGCGGGATCAACCCGCGGCGGCCTGCCGCTGTTCCATCTTCTGGCGCAGGTAGTTCTCCGCGGCCTCGTCGTAATCGTCCATCCGGATATAGGAGCTCTGACGCGGGTGGTTGACCATGTTGGGATCGGCCTCGAGGCCCATGCCCTTCAGGAAGTTCACCAGGCCGATGCGCTCGATCATCTCGCCGCAGCGCTCGTGCTCGAGGCCGTTCTCGGCCCAGAAATCGATGATGTTCTCGGCCAGTTCCACCAGGCCCTGGTAGTCCTCTTCCGTCTCCAGCTTCATGAAGGGCACGATCACGGTGCCCATCAGGTCGCCGATCTTCAGGGTGCGCTTGCCGCCGACCAGGATGCTGACGCCCTTGTCGTCACCGGGGGACAGGGCCTTGGTCATCACGTTGATGCAATGCATGCAGCGGACGCAGTTGCTGTCCTCGATGTGGAGGGTGTTGTCCTCGTTCAGGGTCATGCACTTGCTGGGGCAGCGGTTGATGACGTCCAGGTGAACCTTGTCGCGGCCGTACTCGGCGACGAAGTTCTTGACCTCTTCCTGGTCGATCTTGATCTCGTCGCGCCAGGTGCCGATCACCGCGAAGTCGGAACGCTCGATCGCGTTCACACAGTCGTTCGGGCAGCCGGAGACCTTGAACTTGAACTTGTAGGGCAGGGACGGACGGTGCACGTCGTCGGTGAAGCGGTTCAGCAGGGTGCGGTGGGCGCGCTGCTCGTTGGTGCAGGACTGCTCGCAGCGGGCCGCGCCGACGCAGGACATGCCGGTACGGACGCAGGGACCGGCGCCGCCCAGATCCCAACCGTACTCGTTGATCTCGTCGAAGAAGCCCTGGGTGTTGGTCGTGTTCACGCCGATGAACATGGCGTTACCGGTCTGGCCGTGGAAGGTGATCAGCCCGGAGCCGTACTTCTCCCAGCTGTCGCCGAGCTGGCGCAGCATCGCGGTGGAGTAGAAGTTGCCGGCGGGCGGCTGCACACGGACGGTGTGGAACTCGCGGGACTCGGGGAAGGCCTTGGACACCTCGGAGAAGCGCGGGATGATGCCCGAGCCGTAACCGAACACCGAAACCGTACCGCCCTTCCAGTAACCCTTGCGGGTTTCGTAGGAGTGCTCGAGCTGGCCCAGCAGGTCGTTGGTGACGTTCTTGATGCGGTCATCGGGATGATCGTCACGCAGGCGCTTGATTCCCGAGATGAAGCTCGGCCAGGGGCCGTTTTCCAACTCGTCGAGCATGGGGGTCGGATGATGTTGGTTCGCCATGGCGGTCTCCTTGATTCGGATTCTGTATACAGGCCGGCTAGTTGCTTCCGGGGTCGATACGTACCTTCTTTATCGAATCGCGGTCCTTCACTCTGGCCAGATCGCCGGTCCGCCGATTCGTCGCACGAGGTCATCCAGGCGGATCACCTCGTCACACGGTGGGTTACTCTAGGTTCGAAGTAGCCCCGAAAACATCCTACTCATGGGGGGGGGAGGAGGGGGGCTTCTATCTCCCAAGGGATATGTGGAAAACGGGATGCGGCAGGATGCGATCGTCCCGTGGGGCCGGATACTTCACGCAGCAGGTGGCCCGGGCGCCCGCGACACCCGGTCCGCGCGGCGGCATCCGGGACAGCCGGCTATCCCGGATGGATAGTTGTGGCCGTGCCGGACACCATTACACTGCGTCCATCCCAAAGCGCTGCCGCGCGCGGACGCGGTGATGCGGCCGCCCGCTCTGCGGCGGCTTGTCGCCGGCAGCCCGAGAGCCCTGTGCCTTCCATGATGAACAGCCCCATTGCACGATCTGGCGGCAGGACCCTGGACCGTCCCCCCTGTGGAGGACCCTTCGACCCCGTGGATCACGCGGCCTACCGCCGCTGGCGTGCAGCCAAGTTGTCCGGCTTTCCGGCCGCCATCGAGGACTTGCGGGTGGATGTCGGGGATCCGGCCAGGCTCACCGCAGGGGAGCGCGAGGCGCTGATCCAGCGTATCCGGCGCGCCAACATGACGGTGTACCGGTGCGCCGGGGCCACGGTGGATCGCGACGCCTTGCGCCGGTTTGGCCAGGCGCTTGGCCTCCTGCGGCTGGATGAGCATCTTTGTGCGGAGGAGGACGGGATCAGCCAGCTGCGGGTCAGCGAGGGCGGCCGCACCGGCGAGTACATTCCCTATACCGACCGTCCGCTGAGCTGGCACTGCGACGGCTATTACAACGCACCGGAGGGGATGATCCGGGCGATGTTGCTGCATTGCGTCTCCGATGCGGTGGAGGGTGGCGAGAACGCCCTGATGGATCACGAGATGCTGTATATCGCCCTGCGCGATACGGATCCGCAGTACGTCGAGGCCCTGATGCATCCCGAGGCCCTGACCATTCCAGCGAATACGCGGGACGGCACGGTGATTCGTCCGGAGCGCACCGGCCCGGTATTCAGTGTGGACCCGGCCAGCGGCGCGCTGCACATGCGCTACACGGCCCGAGGGCGGAACATTCGCTGGCGTGACGATCCCATCACCGCCGAGGCGGTGACCCTGATCGGGCATATCCTGGATGCCCCGGACAGCCCCGTGTTCCGCTACCGGTTGCGCCCGGGGGAGGGCATCCTCTGTAATAACGTGTTACACAACCGCACGGGATTCCGGGATGACCGCGAATCCGGCCATCAGCGCCTGGTCTACCGGGCGCGGTTTTTCGATCGTGTGGCCGAAACCTGAGGGATTGCGATGATTTGGTTGAGCGAGATGCTGATGCAGAACCAGGACCTCGAGTCCTTCCAGCAACTCATCGAGCTGGTGCAGCAGCGTGCCCGGGAGGGGGAGCGCTTTCTGAGTTCCGACGTGCGGCCGCCGTTTCCGGATACGCCCATGGATTGGGAAGAGCGCATCGAGGCGGCGTTCACCTCCCCGAACGGTTGAACGAGGCTCACGATGTTCTGGGATGACGACGCGCCGTATGACGAACTCAGCGGGTTGCGGGACGTGGTCGACGTCTCCTTCCGGATCGACTGTGCCTGTCTGCCGCTGGACCACGCGCATGCCCTGTCCCTGGCGCTGTGTGAACGGCTGCCGTGGCTGGAGACCGAGGCGCTGGCAGGGGTCCACCTGATTCACGGCGCCGAGTCCGGTAACGGCTGGATGCGGCCACAGGATCCCGAACGGGATCTGCTGCACCTGTCGCGCCGCGCCCGCCTGCGCCTGCGGGTTCCGGAGTTCCGCATCGATGCCGCCGCCGCGCTGGTGGGCTCCCGGCTCGATGTCGCGGGGTTCACGGTAGGGATCGGCGCGATGAACATGATTCCGCTGGAGCCGCTGCCGGTGGTGTTTGCGCGCTATGTGGTGTCGGACCCGGACCAGGACGAGGCGGCGTTCCTCGCGGGGATGGTAACGGAACTGCGCGGCCTGGGCGTGCCGGTGTCCAAGCTGCTGAGTGGCCGCAGCCACGTGCTGCGTGTTCCCGGCGGTCTGGTGCATACGCGCAGCCTGATGGTCGCCGATCTGGAGCCGGAGGCCTCGCTGCGGCTGCAGCGCAGCGGCGTCGGTCCGGAGCGGGCCATGGGTTGCGGTCTGTTCATCGGACACAAGGATATCGCCCCGGTGCCCACGGGCAATTGAACGACGATGCCGGGCCGGGGGTGGTGGGGTGACAAGGCGATGCATTTCCATGGCCTTGTCGTGAAAGACTAAACCAAGGGAGGAATTTCCATGAGTCTGGAAGTGGATGGTGTAACCATTGAGACCAACCCCAATGGCTACCTGATGGAGTTGTCGGACTGGAACGAGAGGGTGGCCGAGGTCATCGCCGCGAAGGAAGGCATCGAGTTGACCCAGCGTCACTGGGACCTGATCAATTACCTGCGCGACGAATACTTCAACAACAACGAGAGCCAGCCGAACACCCGTACCATCGTGAAGGCCATGCAGCAGTTGTGGGACGATCGCAAGGTGGACGCCAAGACCATCTACGACCTGTTCCCGCTGGATCCCAGCAAGCAGGGCGGGCGCATCTCCGGGCTGCCCGAGAGCCGGCGCAAGGGTGGCTACTGAGCCCTTGCCTATCCCCTAAGGGAGGTTAAGCGCCCCGACGGGCGGTGTTACAGTCGCGCAGGTCGTCGGGGCCATCGTTCGTTGCCCCATCACTTGGAGACACGGAACCATGAGCAAGAAACAGGAATTGATCAACGAAATGCTCGAGATGCAGAAGCGTTTCATGGATTATGAGCACCAGAACGGCGTCGACCCGGTGGATTACTACCTGGCGCCCGAGGGCCATCCCCTGCATGCCTACCACAAGCAGTATCGCGACATCGCGATGCAGTTGGTGGACATGGCCCACGAAGAGAAGGGCTCGCGCCGGTAATATCCGCGTCGGCGGGTGGGCAGGCTTCGGCCCGCCCGCCCTGGCTCGGACGCGTGCAAGGTCGCGCCGCTCCGGAGCCAGCGTGCATCCAACAGCTTCGGGTACCCCTATGCCAGATCGCCCCGGTTTCGATCCGGAGGTTGTGGCGCCGCTGAGCCGGCGCCTCAATGACCACCCCGTCTATGGCCTGCGCGATCTTTCGGACCTGCGCCGGTTCATGGAGCATCACGTCTATTCGGTCTGGGATTTCATGTCCCTGATCAAATACCTGCAGCAACATATTGCACCGGTTCGTTATCCTTGGAGTCCGGTGGGCGACGCCGCGGTGCGGCGTTTCATCAACGAGCTCGTGCTGGAGGAGGAATCCGACGCCGTTCCCGGGCCGGACGGTGCGGATATGCATATGAGCCACTTCGAGCTCTATTGCGGGGCGATGGCCGAATTGGGCGCGAACCCGGACCGCCCGCGGCGCTTCGTCGAGATCGCCGCGACGCGGGGCATCGAGGCGGCGTTGGCCGCGGGCATCGCCCCGGAGCCCTCGGCCCGGTTCATGCGCAGCACCTTCGACTTCATCGCCACCGACAAGCCGCACGTGGTTGCGGCCGCCCTGGCCCTGGGCCGCGAGCACGTGATTCCGGGGATGTTTCGCAGTTTCCTGCGCAACATGGGCATCGGCGCCGATGTCGCCCCGCAGTTTCACTTCTACCTCAATCGACACATCCACCTGGACGAGGACTTCCACGGACCCCTGTCCCTGCGCATGCTGGACCTGCTCTGCGCAGGCGATCCCGTACGTCTGGAGGAGGCCGACGCGGCCGCGCGCGCGGCCATCGAGGCGCGCATCCGGTTCTGGGACGGTGTGCATGCCGACCTTGCGGAGGCCGCATGAGTCTCCGTCTGCGCAGCCGGTGGAAGCAGGGTGAGCGTGAGCGCAGCCTCGAGGACCTGGCCACGGTGGGCGCTGCCAATGCCTGGCGGGCGGCCTGCAATGGCGTGCTGAACCTCGAGAACGAGGGCTTCGAGACGAGTTCCCGTGCACAGCGCATCGATATCATCGAGGAATTCGTCGCCTTCCTGCTGTTGTTGGCCGACCGGCTGGTCTACGAGGCCTTCTCGGCCGAGGATCGGGCGCGTTTCATCACCGCCATGGCCCTGCGTCTGGCGGAATTGGTGGATGAGAACCGTACCGATGCCCAAGGCCCCGGAGAGCACCGTGATCGATTCATCGAGAAGCTGAACGAGCGCACCGGGGTCTATGCCGAGTGCAGCTACAGCCCGGAGGAGGGTCCCGGCTTCACCATGCTGTGCTGCCTGGGCGACCGGGTCACCGACGTGCTGGGTCCCACCAACCGCAAGTGGGCCCAGGACCAGGTGGTCGCGATTGAGGGCCCGGAGGCGGCGCAGGGGTTCACCCGGGCGCTGGAAACCCTGCTGGAGGACGGCGGAAGGGGCTGACGCAGGTACCTGGCCGCGACCGGCGCTGTCGTCCCGGCCGAAGCAGGGGGTGTGCGGCGCCGGCCCGTGGCCAAGCCCACCAGAGGCCGGTCAGGTCCAGGCGGTGGCCAGCGCCTCGGGAGAGACCGGTCGGCCGAACAGGTAGCCCTGCCCGATCTGGCAGCCCTCGGTCCGGAGGAAGGCGGCCTGTTCGGCGGTCTCTATCCCTTCCGCCACCACTTCGTATCCGAGGCTGCTGCCCAGGCCGATGATCGCCCGGGCAATCATTGCGGCCTCCTTGTCCTGTCCGATGTCCGTCACGAAGGAGCGGTCGATCTTCAGGCGATTGAGCGGCAGGCGTCGAAGGTAGCCGAGAGAGGAATAGCCGGTACCGAAATCGTCGACCGAGACGCCCACACCGAGGGCCCGCAGTTCTCTGAGCGTGGCGATCGCGCGCTCGGCCTGCCGCATGATCATCGATTCGGTGACCTCGAGTTCCAGTTCGGCAGCGGGCAGCCGGTAGTCTTCCAGGAGCTGGCCGATCCTGGACGCGAGCGCGCCTCGCTCCAGTTGCTGGACCGAGAGGTTCACGGCGACACGGGGTATCCGCGGGCCGCTGGCATGCCAGGCAACCATCTGCCGGCAGGCCTCGGTCAGCACCCAGTCTCCGATGTCCCCGATGATGCCCATTTCCTCGGCGACCGGAATGAAGGTTCCCGGCAGTAACAGGCCGCGCGAAGGATGCTGCCAGCGCAACAGGGCCTCCACGCCGGCCAGTTCCCCGGTGGTCAGGTTGACCTGGGGCTGGAAATGCAGGCGGAACTCGCCGCGTGTGAGCGCGCCGCGAAGTGCGTTTTCGAGATTCAGACGATCCAGGCTCTCGGATGCCATCTCCTGTCGGTAGAATTCGAGGGTGTTGCGTCCGCCCCCCTTGGCCTGGTACATCGCCAACTCGGCGTTGCGGATCAGGGTCTCGGGGTCGCCGCCATCGGCGGGGGAGACGCTGGCTCCGATGCTCGCGGTGATGAAGAGGGTCTGTCCTGCGCACAGGAACGGCCGATCGAAGACGCCGGCGAGCCTGGATACGATGGGATCGACCGCAGGGATTCCGGAGTGCTCCTCGAGCACGATGAGAAACTCGTCGCCACCCAGACGCGCCAGCGTGTCGCCGCCGCGCAGGGCGTTGGCGAGGCGGCGGGCGAGGTCCTGTAGCAGGGCGTCACCGGCGTCATGACCCAGGCTGTCGTTGACGTTCTTGAACCGGTCGATGTCCAGGAGCAGGACGGCGATGCCGCCGCCACCGCGTTGAGCCCGTTCGAGGGCATGCTGCATACGGTCGCGCAGGAGCTCGCGGTTCGGCAGTGCCGTCAGGGGGTCGTGGTAGGCGAGAAAATCCCGTTCCTGCTGGGAACGCAGCAGGGCGGTGACGTCGCTGAATACGGCCACGTAGTTGCTGACGCGCCCGTTCTCGTCATGGACACTGTTGATGGTGAGCCATCCCGGATACACCTCGCCGTTCTTGCGTCGGTTCCAGATCTCTCCCTGCCAGAGCCCGGTTTCTTCGATGGTTGCCCACATGGCCTCATAGAAGGCCCGGTCCTGGCGTCCGGAACTGAGCAGGCTTGGGTTCTTGCCCAGAACCTCGTCCTCCGAGTAGCCGGTGATGGTCGTGAAGGCGCGGTTGACGTACAGGATCCTTGCATTGGCATCGGTGATGATCACGCCCTCGGCCGCGCTCTCGAACGCCTTGGCGCTTTGCCGGAGGCGCTCCTCGACCTGACGTAGTTGTGTCAGGTCGACATCGAGGGTGTATATCTCCGGCTGTCCGGCACTGTTCGTCCTGAGGACGACATTGGTAAAGACGGTCACGGGGGTCCCGTCCTTCCTGCGCAGCACCATCTCGCCCTGGGGAATGTCCGCCCCCGCCAGGATGTTTTCCGGGGTCAGTTCCTGAAGGGCGGCATGCATCCCGGTGGGGATGATCAGGTCCTCCACCCGTTGCCCCATGGCCTCCTGGCGGCTATAGCCGTACAACGCCTCGGAGGCCCCGTTCCAGAAGATCACGCGCCGATCCTGATCGTAGGCCTGCACCGCAATGTTGGCGACCTCCTCGAACAGGCCGCGGAACCGCTGTTCGCTCAGGCGCAGGGCCGCGTCGGCGCGTTTGCGGGCGGTGATGTCGGTAAACATCGCAAAGGAGCCCTTGAACCGACCTTCGGGGTCCAGGACCGGGGTCCCGGAGATCATGCAGAAGACCTCGCTGCCGTCGCTTCGGCGCAGGCGCCGCTCGTAGGTCTCGGCCTCGCCCCGTTCCCGGCGGCGCAGATGTTCCTGCTGATCCGCCAGGTCCTCCGGAAACACGAAGGTTCCGATGCTTCGCCCGAGCATCTCCCCGGGCGAATAGCCAAGGATCCCGGCGAGCGCAGCGTTCACTTCGATGATCCGGTGGCTGGTATCCAGGGCCCAGATCCCCTCCTGGGTGGTCTCGAAGATGCGCCGGTAGCGTGCCTCGCTTTCCTGCAGTGCCCGCTCACGGGCGAGATGGCCCAGTGCATGGGAGAGATCCTGCATCATGACGTGCAGCAGGTGAACGCTCTCGGTGGAGAATGCGTCCCGGTCGTTGCCGAACAGGCTGCAGGCCCCGATCAGCCTGCCGTGTTCATGAAGCGGGTAATGGGCGAAGGCGGGTATGCCGGCGGTTGCGGCCCATTCGCACCATGCAGGATTGGGGTCCGGGGTCGCGCGGTTTCCCCGGTGGTGTGCGCGGTCGGAGGGGGCCGGCGGCATCGCCGCGAGCAAGGCGTCCACGTCCATCGCCGGAGGCATCGCTGCCGTGGTCTCCGGGTCGAGGCCGTGCTGTGCGGCGACCTGAAGACGGCCGGAATCCGCGTCGATGAAGGCGATCGTGCAGCCCCGGAAGCCGCCGCTGTCCACTGCGATCCGACTGATGGCCGCGAAGAGTTCGTCGCAGTCGCGGGCCCGGACCATGACCTGATGGGCCTCGCTCAGCGTCGCGCACAGGCGCGAGAGGCCCGGCGAGCCCTGCCCCGCGTCATTGCGCGCGATCATACGACCGTACCGAGACGGATGGGGCGCCATGCGGCTGCTTCACGAGGCTTCCTTGTGTTGATTCCTGGCACAAGCTGACTCAATCTCTCATAGTTGTCGAGGGTTCGTCGAGAAATTCCTTCCAGCGCTGGGGCCCCCGGAGGTTGTGCGAGTCCTGCTCCGATGGCAGTGTCCGTTCG
>JAWLFM010000137.1:0-7180 GCA_041685565.1 Thioalkalivibrio sp.
CCGTCCACGTCGCGAAAGTTCTCGGGTACGCGCTCATCGAGGGTCTCGGATTCGATGGCGGACAGGACCCCCGCCTCCTTGGCCTGGTGCAGGTTGCCGGCATCGACGGTGATCAGGACGTCGGCGGGCGAGTTGCGGCCTTCCAGCCGCAGCCGTTGCAGCAGCTCGTCGGCACGGCCGGTCAGCAGGTTGACGCTGATCCCGGTATCGCGGGTGAAGTCGTCGAGCAGGGGTTTGATCAGGTTCTCCTGTCGAGCCGAGTACAGATTGACCTCGTCATCGGCGTGGGCCGCCGCGGGCAGGCTGAGTGCGGCCCCGATGGCCGCGATTGCGAAGACTTTGAGACGGTGATGAAACATGCGGTTCGCTCCTGAATGAGGTTGGTTCGCAAGTGGCGAACAAGAACCATTGTCATTCGTGTGATGCCCTGCGTCAAGGCCCGGTCTCCACCGATGGCCAGCGAGCGGTCTTTGTTCACCCTTGCCGAGCCAGGCTGGTAGGCTTGCGGCATGGATGTGACGCAGCCGATGGCCATCGATTCCCTTCCCGCTGCGGTTCGCGACCGCGCACGCCAACTGCTGGATGATTTTCGCGAGGGGCTTCCCGACCCACCGGAGCAGATGCCTGGTGCTGGTCTGGTCTTGCTGTGCAGCGATTACGTTGCGCAGATAGCGGGGCGTCATCCCGAGTACGTGCTCGACGCCCTGGACGCCAGGGGATCGATGCCGGCCCGCTCCGACGATGAGGTCCGCGCATGGCTGGCCGAGCGTCTGCGCGATGTTGCCGACGACGCAGAGCTCAAGGCCTGTCTGCGCGAACTGCGCCACCGCGAACTGATCCGTATCGCCTGGCGGGATCTGCTCGGTCAGGCCGGGCTCGACGAGGTGATGCACGATCTGACCCGTCTTGCGGATACCCTGGTCCAGGGCGCACTGGGCTGGCTCGAGGAGCGATTGCACCAGCGCTATGGCAGGCCCCGCGACGCAGAGGGTCGGCGACAGTCCCTGGTCGTACTCGGCATGGGCAAGCTGGGCGGCCGGGAACTCAACTTCTCTTCGGACGTCGATCTGATCTTCGCCTACTGGCGTGCGGGCCACACCGACGGCAGCCGGAGCATCGAGAACCAGGAGTTCTTCCAGCGTCTGGGTCGCGCCTTGATCGCGGCCCTGGCCGACTCGACCCCGGAGGGCTTCTGTTACCGGGTCGACATGCGGCTGCGGCCCTTTGGCGGTTCCGGGCCGCTGGTAATGCACTTCGATGCCATGGAGGACTATTACCAGGCCCATGGCCGCGAGTGGGAACGCTATGCCCTGATCAAGGCGCGGGTGATGGCCGGAGATCCGGAGGCGGGCGCGCGGCTGATGGAGAAGCTGCAGCCCTTCGTCTATCGCCGGTATCTGGATTACGGGGCCTTTGCCAACCTGCGGGAACTGAAGCGCAAGATCAACGAGGAATCGGTGCGCCGGGAGCGTTTCGAGGACGTCAAGCACGGTGAGGGCGGTATCCGCGAGGTCGAGTTTGTCGCCCAGGTGTTCCAGCTGATCCGCGGTGGCCGCGATCGGGATCTGCAGCGCCGGGACCTGCTCGGTGTGCTGGCCCTGCTCGCGCAGCGGCAGTTGCTGCCCCAGCACGCGGTGGATCAGCTGGTGCACGCCTATCGCTTCCTGCGCCGGGTGGAGAACCGGCTGCAGATGCTGAACGATCAGCAAACGCACCGCCTGCCGACGCAGGCCCTTGACCGGACCCGGCTCGCACTGGCCATGGGCTATGCGGACGAAGCCAGCTTCGAGACGGCACTGGTACGGGAGCAGCGGCGGGTTCACGCCCAGTTCGAGCAGGTCTTCTCGGCCCCGCAACGCGACGATGCGGCCGACGACTCAGGTATGCCCGGGGGTGGCCGGCAACGCCTGCTCGGCCGGCTCTGGTCCCAGCACCTCGCCGAGACGGAGGCGTTGCCTCTGCTGGAGCAGATGGGCTTCTCGGAGCCGGCGGCCGCGTACGAGGGGATCCGGGCCCTGCGCAAGGGTCCGGTGACGCGCTCCCTGTCCGAGACCGGGCGCCAACGCCTGGATCGCCTGATGCCCCTGCTCCTGGGCGCACTGGCGGAGCTGGATGACCCGGATCCCGTCCTTCCCCGCGCCCTGCAACTGGTGAAGACCATCGCGCGCCGCTCGGTCTATCTTTCCCTGCTGGTCGAGAATCCGCTGGCCCTGTCACAACTGGTCAAGCTCTGCGAGGCCAGTTCCTGGATCAGCGACCAACTCACCCGGTTCCCCTTGCTGCTGGATGAATTGCTGGATCCCCGGGTGCTGTACGCCCCGCCGGATCGCAATGGCCTGAAGGAGGAACTGGACCACGAACTCGGCCAGTTCCCGCTGGAGGACCAGGAGCAGGTGCTGGACCGCCTGCGCCAGTACAAGCAGGTCCAGACCCTGCGCGTCGCGGCCGCCGATATCATGGGTCATCTCCCGTTGATGCGCGTCTCCGACCACCTGACCTGGCTTGCCGAGGTCCTGCTGGAGAAGGTGCTGGAGTTGTCCTGGAATCTGATGGTGGAACGCCATGGCGAACCCTGGTGTGGCCCCGAGTCCGGGCGCCGACGCGCCCGTTTCGCGATCATTGGCTACGGCAAGCTCGGTGGTCTGGAACTGGGCTACGGCTCGGACCTGGATGTGGTCTTCCTCCACGACAGCGAGGGCGAGCCCGCGCGCACGAGCGGCCCCCGCATCATTGACAACTCCGAATTCTTCGGTCGCGTCGCGCAGCGGGTGGTGCACCTGCTGGGGGCATTCACCCCCGCCGGGCGCCTGTACGAGGTGGATACCCGCCTGCGCCCGAGCGGGGCCTCGGGACTGCTGGTGAGCAGCCTCGAGGCCTTCGGTCGTTATCAGGAGGGCTCCGCCTGGACCTGGGAACACCAGGCCCTGGTCCGTGCCCGCTTCGTTGCGGGCGATCCGGAGCTGGGCCAGCGCTTCGCCGAGGTGCGCAGGCGCATCCTCACCCGGCCGCGTGATCGCGAGGCCCTGCGCGCCGAGGTGGTGGAGATGCGTCACAAGATGCTCGCCGAGCACGCCTCGCGCGACCCGGATGTCTTCGACCTCAAGCGCGACCGGGGTGGTATCACTGACATCGAGTTCATGGTTCAATACTGGGTTTTGGCCAATGCCGTGGATCATCCGGAGTTGTGCGCCTGGCCCGACAAGGTGCGGACGCTGGAGGTGCTCGGGCAGGTGGGCGTGATCCGTTTCGAACTCGGTGTGGCCCTGGCCGACGCCTACCGGGATATGCGCAACCGCATCCACCGCCTGACCCTGGGCGGCGCGGGCACCCGGCTGAGCAACCCGCCGGGGGACCTGCGGGAGCTGCGCGGACAGGTGATGGCCACCTGGGACGATCTGTTCGGCGATGTCGCGATCCATGCGGCGGACCCGGGGAATGCTGACTGAGGAGAGACCGACGATGTCGATGGCGGATCGCGATGGAGTGATCTGGATGGACGGCGGGATGGTTCCCTGGCGTGATGCCCGGACCCACGTGCTGACACACACGCTGCACTATGGCATGGGCGTGTTCGAGGGCGTGCGTGCCTACGAGGCCGAGGGCGGCACCGCCATCTTCCGGCTCGAGGATCACACCCGGCGACTGTTCAATTCGGCACGCATACTGGGTATGAAGATCCCCTACAGCCCCGAAGAGATCAGCGCGGCACAGGTCGCCGCAGTGCGCGAGAACGGCCTCGAGACCGCCTACATCCGGCCGATGTGTTTCTACGGTGCGGAGGGCATGGGACTGCGTGCGGACAATCTCGAGGTGCACGTGATCGTCGCGGCCTGGACCTGGGGCAGTTACCTTGGCGAGGAAAACATGACCCGCGGAATCCGCGTCCGGACCTCGTCCTACAACCGGCACCATGTCAACGTGACCATGTGCAAGGCCAAGGCCAACGGCAACTACATGAATTCCATGCTGGCCCTGCAGGAGGCGATCTCCTGCGGCTACGACGAGGCGATGCTGCTGGACACCGAGGGCTATGTGGCCGAAGGCAGTGGCGAAAACATCTTCCTGGTGCACGACGGCGCGCTCTATACCCCGGACCTGACCTCGGCGCTGGATGGCATCACCCGCCGCACCATCCTGAGCCTGGCCGATGAGGAGGGCCTGAAGGTCATCGAGAAGCGCATCACCCGCGATGAGGTCTATATCGCGGACGAGGCCTTCTTCACCGGGACCGCCGCCGAGGTCACCCCGATCCGGGAGGTCGACAACCGCCCGATCGGCGAGGGTACCCGTGGCCCGATCACGCAACGCCTGCAGTCGCTGTATTTCGATGTGGTCAAGGGCCGTCATCCGAAGCACAGGGGCTGGCTCACCTACGTGTGATCTCCCCCCGCCCAGTTCTGGACCGAATCCGCGAGAACAACATGCCGAATCCCCATACCGCCGAACAGCAGGATCGCTTCAAGCCGGCCAATGCCGAGACCACGGTCACCGTGCGCCGCAGCCAACTGCCGCTGAACTGTCCGACCCCGCACACCGCGCTGTGGGCCTCGCATCCGCGGGTCTACCTGCCCATCGAAGAGGCCCCCGACGGCCGGATCCGCTGCCCCTACTGTGGCACGGTCTACACGCTGGAGGATTGATGGCCCGGCGCAACATCCCTTCCGGATCCTTGCGTGAGTCCGGAGAGAGCATGCGCTTGATCTGTCTCGATGATGATCCGCGGGTGGAGACGGTCCTCGGCCGCTTCCTGCGGCAGCTGGGGCATGAAGTCAGCTTCTTCCGGTCGATCACGCCCTTCAAGGCCGCCTTGGCGGCCGCCGCCCCGGACGCCGTACTGCTCGACCTCGGCCTCGGCCGTGAGAACGGCATCGATGTCATTCACTGGCTGGCCGGCGCCGGACTGGAGATCCCGATCCTCCTGCTGTCCGGCCACGGCGACAACGTGCTCGACACCGCCCGCAGGATCGCCACTGCCAGCGGCATCCGGGTCCTCGGCACCGTATCGAAGTCCCGTCTGGTCACGGAGTTGCCCCTCATCCTTGCCCGGGCCACCCGCCCTTTGCCTGCGGGTAGACCGCATCCCGTTCACCACACGGTGCTGAGCCGGGGGCAGTTGGAGGAATGCATCGAGGCAGGTCTGGTGGAACCCCATTTCCAGCCCATCGTCTTCCCCGGGGATGGCAGCCTGAGCGGGGCCGAGGTGCTGGCGCGTCTGCGTCTGCCCGACGGCACGGTGCTTGGCGCCGACGACTTCATCGCCCTCGCCGAGGCCTCGGGCCTGCTTTATGCCGTGACCGAGGCCTTGTTCGAGCGCCTGATCGAAATGCGCGGGCGCCTTGCCTCACTCGATCTGGCCTTCCTGTCGGTCAACCTGTCGCAGCAGACCCTGGGGGATCCGCGGATTCTGACCCTGGTCAGTCGGCTGGTGACGGGCCTTGCGGCGATCTGCGCCGTCAAGATCGAGGTGACCGAGACGACCATCACCGCCGATCCGCAGGCCATGCGCAGCGCAGCCGCACAGATCCAGCTCCTGGGTGTCTCCCTCGCGATGGATGACTTCGGTGTCGGCTATTCCTCGATCCGGGCATTGGCGGAATTGCCATTCGACACCCTGAAGATCGACCTGTCCTTCGTTGCCGAGATGCTTGATTCCGAAAAGGCGCTCAGCGTCTTTCGCGCCATTGTCGCCTTTGGCCGCAGCCTCCATCTGCAACTGATCGCCGAGGGCGTGGAGACGGAGGAGCAGCGGCTGCTGATCGCATCCGAAGTGGACTTGGTGCAGGGGCATCTGTTCGGGGAGGCGATGACGGTGGATGACCTGTTGCGCAGGTTCCCGGGCTGCCACGCCCCTGCCATTCCCCATTCGGCGCAGACACCCATGAACCATCGGTGCTAGCACGGTGTCACCGTTTTCCCGGCTGCGCTCCGTCATGGGCCGCTGGCGGTCCGGGATGGTCGCTTCAGGGGGCGAAGGCGCTGGTCCGCCCCGCCCGCCGTCCGGCACGGCCGATGCCCCCGGCAGACATCGGGGCAAGGGGCGCGGCCGGTTCAGCGAGGACGGCGAAACCGGGGGCATATCCGGCACCGCGCTGGATATCACGGAGCAGCGGCGGATCGAGGATGCCCTGCGCGCGCAGGAGGAGCGGTATCGGCTGGTCATTGAGCATCTCGAAGACCTGATCGTTCGCACCGATCCCGATGGCCGCTTCGACTTCGTGAGTCCTTCCTATTGTCGGCTGGTCGGCATACCGGAAGAGGAACTGCTCGGCAGACATTGCCTGCAACTGGTGCACCCCGACGACCGCAAGGCCTCGGCCGCGGCGACCCGTCAGCTCCTGCTGCCACCGCATGTCCGCCAGATCGAGCAACGAGTCGAGACCGTGGCTGGATGGCGCTGGCTGCAGTGGGTCGACCGGGCGGTACTCGACGAGGCGGGGCAGGTCCAGTGGGTCGTGGCCGTGGGCCGCGATATCACCGAGCGCAGGCAGGCGGAATTCGACCTCCTGCAGCGTGAGCAGCTCGAGCGGGGCTTGCTGGAACTCTCGGCGGTCTTCCTGCAACGCCCGGAACTGGGCATGGATCATCTGATCAACAAGGCCCTGGCCCGTATGGGACAGCTCACCGGTACCGACCGGGCCTATCTGTTCAGCGCGGAGGTCGAACGCAGGACCTTCAGCAATACGCACGAGTGGACCGCTCCCGGGGTGGCGCCGATGATCGACCGGCTGCAGAACATCCCCTGGGACGCCACCCCCGATTCGATGAAGCTGCTTGCGGCCGGGTCGCCGGTGGTGATTCCAAGGGTCGCGGAGCTTGCGGAGGACTGGGCGGAGAAGGCCTTTCTCGAGTCCCAGGGCGTCCGTTCACTGCTGATCCTGCCAGTGATGCAGGGTGAGAACCTGACTGGATTCGTGGGGTTCGATACGGTGCACAGCCTGAGGGAATGGTCTTCCGCCGAGATCCACTTTCTCCAGGTCTTTGCAAGCTTGATGGTCAGCGCGATCGAGCGGGAGCAGGCCTACACGGACATGGTCGCGGCCCGGGAACGCGAGACGATCGGTCATCTGGCCAGTGGGGTGGCGCATGACTTCAATAACCTCCTGGGCGTGATCGACGCAAATTTCTTCTATCTGCAGCAGACCCTGATTCATCCGGGGGCGGAGCCCGAGGTCGCACAGAT
>JAWLFM010000138.1:0-7152 GCA_041685565.1 Thioalkalivibrio sp.
CGACCAGCTGGCGCATCTGGTGCCTGAGGACTTCCTCCTCCGCACACCGCCCGAGGTCCTGCCCGAATTGCCCCGCTACCTGCAGGCGATCACCCGGCGTCTGCAGCGTCTGGAACAGACCCCGGACAAGGACCGGCGCCTGCGCGTGGACATCGAGCCCATGTGGGACGAGGCCAAGCGCCTGCTCGCCGCTCACCCCGAGGACCCCGAGGTGCTCCGTTTCCGTTACCGTGTGGAGGAACTGCGTGTCTCGGTCTTCGCCCAGGAACTCGGCACGCGGGACAAGGTATCCATCCAGCGCCTGTCCCGCGACCTCGACGAGTTGCGCAGATCGCGGCCCCTGTGACCAACGCACCCCAGGGTCACGACCATCCGGCAACACCACCGGGACCGATTGCGGGTCCATGTAGGTTAGATTAGGCACAACGACGAATCAGGGAACACCACAGATGCACGTGATCGTCATCGGGGCCGGCGTGACCGGAACCACCACCGCCTGGTACCTGCGCGCAGCGGGCGTGGATGTCACGCTCGTGGATGCGGCTGACCTTCCGGCCCGCGGTGCCAGCGCCGCCAACGGGGGCATGCTGCACGCCAGCCACGCCGAGCCCTGGAATGCGCCAGGCGTCGGCTGGGATCTGTTGCGCTACCTGGGCCGGGTCGATTCGCCCCTGCTGCTGCGGCCACGCGCGCTGCCGGGCATCCTGCCCTGGGGCCTCGAGTTCCTGTGGAACAGCCGGCGGGCGCGCTTCGAGCGCAACACCCTGTTGAACGCGCAGCTCGCCGAATACTCCCTGCGCCAGCTGCGGACCCTGCAACAGGAGCTGAGGCTGGATTTCGGCTTTGCGGAGTCGGGCATTCTGAAGATCTTTCAGGATCCGGACAGCCTGGCCCAGAACCGCACCGCGAGTGCCGCCATGGCCGGCGTCGGGGTCCGCTTCGAGGAATGGGATGCCGCGCGAGTTGCCGCCGCGGAGCCCTCCCTGGAGCCGATCGCCCACCGCCTCTGCGGCGCGCTCTTCTTCCCCGACGACGCCATCGGCAATGCCGCGGCCTTCACCCGGGAGCTGGCCACGGCAGCGCAGCGGGCGGGCGTACGCTGGCGCCCGAACACCCGGGTCACCGGTTGGCGCCTGTTCCAGGGACGGATCAACGGGGTGGAGACATCCGCCGGGCCGATGGCGGCGGATGCAGTGGTGCTCGCCAGCGGCTTCGCGGCTTCGGCCCTCGTCCGGCGGCTCGGGCTGCGGCTGCCGGTGGCGCCGGTCAAGGGCTATTCACTGACACTGACCCTGCCGCAGGAATGGCAGCCGCGACTGCCGATCATCGACGACGCCAACAAGGTGGTACTGACCCCGCTGGACGGCCGGCTGCGGCTGGCCGGAACCGCGGAGTTCACCGGCGCCGACCTGCGCCTGAACGCCTCCCGTGCCGCCAACGTACTCGCCCAGTGCCGACATACCCTGCCGCGGCTGCCCGAGGATTTCGATCCGGACACCATGGAGCCCTGGACCGGCCTGCGGCCGATGAGCGCCCGAGGCACGCCGATCCTCGGCCCCACGCGGGTTCCGGGGCTGTACCTGAACACCGGCGCCGGCCACCTGGGCTGGACCCTGGCCTGCGGCTCGGCCGGCCTGGTCCGCGACAGCATCCTCGACGTGAGCCCGGCCCTCCCCCTGGCACCATTCGCCCTATGACCAGAGGCCCCAACCGCCGGGTGGGCCGGACGAGAGACGCCGTCAGCTCGGAGTGAAGGTCATGCGGATGCGGGCGCCACCGAGTTCCGGGGCGCGCTCAATGCGGAGTTCACCACCGTGGTCCCGGACCAGGGTGTCCGCGATGTGCAGGCCGAGGCCCTGCCCCCCGAGCCGGGTGTCGCGGCGCGTGCCCCGCCGCAGCACTGCCTCGCGGTCCGCTTCGGCGATGCCCGGTCCATCATCATCGATACACAGCTCGAGGCTGCGGCGGTCGCAGGCGAGACTGACGCGGACGCGGGACCGGGCATGCCGGATGGCGTTGTCCAGGACGTTGCCCAGCAGTTCGAATAACGCCCCGGTTTCCATGCGCAGGGTACACTCCCGACCCACGACGGCGACCAACTCCACGCCGTGCTGCCCGGCAACCCGCCGCAACGCCGCGCAGGTACGCTCGATGACCGGCGCCAGCACCACCGGCGGCTGGAAGGGCGACGGTCCCAGGCGCTGCGCCTGGTTCAACTCGTGCTGAATCATCCCCTGCATGCGTTCGACCTGCAGAAGCAGCTCAGGCCGATCGGGCTCGCCCCCCTCCAGTCCGAGGCGCAGGGCCGAGAGCGGGGTCTTCAGGCTGTGCGCGAGGTCCGCCAGCGCGTGCTGCTGACGCTGCAGACGGTCCCGCTCGAACTCGAGCAGGGCATTGATGCTGTCGGTCAGGGTCTGGATCTCGCGCGGGTAGGGGCCGCCGAGCCTGCGGTTCTCGCCCTGGCGCAGCGCCTCGAGATCGGCGCGCACGCGACGCAGCGGCCGCAGACCCCAGAAACCCAGAGCCAGCGCCTGCCCCGCGATCAGCAATACGGTCAGCAGGCCCAGGGCGCCCCACAAGGTACGTCGGTAGCGCTCCATCTGCGCCGCGAAGGCATCGCGTTCCTCCAGCACCTGGAAGGTCAGCGGAAAGACCTGATCCGGCAGTTCCCACTGCACGGTCATGCCGCGCTCGAAGAACCCCTGATCGCGCCATTCCCGCAGCGGCGTGCCGAGCGCCGAGGGCGAGCGCCAGAGGGTCTCGCCCGCACCGTCCAGGACGCGTGCGTACAGCCCCCCACCCGGCAGCGACAGGCGGGCCTCCGGCAGCACGTCGGGGAACTGCAGTTGGCCCGGTCCGGACACCTCGACGATCCCCATCAGCAACAGCAGCTGGGCATCCAGGCGGGTGGCCACGGCGTCCTCGGCGTTCTCGCGGAAGGCACGTTCGAGCAGCGTCGCGGTCAGCAGGAAGAAGACGGCGATCACCGCGGCCGCCACCAGACTGATGCGCAGCCTCAGGCTGAGGCCCGGCGGGGTCATGCCCCGTCGCTTCGGGCATCGCCGGCGGGCTGCAGCGCAAACCGGTAGCCGCGCCCGCGCAGGGTCTCGATCACACCCAGGGTGCCGTCAGGGTCCAGCTTGCGCCGCAGCCGCCCGATCAGCACCTCGATCACGTTGCTCTCGCGGTCGGCATCGTGCTCGTAGAGGTAATCGGCCAGCACGTCCTTGCTCAGCGGCCGGCCTGCCTGCCGGACCAGTTGCAGCAGCAGCCGGTATTCGAAGGTGGTCAGGGTGACCGGTTCGCCGCGCAGCAGTACCGTATCGGTGGCCGTGTCGATGACCAGCGCATCGAACTCCAGCCGTTCCTGCCCGTCCTGCAGGCTGCGCCGTACCAGCGCACGCAGCCGCGCCTGGAGTTCCTCCACGTGGAAGGGCTTGGTGAGGTAGTCGTCAGCGCCCGCCTCCAGGCCCTCCACCTTGTCCTGCCAGCGGTCGCGGGCGGTCAGGATCAGGATCGGCAACCGGGGTTTCAGGGCCCGCGCGCGGCGGATCAGTTCCAGGCCGTCGAGCCCGGGCAGGCCGAGATCGACGATGGCGATGTCGCAGGCGTACTCGGTCAGCAGGTACAGGCCGGTCTTCCCGTCAGCGGCCAGGTCGGTCCGCCAGCCTGCGCCGCGCAGCGACTCGGCGATGCGCTCCCTGAGGCTGTCGTCGTCCTCCACCAGTGCCACGCGCAGGTTCACGGTCGAGCGCCCTCCGCGCCCTCGACCTCGAAGGTGCGCACCTGCTGGTCCTCGGTCAGCAGCCGGATGGTATAGACCACCCCGCCATTGCGCCGCTCCCCGCGGGCCGACAGCACTCGCCCGGCGTGGTCACGCTCCACCTGCGCGACCGCCTGGTCGAGGCTGTTCGGTGCAGCCGTATCCGCCACGGCCGCTACGCCCGGTGCCAGCAGCAGCGCGGGCAGCAGGACCAGTGCAAGCCACGCCCGGGGGCGTCCAGGGGTCTTCTTCCAGTTCAGTCGCATACTCCCCTCTCCAGGGCCAATGGGTGTCCCCTTACCCGTCGGGTAGAGCGCGCCCGAATGGTGCAATGTGCTGCCCCATGCCGACCGGCAACCCTGGTGGGCCATGCGGCTGGGAAGGTGCCGGGCGATGCCGCGACGGTGAATGCAGCACCGGGGACCAGGGTTTACACTAAAAGCCTAGCCTGAACCTTGTCTGAAGACGATACCCGGACCCGATGAACCCCGCTACAGCGCCAGCGACGACGCCCGCCACGGATCCCGCAGCGAACCGCCGTCCAGGGCGATCGTCGTGGCACACTGGGTATTGGCCCGGCACCCCGCCGTAATCCACTGAAGGATAGACGTTCATGCTAAGAATCAACCTCGACACCGTGCTCTGGATCGTCAGGTCGACACGCGAGTTTCACGCCAAGGAGGAGGTCGTCTTCCCCGATGCGTCCCTGGACGGAAACGATGGCGACTGGGCCATGCAGGTCCTGGCCGACCACGGCAGCGACATGACCCTGCAGGAACTACGCATGGGGGTGCGCGGCATGGAACCTGCGCAGCAGGCCGAGCTGCTCGCGCTGAAATGGCTTGGCCGCGGCGACTTCGGGCCCGACGAATGGGAAGATACACGGCGCGAGGCGATGGACAACTGGTGTCCCGAGATCATGGATCGGCTGATCGCCACCCCATTGATCTCCGAATACCTGCTCGAGGCCCTCGACCTTCTGGGTATTGAACACGAGGAGTGACTCGGGGAATGACCCTTCAATGGGGTTGGAAGGTACAACCGGTGTGGAATTTCACATCTTCACGGTCTAGGCTACCCCATTGGAAGTAAGTTTCGACAAGCCGTTCGAAAATTCACGACCCGTGTTGGATCCAGGAAACACCGATCGAGCCGACTGGCCGCATCAGACCACCGGCTGCCTCACCCCCGGACAGGGCGCCAGACTCCTCATCCGGGAGTACATAAGAAGAGACGGCAACCATGAGCCGTTGACCATGAATACAACCCTCAAACGGAGGAGCACATTCCCCATGAAACGTTCTCGAATCCTTGCCGCTGGCATCGCGGTTTCCATGATGACCATGGCCCTGGCACCCCAGGCCGCCGAAGTGGAGAGGGGGGCAGTACTGACCACCTCCTGCTTTGCCTGCCACAGCATCGACACCACCGGTAACATGCCCAACCTGGTCGGGTACCCCAGGGATCTGCTCGTGTCCCAGATGCAGGCCTTCAAGGATGGTTCACGACCGGGCACGATCATGAATCGTCTGGCCAAGGGTTATTCGGACGAAGAGATCGTCCTCATCGCCGACCATTTTGCGACCATACAATAAGAACCGGGGGCAGCAGACATGACCAATTTTTCCCGTCGTAATTTTCTCAAAACCGTCGGCATCGGTGGCGCCGCTACCGTAGCCGGTCTCGGCTGTGCCGTTCCCGGTGGAGCGAGCAGTGCCCGTGGTGCCCACGTGGTCGTCGTCGGTGGCGGCTCCGGTGGCGCCACCGCGGCCAAGTACCTGAAGCGCTTCTCGCCGGACATGGACGTCACCCTGATCGAGCCGAACGCCACCTACCACACCTGCTATGGCAGCAACTGGGTGCTCGGTGGTCATGCCCAGATGGACGACATCGCGCAGACCTATGATGCGCTGCAGAGCCGTCATGGCGTGAAGGTGGTGCAGGATTCGGTGACCGAGATCGATCCCGCCCGGCGTACCGTGAAGACCGCGAGCGGCAGCAGCATGACCTACGACCGGCTGGTACTGTCGCCGGGGATCGACTTCCGCTACGACGCCGTCCCGGGCATCACCGCCGAGGATGCCGAGCGCATCCCGCACGCCTGGAAGGCCGGCGCGCAGACCGTGCTCCTGCGCCGGCAGCTCGAGGCCATGCCCGACGGCGGCGTGTTCGTGATGGTCGCCCCCGGCAACCCGTTCCGCTGCCCGCCCGGGCCCTACGAGCGGGCCTCGATGGTGGCGCATTATTTCAAGCAGGCGAAGCCGCGTTCGAAGATCATCATCCTCGACAACAAGGAGAACTTCTCCAAGCAGGGCCTGTTCATGGCGGGCTGGGAACAGCACTACGGCGACATGATCGAGTGGGTGCCAAGCTCCCGCGGCGGCCAGGTCGAAGAGGTCGACGCGGCCAATCTGACCACGATCTCCGACGGTGGCTTCACCACCTTCAAGGCGGATGTACTGAACTACATCCCGCCGCAGACCGCCGGGGCGATCGCGATGCAGACCGGCCTGGCGGGCGACGGCTTCTGGTGCCCGGTCAACCAGATGACCTTCGAGTCCAGCATCCACCCGGGGATCCACGTGATCGGCGACTCCAGCGTGGCCGGCGCGATGCCGAAGTCCGGCCACTCGGCGAACAATCAGGCCAAGGTGGCCGCGGCGGCGATCAGCCGCGAACTGGCGGGTCTGGAGCCGCTGTCGCCCTCGACCGCGAACACCTGCTACAGCCTGATCACGCCGGATCACGCGATCAGCGTGGCCGCCGTCTATACCTACAAGGATGGCGCGATGGCTGGCGTCGCAGGTGCGGGGGGTGTAAGCCCTGCCGACGCCCCGGCGTCGGTGCGGCAGATGGAGGCGATCTACACCAAGGGCTGGTACGACGGCATTACCGGCGACATCTGGGGTTGATCACCCAGGGGCGATAGACGGCCCACGCACGCGGCGCTCCGGTGGCAACACCGGGGCGCCGTTTTTCGTTTTCAGGCGTTGAGGTCGGGAATCAGGCGGCTGCGCAGCCGGGAGATTGCGTCCTTGAGCTGGAGCTTGCGCTTCTTCAACCGGCGCAGGGCGAACAGGTCGGGCGCTGCAACCTCATGCAGGGCATGGATGGCGGTTTCCAGGGCCTGGTGCTCGGCCTGCATCTCGACGAGACGCGCGCGCAATTCACTCTCGTTTTCGACCACGGAAACCCCCAGCCCCAAACCGGCTAGCGTATCATCGCAGAGCGCGCGCCGCGTGGCCATTGGCATACGCAGCCCGATTCAACCAAGGACCGTCGCGGGTCCACAGGGCAGAGAGAACCATGGGAATCACCAACAAGACCCTGGAGATCGTCACGCCGCGGGGCGTACGCCTGAGCGGCGTGATCGTGCAGCCGGAGGGTAC
>JAWLFM010000139.1:0-7073 GCA_041685565.1 Thioalkalivibrio sp.
GCCAGGGCGCCGGGGTCCTGCTGATCGCCTACGGTCTCTGGCGCATCTCCACACTCATCCTCTGACACCTGGGCAAGGGCAAGGGCAAGGGCCTTATTCACCACGAAGGACGCGAAGACACGAAGAGGAAATGGGGTTTGGTACGTGGTTTGGGCAACCGGTTCGGGAGGGCTACGGTTCTATGATCGGCGCTGCCCCTCGGCCATGACCGTTGACGAGGGGATAGGTCAGAGCCATCCCCTCAAAACCTTCCCGGTCTTCCCGGTGAACAGCCCTTTCACGGGGCCGGGCGAGGGCAAGGGCGTGATTTACCGGGAAGAGCGGGAAGACCGGGAAGGCTGAAATGGGGTTTGGAACGTGGTTTGGGCAAGGGGTTCGGGAGAGCGACGGTTTCAGGATCGGCGCTGGACCCTTGCTCATGACCGTTGACGAGGCAATAGGCGAGACACCCATCCCTCAAAACCTTCCCGGTCTTCTCGGTCTTCCCGGTGAACAGCCCTTTCACCGGGGCGGGCGAGGGCAAGGGCGTGATTTACCGGGAAGAGCGGGAAGACCGGGAAGAGGGAATGGGGTTTGGACCGTGGTTTGGGCAGGCGGTTCGGGAGGGCGACGGTTCCGTGATCGGCGCTGCCTTCTGGCCATGAGCGTTGACGAGGGGATAGGTCAGAGCCATCCCTTGAAACCCTTCGCGGTCTTCGCGGTGAAAGGCCCTTTCAGCGGGTCCGCCCGGGGTCAGTGGCGGTAGAAGCTCTGGCGGAAGCTCACCGGCATGATTTCGTCGTCCCCGGCGGCCGAGACACGCAGGTTGAAGTCGAGGACCTCTCCCGGACGTACCCTGACCTCGGCCAGGTGGTAATAGGCATCCCCGTCCCGCACCTGACGGAAGCTCAGATTGCGCAGCTGCCGGTTGAGATTCACGGCATGCCCGCTGACACTGCCGGGCACCGACTCCACGCCGTTCCCTTCACGCTTCAGGATCACGATGTTGACCAGCGCACGGCTGCTGCTGCGGCGGATGTTGTAGGCCCTGGCCACATCCGGCGACAGGAAGGTGGTGTTCACAACGGTGTAGTGGACCACGTGGCGATCGAACTCGACCTCGTTGGCATGGCCCGAACCCGTGGCCAGCAGCAGACCGAGCAGAAGGCCGGACCAGATCACGAACGCATTGCGCATGGTTAGCATCCTCATGTCTCCTTGTTTCGGTCCGGCTTGCGGCCGCCGGAACCGCCCCTCCAGGCGTCGCGCCGCGACGCCACCTTGAAAGGAGTGTAGCAGTCTGCAACGACCTGGTATCAGAAGGCTACAAGGAGCGCACAATGATCAGCACGACGTAAAGACCAATCAGGGCCAGCATCGGTGAGAAGTCGATTGCCCCCGTGCTCGGCAGCGCGCGGCGCAGGGGTCCGAGGATGGGGCGGTTCACGTCCGAGACCAGGCGCGCGACCGGGTTCCCGCCGCTCGCGCCTCCGGCCTGCAGCCAGCTCATTACGACCTCGATCACGAGGCTGATGATCAGGATCCAGACCACGGTCACGAGGATTTCCCGGATCGAGGCGATCAGCACGAGTCCCGGGGCGATATCGACGCCGAGTATCATCAGGCGCAGCCAGAGCTCGATGAACTTGAGCAGCAGGATCAGTACCACGGCTGCAAGGTCCAGGCGGCCCAGTGGCGGAATCGCGCGGCGCAGCAACAGCAATGGTGGGTTGGTCAGCTGCACGATGGTCTGGGAGATGGGATTGAAGAAATCGGCACGGACCAGGCCGAAGATCAACCGCAGCAGCAGCAGGGTGATGTAGATCCCGAACAGGGTGCTGATCAGAAAATCGAGGATCTGGTCGAAGGGGCCTTGCATCGCATGCTCCGCTTTGGGCTGTCGTGGGTATTATCCACCAAGCTCCCGGCTACGTGCAGCGGCCGCCTGCATGGCCTTCGCGACCAACTCCCGAAGGCGGCCTTCCTCGAACACCGCGATCGCCCGCTCCGTGGTGCCGCCCGGTGAGGTCACCCGCGCACGCAGTTCCCCGGGACCCTCCGTGCTGCCAGCTGCCAGCCGTGCCGCGCCGGCGACGGTCGCCAGGCTCAACTGGCGCGCCCTGTCGCGGTCGAGCCCGAGGCCTTCGGCCGCCTCGGTCATCGCCTCGATGAGCAGGAAGACGTAGGCCGGGCCGCTGCCGGACGTCGCAGTGACCGCGTGCATCTGCTCTTCGTCGCGGACCCATAGCGTCTTCCCCACCGCGCCCAGCAGCCGCTCCGCCGTTTCCCGGTCCGCCGCGGTCGCATGGCCATTGGCGAACAGTCCTGCGATGCCCGCCCCGATCAGCGCCGGGGTATTGGGCATGGCGCGAATGATGCGGGTCTTCGCCCCGAGCCACTCGGCCATCTTCGCGGTGCTGATACCGGCCGCCACCGAGATGACCAGCGGATTGGCGCCGGCAACCGCGCCTGCGAGCGTGGGCAACAGCGTCGGGAACACTTGCGGCTTGACGGCGAGGACCAGGGTCCGCGCGCCCGCGGCCAGTTCCGCCGCGGTGCGCAGGGCGAGACCGGGGAACTGCGTGCGCAGTGCAGCCGCGCGGGCCGTGTCCGGTTCCGCGATGCCGATGGCGGCGGGTTCCATGCCCCCGCGGATCAGACCGGCGATCAGCGCCTGTCCCATGTTCCCGCCCCCGACAAGGCCGGTCTCGAGAGGATGCTGGTTCATGTCTGCCTCGCTTGCGGCCGGCGTGGGCCAAAGAGTGCGGTCCCGACGCGGACCAGGGTGGCGCCCTCGAGGATCGCCGCCTCGAGGTCGTCGGACATGCCCATCGAGAGGGTGTCGAGCCGGTGGCCCCTCGCGTTCAGGACATCGCGCAACTCGCGCAGGCGCGCGAAGGGGCGGCGCTGTTGTTCCAGGTCATCGCCACGGGCCGGCAGGGTCATCAACCCCCGGAGCACCAGGCGCGGAAGCTGCGCGGTGGCATCGGCGAGCGCCTGCAGGTCGTATTCCGGCACGCCACTCTTGCCGGGCTCACGGCTGAGGTCCACCTGCAGGCAGACCTGCAGGGGCGGCAGGCCATCGGGCCGCTGGGCCGAGAGGCGTTGTGCGATCTTCAGGCGATCGACACTGTGTACCCAGTGCGCCCGTTCGGCAACGGGGCGGGTCTTGTTGCCCTGCAGCGCGCCAATGAAGTGCCACTCGGGTGACGGAACCAGTGCCTGCAGGGCGTCGCATTTTAAGGCAAACTCCTGAACGTAGCTTTCGCCGAAGAGCCGTTGCCCGAGGGCGTGCAGGGTCCGGATCTCCTGTTCGCTGCGGGCCTTGCTCACGGCGATCAGACGGACGCTCCGGCGGGCACGGTCTGCCTGGCGGCAAGCGGCGTCGATGCGTCGTTCCAACGAGGCGCGGGAATCTTCCAGTTGCGTCATGCCGCTATGATATAGTTTCGAACCGAGGAAATGCTGCGGAATCCGGGCCTGCGGTCCGGTTTCGGCGCATGCCGGGCTGCGCAGGGCAATCGGCCGTTCACAGGGGTTCAGGGGGGAACTCAATGGACATCACGCAGTTGCTTTCCTTTGCCGTCAAGAACGGCGCCTCCGACCTGCATATGTCGGCCGGGATGCCCCCGCTGGTGCGCATTGACGGCGACATGCGGCGCGTCAATGTCCCGGTGATGGAACACAAGGAAGTGCAGGCGCTGATCTACGACATCATGAATGATCGTCAGCGCAAGGATTACGAGGAATTCCTCGAAACCGATTTCTCTTTTGAACTGAAGGGCCTGGCCCGATTCCGCGTGAACGCCTTCGTCCAGGACCGCGGCGCGGCGGCGGTGTTCCGCACCATCCCCTCCAAGGTGCTTACCCTTGAGGATCTGGGTTGTCCCAGGGTCTTCGAGAGCATCGCCGATTACCCGCGCGGCATCGTGCTGGTCACCGGACCCACCGGTTCCGGGAAATCCACCACGCTGGCCGCGATGGTGGATCACAAGAACAACAAGGAATACGGGCACATCCTCACCATCGAGGATCCGATCGAGTTCGTGCACGAATCGAAGAAGTGCCTGGTCAACCAGCGCGAGGTGCACCGGGATACCCACGGCTTCACCGAGGCCCTGCGCTCGGCGCTGCGCGAGGATCCGGATACCGTCCTGGTCGGTGAGCTGCGTGATCTGGAGACCATCCGCCTGGCGCTGACCGCGGCGGAGACGGGGCACCTGGTCTTCGGTACGCTGCACACCAGTTCGGCGGCGAAGACCATCGACCGGGTGGTGGATGTCTTCCCGGCTGCCGAGAAGGACATGGTCCGTGCCATGCTGTCGGAATCGCTGCGCGCGGTCATCGCCCAGACGCTCCTGAAACGCGTTGGCGGCGGGCGCATCGCGGCCCACGAGATCATGCTGGGGACCCCGGCGATCCGCAACCTGATCCGTGAAAACAAGATCGCCCAGATGTATTCCGCGATGCAGACCAGCGCGGGCATGGGCATGCAGACCCTCGACCAGTGCCTGAAGGACATGCTTGCCGGAGGCTTGATCACCCGCGAGGATGCACGACGCAAGGCTGTTAATCCGGATGCCCTCTGAGGTGTCGGGCGGGGCCGCAACGGGCCTCCTGGGCAAGACAACCAACGGTAAAGGTGTTCCCGACCATGGATCGTGACAAGGCTATACGTTTCATGCACGACTTGCTGCGCACCATGGTGGGGCGTGGCGGATCGGATCTGTTCATCACGGTGGGTATGCCGCCAGCGGCCAAGATCAACGGACTGGTCGCACCGATGACCGACCAGGCGCTGACCCCGGCGCACACCCAGGTGCTGGTGCGTTCCATCATGAACGACAAGCAGTCGGCGGAATTCGATCGCACCCACGAATGCAATTTCGCGATTGGCCTCGAGGGCGTGTCGCGGTTTCGTGTCAGCGCCTTTACCCAGCGCGGCCACGTGGGCATGGTCCTGCGTACCATCCAGGGTCACATCCCGGCATTCGAAGAGATCAACATGCCGCCGCAACTCAAGGATATCGCGATGACCCGGCGTGGTCTGGTGATCTTCGTGGGGGCGACCTCCTCCGGCAAGTCCACCTCTCTTGCGGCGATGATCGGCTATCGGAACAACAACTCCGCCGACCACATCATCACCATCGAGGATCCGATCGAGTTCATACACCCGCATGGCAAGAGCCTGATCACCCAGCGCGAGGTGGGCGTCGATACGGAGAGCTACGAGGTCGCGCTGAAGAATACCCTGCGTCAGGCCCCGGACGTGATCCTGATCGGCGAGATCCGCGACCGTGAGACGATGGATTACGGGATCGCCTTCGCGGAGACCGGGCATCTCTGTCTGTCGACCCTGCATGCGAACAGCACCAACCAGGCCCTGGACCGCATCATCAACTTCTTTCCCGAGGAGCGGCGGCCGCAGCTGCTGATGGACCTGTCGCTGAACCTGAAGGCGGTGGTGTCGCAACGCCTGATCCGCACCCAGGACGGAAAGGGTCGGGTGCCCGCCGTCGAGATCATGATCAACACCCCACTGATGTCGGATCTGATCCTGAAGGGGGCGGTTCATGAGATGAAGGA
Source organism: Thioalkalivibrio sp. (assembly GCA_041685565.1). Classification (GTDB taxonomy): domain Bacteria; phylum Pseudomonadota; class Gammaproteobacteria; order Ectothiorhodospirales; family Ectothiorhodospiraceae; genus Thioalkalivibrio. Next base: position 5,566 of record JAWLFM010000139.1, read on the forward strand.
TCTGATCAAGCGGTCTCGTGAGCAGGGGATGCAGACCTTCGACCAGGCCCTGTTCGATCTGTACGAATCCGGCCAGATCAGCTACGCCGATGCGATCCGCAACGCGGATTCGATGAACGACCTGCGGCTGCGGCTCAAGCTGGACAGCAAGCGTGCACGGCGCGAGGAAGAGCCGGACGTGATCGACGATCTGTCGGGGCTCTCGGTATCCGAGCGGGCGGACGAATCTCACATGAGGTGACCGGTATATGGCGAGTGCTCAGATCGACCCCTACCTGAAGCTGATGGCGCAGAAGGGTGCCTCGGACTTGTTCTTCATCACCGGCGCGCCCATCAGCATCAAGGTCGATGGCCGTGTCCAGCCGCTCTCGCAGGCGCCGCTGAAACCCGGCGATGTCGCGCGCATGGCGGGCGAGGTCATGCAGCCCATGCATCAGGAAAGCCTGGAGCAGCAGGACTCCGCGAATTTCGGGATCTCGCGGTCCGATGTCGGCCGCTATCGGGTGAATGTCTACCGGCAGCGCGGCGAACTGGCGATGGTGATCCGGCATATCCAGTTGTCGATTCCGACCATCGAGGAACTCGGGCTGCCGCTGGTGCTGAAGGACTTCGTCAGGAACCGCAACGGTCTGGTCCTGATCGTCGGGTCCACCGGTTCAGGCAAGTCGACCACCCTGGCGGCGATGATCGACCACCGGGCCCGCAAGGAGACGGGCCATATCCTCACGGTGGAGGATCCCATCGAGTTCCTGTTCCCGCACCGGCTCTCCATCATCGGGCAGCGCGAGGTCGGGTTGGATACGCCCAGCTACGAACAGGCGCTGCAGGATGGCATGCGCGAGGCGCCCGACGTGATCATGGTGGGCGAGGTGCGGAGCCGCGAAACCATGCGCCAGGCCCTGAATTACGCGGATACCGGCCACCTGGTTCTCACCACCCTGCATGCCACCAGTTCCAACCAGGCCCTGGACCGCCTGATCCACATGTTTCCCGAGGATTTCCGCGGCCAGATCCTGACCGATCTCTCGTTGAATCTCCGGGCCATCGTCGCCCAGCGCCTGCTGCGTACGCCGCAGGGCAGTCGCGTTGCCGCCGTGGAGGTGATGGTCAATACGCCGTTCATCTCGGAGCTCATCCGCGAGGACAAGATCGGGGAGATCAAGGAGGCGATGAAGAAGGGTTCCAAGGACGGCATGCAGACCTTCGACCAGTCCCTGTTCCGGCTGTACGAGGAGGGCAAGGTCGAGTTGGAGGAGGCCCTCTCGAAGGCCGATTCCCGCGCGGATCTCGAATGGCGCCTCAACTTCGGGGGCGGCGTTGGTGCCAGCGACGACGCCGAGGAAGAGGACTTCAAGTTGCCCGGCGAAAAGACCGGCTGATATCCCCCTCGCTGCCCCTCTAGGGAGACGCTGATTAAGCCGTCATCGCGAGGAGCGAAGCGACGCGGCGATCCATAAGGCATTGATTCCATGTGCCCCGCTTGGATTACTCGCTGCGCTCGCCCTGCG
>JAWLFM010000140.1:0-7069 GCA_041685565.1 Thioalkalivibrio sp.
CCGGCCATGCGCCAGGTCGCGCTCGGCATTGCGGTGGGCGACGCCCACCCGCTGGTGCTGGAACACGCCGACTGGCATACCCTGGCCCCGGGCGGACGGGGTGCGGTACGCGAGGTCTGCGAGGCCTTGCTGGCCGCCCAGGATCAGCTGGAGGGCATTCTCCATGCCTATCTGGAACGCTGAGTCCGGTCTGCACACGGGCCGGGTCCGTGTTCGAAGGTGGTCCGGGGCGACTTGCCTCGCGGTGGCCATCGGCCTGGCCCCGATGGCGACTCCGATTCTGGCGAACGAGGCCCAACTCGACATCTTCGGCTTCACGCTGCGCATCACCGATGCCACCGGCGCCATCACGCACGTTCTGGAGGGCGAACGCATGCAGCAGTTCGATGACATCGGGCAGCAACGGGCCGAGAAACCGCAGCTGGAACTGCTGTCCGCGGGCCACGTCGACTGGATCTGGACCGCCCCCGCCGCGGTCCACCACCCTGCGGAACAACGCCTGGAACTGCTCGGTGCCACGGAGGGTCTGCGGCTCCCCAGCCCCCAACACCTGCGCACCGAGATCGAGACCGCCGACGTGACCATCCTGACCCAGAGCCGCGAGGTACTGACCGATGCTCGTGCGACGATGGTGCGTCCAGGGCTCTTCATGACCGGGGTCGGCATGTATGCCGATGTCGACGCGGATGTGATCGAACTCAAGGCCGACGTGAATACCGTCTATGCTCCGGAGGAAAGCGAGGAACCACGACAATGACCGATTGCACCTGGCCACGGCTCCCGGCTCTCGCCACCGGCGCCCTGTGTGGCCTCCTGCTCGCCCTGTTGCCCACGGCCCCGTACGCACAGGCCGGGTCCGACCTCGCGGTCAACATCAGTGCCGACAGCGCGCGCATGGACGAGCGCCGGGGCGTCGGAACCTATACGGGCAACGTGGTGGTGACGCGCGGGGACCTCACCCTGTGGGCCGACCGGATCATCATTCACGCGCCCGAAAGGCGCCCCATCCGCATGGAGGCCGAGGGCAATCCGGTGCGCGCCGAATCGCCGGATCTCGACAACCAGCCGCGCATCGCGACGGCGCAGCGCATGGAGTACAGTTTCGACGACGAGGTGCTCCTGCTGCTGCGGGACGCGCGGGTACAAACGGTGACGGAGGATGCGCGCGGCGACCGCATCACCTACGACCTGGTGCGGGATGTCATCAGCATCGAGGGCACCTCCACCGACCGCGTCAACATCACCATTCAGCCCCGGCCGGAATGAGCACCAGCACCACCACCCCGGTCACCGACCCGATGAGCGGGAAGCCTGCCGCCACCGTTCAGGGGCGCCTGACGGGAACCGGTCTGACCAAGCGCTACGGCAAGCGCACCGTACTGCACGAGGTCGACGTGGCACTCTCCCGCGGCGAGGTGACCGGCCTGCTGGGACCGAATGGCGCCGGCAAGACCACCTGCTTCTACATCCTGGTTGGCCTGATCCAGGCCGACGCCGGCAGCATCAGCCTGGCTGGACGCGACGTCACCCACGCCCCGGTGCACCTGCGCGCGCGCCTCGGCCTCGGCTACCTCCCCCAGGAGGCATCCATCTTCCGGCGTCTGACCGTCTGGCAGAACCTGCAGGCCGTGCTCGAGTTGCGGCGCGACCTCGATTCCGCCGGACGCCGGGAGACCGGTGATGCCCTGATCGAGGAGTTTCAGCTCGATACCGTGCGCAACAGTCCCGGCATAGCCTTGTCCGGCGGCGAACGGCGGCGGGCGGAGATCGCGCGGGCGCTGGCCGGAAATCCGCAGTTCATCTGTCTGGACGAGCCGTTTGCGGGAGTGGATCCGATCTCCGTGGTGGAGATTCAGGAGGTCATCGCCCACCTCAAGCAGCGAGGCATCGGGGTATTGATCTCGGATCACAATGTGCGCGAGACACTGGCGATCTGCGACCGCGCCTACATCCTCAGCGACGGGCGACTGCTCAGTGAGGGTACGCCCGCGGAATTGCTTGCCGATCCGCGCGTGCGAACGGCCTATCTGGGCGAGCACTTCCGGCTCTAGGAAAGGGCGCGCATGCAAACCCCGGAGGCCGCTGCACCAAAAGGCTGCACAACCATGAGCTCTGGCAGTAACATGAAGAAATGAGAATCCCTGTCGCACCGGCAACGACCGCATGCTGAAGTCCTCCCTGAACCTGCAGCTGGGTCAGAACCTGACCATGACCCCGCAACTGCAACAGGCCATCCGGCTCTTGCAGCTGTCGACCCTGGAACTGCAGCTGGAGGTGCAACAGGCCCTGGACAGCAATCCGATGCTCGAACTGGCGGAAGAGGGTCCTGCCGAGGAGGCACCCAGCGCAGAGTCCGGGAACGATGCCGAACCGGAAACGGCCACCGTCGAGGGCTCGACGGACGAGGACAGCTGGGAGGAGCTCTCGTACTCCGGGGGCACCGGACAAAACAGCGAGATGGGGGATCGCGACCCCTTCGAGAACCAGGCCGGCAGCGAGGGGGGCCTGCACGAGCACCTGCAGTGGCAGCTGCACCTCAGCCCGCTGAACGAGCGGGACCAGCGCATCGGCGCGGCCCTGATCGACAGCATCAACACGGATGGCTATCTCGAGACCGACCTGGAGGGTCTGCAACAGACGCTGGGCGGCGAAGACGCGGTCGGGATCGATGAGATCGAGGCGGTCCTGCACTGGATTCAGCAATGCGATCCGGTGGGCGTCGGGGCACGCGACCTGCGCGAGTGCCTGTTGATCCAGCTGCGCGCCATGACCGACGAGACGCCGGCACACGCGGCGGCGCTGCGCGTCGTCGACACGGGGATGGCCAGCCTCGCGCGGCGCGACTTTCGCGCCCTGCAGCGGGACCTGGGTCTGGACGAGGACACGCTGGCGCGGGCGGTGGAACTCATCCGCACCCTGAATCCCCGTCCCGGCAGCCACATCAGCGACCAGCCGCCGGAATATGTGACCCCAGACGTCTACGTGCGCCGCGACAGCGATGGCTGGCGGGTGGACCTGAACCCGGACATCGCACCGCGCATCCGCATCAACAGCCTCTACGCGGGGATGGTGCGCCGGGTCAGCGATGCCCGCGACAGCGCCTTCATGCGCAACCAGCTGCAGGAGGCCCGCTGGTTCCTGAAGAGTCTGCACAGCCGCAACGATACCCTGCTGCGCGTCGCGCGTGCGATCGTGGAGCGCCAGTCGGCGTTCCTGGAACAGGGCGACGTGGCCATGCAGCCCCTCATCCTGCGCGACATCGCGGAGGCCCTGGGCATGCATGAGTCGACCATATCCCGCGTGACCACGCAGAAGTACATGCACACCCCACGCGGCGTGTTCGAATTCAAGTACTTCTTTTCCAGCCACGTGGGCACCAGCGACGGCGGCGAATGTTCTGCCACCGCGATCCGTGCGATGATCCGCCAATTGATCAGCGAGGAGCCGCCGAACCGGCCCATGAGCGATTCCCGACTTGCCCAGGTCCTGTCGGACCGGGGCATCAACGTGGCCCGACGTACCGTGGCCAAATACCGCGAGGCAATGAATCTGCCGCCGTCCAGCGAGCGGCGACAGCTCCTCTAGCCTTTCCGGTCCCACCCATGTAAGGAGCGTGAGTATGCAAATCAATCTGACCGGTCATCACGTCGACATCACCGATGCGCTGCGTGACTACGTTCAGGAGAAGTTCGAGCGCCTCGAACGGCACTTCGACCAGGTAATCGATATCCATGTGGTACTCACGGTGGAGAAGAATCACAACAAGGCCGAGGCCAATCTCCAGGTCAGCGGCAACCAGATCCATGCCGACGCCATCCATGACGACATGTATGCGGCCATCGACGGCCTGATCGACAAGACCGACCGGCAACTGATCAAGCACAAGGAGAAGATGAAGGATCATCATCGCGCCGAGGGCGCGCAACGCAACCGCCAGCAGATTGCCTGAGCGATGCAGATCGCCGACCTTCTCAGCCCTGACCGGGTAAGCCTGGAATCCGGTATCGCAAGCAAGAAACGCGCGCTGGAACTGCTCAGCGAAGCGCTGGCCAGCGATGACGGCGATGGCGCGGGCCTCACCGCCAACCAGGTCTTCGACGCACTTTCGGCTCGGGAGAAGCTCGGCTCCACCGGTCTCGGCCATGGGGTGGCCATCCCCCATGGCCGCATGGCCGAGATCGGCAATCCGAGGGTTGCCTTGCTGCGCCTGCACGAAGGCGTCGACTTCGACGCGATCGACCACGAACCCGTCGATGTCCTCATCGCACTGATCGTGCCGGAGGCGTCGACCAGCGAACATCTCGACCTGCTCGCGCAACTGGCGCGGGCCCTGTCACAACCCGACAACATCGCCGCAATCCGCCGCGCGGCCGACGCCACGGCCCTGTACCAGGCCGCGACAAGCGCCTTCCGCGATGCCTGACAGCCTTACGCTTGCCGATCTGGTTGCGGCCCTGGGACCGCGCATCGGGTTGGCCTACGCGCATGGTGAGGCCGAGGCAGCCCATCGCTTCCTGCGCGAGACCGGCGGCAGCGACCTGCCCATGGCCGGGCACCTGAATCTGATCCGTCCGAACCGGATCCAGGTGATCGGAGACTTCGAGGCACGCTATATCGAGACGCTCGGGCCCACCGAACATGAGCGACTGATCCTCGACCTCGCCGCCGCGGACACCGCCGCGGTGATCTTTGCCGAGGGGACATGCCCGTTCGAACAGATGCCCGCGCGATGCGAACATCCCCTGCCGGTCATCCTCTGCACCAGGGCCAGCAGCCACGAACTGATCGCCCTGCTGCGCTATTTCCTGCAGCAGCGCCTCGCCCGCTCCGTGGTGCGCCACGGCGTGTTCATGGAGATCCTCGGCGCAGGGGTGCTGATCAGCGGCGAATCGAGCGTCGGCAAGAGCGAGGTGGCGCTGGAACTCATCAGCCGCGGCCATCGCCTGATTGCCGACGACGCCCCGGAATTCGCCCGCATCGCCCCCGACATCATCCGTGGAACCTGCCCGTCCATCCTGCGCGATCTGCTCGAGGTCCGCGGACTGGGCGTGCTGAACATCCGTTCCATGTACGGGGATTCGGCGATCAAGCGTGGCAAATATCTGCGCCTGATCATTGACCTGCGCGATCGGGATGTGGATGCACCGGTGCCCGACGACCGCATGAACGGCTGCAGGGGAGAGGTCGAGGTGCTCGGCCTGCGCATCCCGCTGGTCAGCCTGCCGGTCGCGCCCGGGCGCAACATCGCAGTGATGATCGAGGCTGCGGTCCGGGCACACCTCCTGCACCTGCAGGGCTACTCGGCCGGAGATGACCTCAGGGGGCGCCTGCGCCTGCAGTTGCAGGACGCGGAACCGGAACGGTCTCCGGAAGGGCGAAAGGCCTGACGATGCGCCTCCTGCTGGTGACTGGCCTGTCGGGCTCGGGCAAGACCGTGGCCCTGCACACCCTGGAAGACGAGGGCTTCTTCTGTGTGGACAATCTGCCACTGGGTCTGCTCGATCGCCTGATCGAGGAATTGCGCACCGGGTACCATCGTAATGACGGCCGGGTTGCCGTGGGCGTCGACGTGCGCAGCGGCCGGGATGCGCTGCAGGGATTCGCGAAGACCCTCGCGAGCCTGCGCAGTCAGCCGGTACAGGTCGAGGTCGTCTTTCTGCAATCCTCGAACGAGGCCCTGCTGCGCCGTTACCACCACACCCGGCGCCGGCATCCACTGGCTCGCAAGGGGCTGCCACTGGTCGAGGCGATTGCGCTGGAGCGGGAATGGCTGGGATCCATCGCCGTACACGCGGACCTCAGCATCGACAGCAGCGACCTGTCCATGCATGACCTGGCCCGCATGGTGCGCACGCGCCTGGCGACAGAGGGGTCGGAGAACCTCTCGCTGCTGTTTCAGTCCTTCGGCTTCAAGTACGGTGCTCCGGTGGACGCCGACTTCGTCTTCGATGTGCGCTGCCTCCCCAACCCGCATTACGAACCGGGTCTCAGGGATCTCACGGGCCTGGATGGTCCCGTGATCGAATTCCTCGAGGCCCATGCAGATGTGTCGGAGATGTTCGGCAGCATCCAGGCACATCTGAGACGCTGGCTGCCCAGCTTTGCCAGAGACCATCGCAGCTACCTGACCGTGGCCATCGGCTGCACCGGCGGTCGCCATCGGTCCGCCTATCTGGTCGATCGCCTGGCGAGGGCCTGGCAGGGGATCGACAAATTCACCGTCAGCACCCGGCATCGGGAGCTCGACGATCATCCCATGGAGGCGGAGTAAGGCAATGTCCGTCGGTCTGATCCTGATCACGCACCAGCACCTTGGCGAAACCCTCCTGCAGACCGCCCACAGCATGCTGGGAGAACTGCCGGAGGGCTGCGAGGCCCTGGCCATGTCGCAGAACGATGACCCGGACGCGGTGGAGGCGGAGGCAAGGCGCCGGCTGCGGACGCTGGACTCGGGCGCCGGGGTGCTGATACTCACCGACATGTTCGGCTCCACCCCCGCGAACGTGGCCAGCCGCCTGGCACGCGACCAGCAGCGCCGGGTCATCGCGGGAGTGAACCTGCCCATGCTCGTGCGCGTCCTGAACTACCGGGATCTGCCACTCAGCGAACTCGTGAACAAGGCCATCAGCGGGGGCCACGACGGCATCCTGCTCTGTGACCAGGAATGCTCGGATGCCGCAGCGCGTAGTCCCCATCGTTAACCGCCTGGGCATGCATGCGCGTGCCGCCGCGAAGTTCGTCGGCCTTGCCAGCCAGTACAAGGCGGATGTCTTCGTGTCCCGGAAGGGGCGCGAGGTGAACGGCAAGAGCATCATGGGGGTGATGATGCTGGCCGCCGCCCAGGGCACGGAGGTGGAAATCCGGGCCGAGGGCGCGCCGGACGCCGAGGAGGCCCTGGATGCGCTCAGCGCCCTGGTCGCCAACCGCTTCGGCGAGGACAACTGAGCATCGGGCTTCATCGCGCTCGACCGGCGGGGATTTTCACCACGAAGGACACGAAGACACGAAGGAAACCGGCTGAGGGATCTTGAGGGGCAAGGTTTCCTGAGAACGCAGCAGAAGCTCAACC
>JAWLFM010000141.1:0-7042 GCA_041685565.1 Thioalkalivibrio sp.
ACGCCCAGCGCGCCGCGCACGGCGACGAACGCGCGCGGCGGGTGGTGGAGTCGACGGTCGCCTGGCTGGAGCGCGAGATGCGGGATCCCTCGGGAGCCTTTTATTCGAGCCTGGACGCGGACTCCGAGGGCGAGGAGGGGCGGTTCTACGTCTGGGCTCCGGACGCCGTGGAGGCGTTGCTGTCGGAGGAGGAGTGGGCCGTTGCCAGCCGGGTCTGGGGGCTGAACGGCCCGGCCAATTTCGAGGGGCGCTGGCATCTGCACGAGGTGGCGCCGCCGGCGACCGTCGCCGAGGCGCTGGGGATCGACGAGGCGGAGGCGAACCGGCGGCTGGATCGTGCCCGCGAACGCCTGCTGGCGGCGCGCGCGGAGCGGGTGCGACCGCACCGCGACGAGAAGATCCTGGGCGCCTGGAATGCCCTGATGATCACCGGGCTGGCACGGGCCGCGCGCGCCCTGGAACGTCCGGAATGGCTGCACCTGGCGCGCGACGCGATGACCGCCGTGCGTGAGCGTCTGTGGCGCGACGGCCGGCTGTACGCCAGCGTGCGCGAAGGGGCGACCGGCGCGATGCCGCGCGCCTATCTCGACGATCACGCCCTGTTGCTGGAGGCCACGCTGGCGTTGCTGGAGACTGAGTGGGACAGCGAGCTGCTGGGCTGGGCGGTCACCCTGGCCGATACCCTGCTGGCGGAATTCGAGGACCGCGAGCACGGCGGATTCTTCTTTACCGCCGGCGATCACGAGGCGCTGATCCAGCGCCCGAAGGTGTATTCCGACGATGCCATGGCCAATGGCAATGGTGTCGCAGCGCAGGCCTTGCAGAAGCTCGGGTTCCTGCTGGCCGAGCCCCGGTACCTCGAGGCGGCCGAGCGTACCCTGGCCAATGCCGGCCCGATGATCGAACAGGCCCCGGTGGGACACATGAGCCTGCTGATGGCGCTGGATATCCACTATCAGCCGCCGGCCCTGGTCGTGCTGCGCGGAACGGTGGGCGAATTTCCCGCGTGGCTGCAGCGGCTGCGGGCGCAGGCTGCTCCGGTATGGGCCCACGCGATCCCGACCGATGCCGGCGACCTGCCCGCTGCGCTGGCGGAGAAGGCCGCGCCGGAGACGGGTGTGCGTGCCTATCTCTGCCGCGGGCTGCAATGCGAGGCGCCCGTGACTGACCCTGCGGCGCTGGACAGCGCGCTCTTACAGGGTTGAAACGCCGGGTCGCGTACCCACGGTAGAATGCGTCCGGTGGTAGGAGCCTGGTTGCAGGCGAAGCCCCTGCCAAAGTCCGACATGGGCAGGGGCTTCGCCTGCAAGCAGGCTCCCACAAAAACATCCAGATCAATGCAGAAGGGAAGGTTCGAATGAGCGAGAAGAAACTGATGGATTTCGTCGCCGAGGCGCGAAAGAATGTGAAGGAGATTGCCCCGGCGGATCTCGCCGAGAAGATGGAGGCGGGCGAGGACTGGCTGGTGGTCGACGTGCGCGAACCCTATGAGTTCGAAAAGATGCACGCACCGAATTCCATCCTCGTCCCGCGCGGCCTGCTGGAGGGCGCGGCCGACCCCAACACCCCGCACCGCATCGAAGCCCTGGTGGAGGCCCGCGAGAAACCGGTGGCCGTGATGTGCGCGACCGGCGGCCGGGCCGCGATGTCCGTGCAACGGCTGCAGGAGATGGGCTTTACCAACGTGGTGAACATCGCCGGTGGCATCAAGGGCTGGGAAGGCGAGGACCTGCCGGTCGAATCCGGCGCCTACACCGGCAAGCTGCCGTAGCACTTCCTCGCGGGGCGGGGGGCGATGCCTCCTCCCCAATGCCACCCACTGCGGGTGGGCATCCGACGGCGGGTTCACCCGACCGTCATCGTTTCTACACGGGATGGTCAAACGCGCGGCGTAGTCTCCGGGGCAGTTCAACCGGAGGTCGCCACCATGACCGCACCGCCTCGCTCCCTGTCCGCGTCCTCCACGGATGCCGAAACCGCCTATCGCGTCCATCTGGCCTCCAGCCCCGCGGATCTGGAAGCCGCCCAGCGCCTGCGCCACGAGGTCTTCGCCGGCGAGATGGGGGCTGCGCTGCCGGACACCGCCTCGGGGCTGGATCGCGACCCGCTGGACGCCTTTTGTCATCACCTGCTGGTGCGCGAGCGGCGCTCGGGCGGTGTGGTGGCCTGCACGCGCATCCTGACCGAAGAGAGTGCGAGCACGGCTGGCGGTTTCTACTCGCTGTCCGAATTCGAACTGGGCCCGCTGATGAATCTGCCCGGGCGCACCCTGGAGGTCGGTCGTACCTGCGTGCGTGCGGACCATCGCCAGGGCGGCGCCATCAACGCACTGTGGAGCGGGCTGGCGCGCTTCATGAACGCCCATCGCTACGACTACCTGATGGGCTGCGCCAGCCTGCCCCTGACCGAGCAGACACCGGCCCAGCTGGCCTGGCTGCGCATGTTCCATCGGGCCCCGTCGCGCCTGCGAGTCACCCCGCGCCGACCGCTGCCCAATGCCCTGACCATCTGCCACGGGACGCCCAGTCGCAGTGGCATGCCGCCGCTGTTGAAGGCCTACCTGCGCCTGGGCGCGCGGGTCTGCGGCGAGGCCTGTTTCGATCCCGATTTCAATGTGGCCGACGTGCTCGTCCTGCTGGATGTGCGCGCCATGCCGGACCGTTACCATCGGCACTTCCTGGGCGCCGCGGCGCCCGCAAGCCGAGGAACGGAACATGACCGGAACACTGCGGGCACTGGTTAGGCTGATGCGTATCGTGCTGCACATGCTGGCGGGGGTCTGGCTGACCTGGCGGATGGCCCGCCGCGAGGCCGACTTCGAGGAGCGCAGTCGCACCCGCCGGGCCTGGTACGACCGTGCGCTGTGGATCGCGGGCGTACGTTTCCGGATCCATGGCGAGCCGCCCCGGCGGCCGTCGCTGGTGGTCTCCAATCATGTGTCCTGGCTGGATATCCCGTTGATCGGGGCAGCGCTGGACCCGTGCTTCCTGTCCAAGGCGGAAATCGCGCGCTGGCCGGTCATCGGCTGGCTGGCCCGGCAGCACGACACTCGTTTCATCGAGCGCGGGGCACACCAGGCCTCCGCCCATGTCGAGGCCATGCAGGCCGGCCTGGACGAGGGGCGCCACTTCGTGGTGTTTCCGGAGGGGACGACCAGCCGGGGCGAGTTCGTGCGCCGTTTTCATCCGCGCCTGTTCGCGGCCGTCACCGGCACTCGGCATCCGGTACAGCCGGTGGCGCTGGCCTACGAGCGGACGCCCGACGGCGCGGTTCCGGTGTCGTATTCCGGCGGGGATCGCCTGATCCCCAACGTATGGCGCTTGCTGTGCCGTCGCGAGACGCGTGTGGACCTGCATTTTCTCGCGCCGCTGGAAGTCGCGGACCAGGACCGGCGTAGCCTGGCGGACGGCGCCCGTGAGGCCATCGTCCGCGTGCTGGACCTGCCACTGGAACCGCCAGCCGGTCGCGAAAGCGATCGCTCGCCTGCATAGCGCCGGGCGCGGCACGGGGATTCATCATGGGGTCGCAACCGCACATCGAGTCCCCGGGCCCCTGCCGCACACGCCTGCATCTGGCGCTGGTCACCGAGACCTGGCCGCCGGAGGTTAACGGCGTGGCGCATACCCTCGCGCGGCTGGTCGAGGGGATGCGCGAGCGTGGCCACCGGGTGCAGGTCGCCCGCCCGCGCCAGCCGGGCGAGGTCGCGCGGGCGGGCGACGAATCAGTGGCGTGTGACCACCTGCTCGCGGGCCTGCCGCTGCCCGGCTACAGCGGCCTGCGCATGGGTCTCCCGGCGCGCCGCCGGCTGCAGGCCCTGTGGTCGGAGGACCGCCCGGATGCCGTGTATATTGCCACCGAGGGTCCGCTGGGACATGCGGCCCTGCGCGCGGCGCGGCGCCTCGGGATTCCGGTCGCCTCGGGTTTCCATACTCATTTCGACGGCTATGCCCGCTACTACGGTGTCGGCTGGCTGACCCCGCTGGTGCGCGCTGTCCTGCGCCGTTTCCACAACCGCTGTGACGTGACCCTGGCCCCGACCGGGGCACTGGCGCACACGCTGGCGGCGCAGGGATTCCAGCGCGTGCGGGTGATGGCGCGGGGCGTGGATACCCGGCGTTTCACCCCGGCGCGGCGGTCATCACGCCTGCGCCAGCAATGGGGCGCATCGACCGCCACACCGGTCGTGCTGTACGTCGGGCGGCTGGCGCCGGAGAAGAATCTGGCCCTGGTGGTGGATGCCTTTCGCGCCATCCAGGCGGCGCGCCCCGACGCGCGCCTGCTGGTGGTCGGCGATGGCCCTTCGCGAACGGAGCTGGAGCGGGCCAATCCGGATGCGATCTTCACCGGCCAGCAGGTGGGCCAGGCCCTGGCACAGCACTACGCCAGCGCCGATCTGTTCCTGTTTCCGTCGACTTCCGAGACCTTCGGCAATGTGGTGATCGAGGCCATGGCGAGCGGGCTCCCGGTGCTGGCCTTCGATTCGGCCGCGGCTCACGAGCATGTGGCCAGCGGCGTGAGTGGCGCCCGGGTGCCGCTGACGGGAACGGCGTCAGAGGATGCCGCCGCCTTCGTCGGCGCGGCGGGCGCTCTCGCGCAGGATCCGGAGGCCTGGCACGAAATGGGCCGTCAGGCCCGAGCGCATGCCCGCGGGCTCGACTGGGTCGAGGTGGTGGCCGAGTTCGAGGCCCAGTGCCTGGGAATCCTCAAGGAGGGTCGCGATGCGAGTCCTGCAATGGATGGATGAGCTGGAGCTGGCGGTCTGCCGGCAGTTCAACCACTACAACCGGCGCCGCGTTGTCAGCGGATTCTTCGGCGCGATGAGTCGGCTGGGCGACGGGGTGGCCTGGTATGCGCTGATGCTGGTGCTGCCCCTGTTGCACGGGCCGCAGGCGGTCTGGGTCAGCCTGCAGATGGCGGTGGTCGGTCTGGTGTCGCTGCCGGTGTACAAGTGGCTGAAGCGCCGCACCAGTCGGCGCCGGCCCTGCCACCGTGATCGCCCGTTCACGCGGACGGTGGACCCGCTGGACGAGTTCAGCTTTCCCTCGGGGCACACCATGCACGCGGTGGGGTTCACCGTGGTCCTGGTGGCGTGGCTCCCCGTCTGGGCCTGGCTGGTCGTGCCGTTCGCGGCGCTGGTGGCCGCCTCGCGGCTGGTGCTGGCGCTGCACTATCCCAGCGATGTCGCCATGGGTGCGCTGATCGGGGCGTCCATGGCCGGCGCGGTGCTGTGGCTCGCCGGGTTGTTCTAGCTCCCGTCATCCCGGCCGTAGCGCAGCGAAGAGCCGGGATTTTCCCCGCGTCGCGGATGCCCCATCGCCCTGATCTGCCCCGGCGTTGGAGATCCCGGATAACCGCTGCGCGGTTTCCGGGATGACGCCATATCGGGCGGGATCAGCCGCGCGAGGCGAGCGCCTCTTCGTTGTAGGCGGCGTCGATGGTGACGATGGTCTTCTCCACCAGGCGGAAGCCCTCGACGGGTGCGTCATCGCCCATGTACTTCAGGCGGGTCGGGCCGATGGCCTTGACCGCCTCAGCGCGCTCCAGGGTGGTCTCCGGGCTGTCGGCACCGGCCCCGTCCATCAGCGCGACCAGGACCTCGGCTGCGATGGGGTTGCGGTGTTCGCCGCTGCGCGCCTTTTCCAGCGACGCGGCAGGGTCGCCGTCCAGGAACACGCCGTCCATGTGTTCATCCAGGTACTGCAGCAGTTCACTTAGCGTCATGGTGCGCCTCCGGTTGGGTCTCGAGGCGGCCGCCCGCGCGGGCGCGGCGGCCGCCGATGATGAGTGGATTCAGCCCTGCTGGGCGTAGGCGGCCCGGGCGGCAGGCATCGCGCGGCCCGGGGTGACGGCCCCCATGTCGGCCAGTACGGCTTCCAGCGCGGACAGGCACAGCAGCACGTTCTTCTCGTTCGCGCCGTAGCCCATCAGGCCGATACGCCAGACCTTGCCGGCATACGGTCCCAGCCCGGCGCCGATCTCCAGGCCGTAGCGGTTCAGCAGTTCGCCGCGCACCGCGGCCTCGTCGACACCTTCGGGCACGTGCACCGCATTGAGCTGCGGCAGGCGGTGCTCGGCATCCACCAGGAAGCTCAGGCCCATGGCCTCGAGCCCGGCGCGCAGGGCGTCGTGGTGGCGGCAGTGACGCGACCAGCTGTTCTCCAGGCCTTCCTCGGCCAGGATTACCAGCGATTCGTGCAGGGCGTACAGGGCGTTGATCGGGGCGGTGTGGTGGTAGGCGCGCTTGCCGCCCCCGCCCCAGTACCCCATGACCAGGTTCAGGTCGAGGAACCAGCTCTGCACCTTGTGGCTGCGCGCCTGAATGCGTTCCACCGCGCGTTCGCTGAAACTGACCGGCGACAGGCCCGGGGTGCAGGACAGGCACTTCTGCGAGCCGGAGTAGATCGCGTCGACGCCCCAGTCATCCACGTACAGCGGGCTGCCGGCCAGGCCGGTCACCGAGTCGACGATGGTCAGGCAGTCATGTTCGCGCGCCAGCCGGCACAGGGTCTCGACATCCGAGCGCGCGCCGGTGGAGGTCTCGGCGTGCACGAAGGCCAGGATCTTCGCATCCGGGTTGCCCTTCAGCGCGTCCTCGACCTTCTGCGGGGAGACCGGGGCGCCCCAGTCGTCCTCGACCACCACGGCAGTGGCGCCACAGCGCTCGACGTTTTCCTTCATGCGCGTGCCGAACACGCCGTTGATGCAGACGATCACCTTGTCGCCCGGCTCGACCAGGTTCACGAAGCAGGTCTCCATGCCGGCGGAGCCGGGGGCGGAGACCGGCAGGGTCAGCGCGTTACGGGTCTGGAAGGCGTACTGCAGCAGGCCCTTCATCTCCTCCATCATGCCGACGAACACCGGGTCCAGGTGGCCGATGATCGGGCGGCTCATCGCGCTCAGCACGCGTGGGTTCACATCGGAGGGGCCGGGGCCCATCAGGGTGCGCTGCGGGGGGAGGAAGGATTTTGCCTGCATGGAATCAATCTACCTGTGAAAAAGAGGAAATCTAGGAGGCCTGGAGCGTCCGGGCAAGCGCCCCCAC
>JAWLFM010000142.1:0-6992 GCA_041685565.1 Thioalkalivibrio sp.
GTTGCGCACAGGCCGGTCTCCAGACAATCGGATCCGGCTGTTGCTAGAGCGTCGTCGTGGAACCGTGGTCGACCAGCGCGTGCAGGCGTGCCAGAGCGGCCTCCATGCGGGCCGCATCGGTGGTCGCCGGCCGCGCCCGCATGGCGTCCAGACGGCGCAGGGTCTCCGGATCGGGGGTGCGTCCCTCCAGTGTCTCGAGGATCTGGTCCGCTGCGTCCAAGTCATTGCAGATCAGGACCATGTCGCAACCCGCATACAGCGCGGCATGGGCACGTTCCGCCGGTGATCCCGCCACCTCGGCTCCGGCCATCCCCAGGTCGTCGCTGAAGATCGCACCCTCGAAGCCCCAGCGCATCCGCAACAGGTCATGCAGCCAGATGCCGGAAAAGCCGGCAGGGCCTGGATCCACCTCCGGATAGATCACGTGCGCCGGCATGATGCCGCCCAGCCGTGGCAGTAGCGGCAGGAAGGCGGCGATGTCCTCGGCCTCGATATCGGCAAGCGACCGGGGATCCACGGGCACCTCCAGGTGCGAGTCTGCGGCGACGGACCCGTGTCCCGGGAAGTGCTTCCCGACGCCCGCCATTCCGGCCTCGTCCAGACCTTCCAGCAGGCAGCCGCCAAGCAGCGCGATGACATCGGCGCGCTCGTGGAAGGCGCGGTCGCCGATCACCTCGCTGAGGCCGATGTCACGGTCCAGTACCGGGGTGAAACTGAAATCGATGCCGACCGCCTGGAGTTCCTGGCCCAGGACCCAGCCGGCGTCGCGGGCCAGTTCCTGCCCGCGGGCGGGGTCGTAGTTGAAGACATCGCCAATCCGGTGCATCGGTGGCAGTTCGGTGAAGCCCTCCCGAAACCGCTGCACACGACCGCCCTCGTGATCCACGCAGAGCAGCAGCTCCGGCCTGCGCAGTGCGCGGATGCCCGCAACCAGGGCCTTGAGCTGGGTGGGGTCGAGGTAGTTTCGGGAAAAGAGGATCACTCCGCCCGCCGCGGGATGGAGCAGGCGTTCGCGGTCTTCCGGGGTCAGTTCGGGACCCGTTACACCCAGCATCACCGGGCCCGGGAGGTCGGTCATGGCGTCAAACCGGGTTGGGGCTCAGTGCGCAGTCTAACGGGTTTTCCGCCTCATGGCGCCGCTGAAGCGGCACACGGATGCTCAGCCGTTGGCAGCAACCCCCTCGCCCGCCCCGGCGCGGCGGATGATCCTCTGCGGCCCCTTCGCCCCGCAGTTGCGCCCCGGGGCCGTGGGCCAGGTTCAGGAGCCGGTGCGCCGAATCGCCGCTTCCGGTCGGAAGGCGCGTTCCTTCAATTCCTGGATCCGGTCTCGCAGTTCAGCGGCCGCCTCGAACTCCAGGTCACGTGCCTTGGCGTACATCTCCTTCTCCAGCCGCTCGATCTGACGCGTCGCGGCCTCCGGAGAATCGATGTACGCGGGCGCGTCGCCATCGGCTACCTTGCGTCCCCGGCGCCTGTCACCCGGTCGGCCGCCCGGTCGGGCCTCGAGGATGTCGGCCACGGCCTTCTGAATGCCGAGCGGCGTGATTCCATGGGTCAGGTTGTGGGCCATCTGCTTCTCACGGCGGCGCTCCGTCTCTCCCATCGCCCGCTCCATCGAGCCGGTGATTCGGTCGGCATAAAGGATGGCCATGCCGTTGACGTTGCGCGCGGCCCGTCCGATGGTCTGGATCAAGGACCGCTCCGAACGCAGGAAGCCCTCCTTATCGGCATCGAAGATGGCCACCAGGGAGACTTCAGGCATGTCCAGTCCTTCGCGAAGAAGGTTGATGCCCACGAGGACATCGAACTCGCCCAGGCGCAGATCACGGATGATTTCCATGCGTTCGACCGTATCGATGTCCGAGTGCAGATAACGCACGCGGATCCCGTGTTCGGACAGGTACTCGGTCAGATCCTCGGACATGCGTTTGGTCAGGGTCGTGATCAGCACGCGCTCGTTCCTCTCGACGCGGATGGCGATCTCGGACAGACAGTCATCCACCTGCGTGCTGGCGGGCCGCACCTCGAGCCGGGGATCCAGCAGGCCGGTCGGCCGAACCACCTGTTCCACCACCGCCCCGGCGTGCTCCAGTTCGTAGGGGCCCGGCGTGGCCGAGACATAGATGGTCTGCGGCTGCAGGTGCTCGAACTCCTCGAACCGCAACGGTCTGTTGTCCAGCGCCGAGGGGAGCCGGAAGCCATACTCGACCAGGGTCTCCTTGCGCGACCGGTCACCACGGAACATGCCACCGACCTGCGGGACTGACACATGCGATTCGTCGATCACCAGCAGGGCATCCTTGGGGAGGTAGTCGAAGAAGGTGGGCGGCGGCTCTCCCGGGGCGCGACCGGAAAGATAGCGGGAGTAGTTCTCGATGCCCGCGCAGTAGCCGATCTCCAGGATCATCTCCATGTCGAAGACCGTGCGCTGCTCCAGGCGCTGCGCCTCCACCAGGCGGTCTTCGTTGCGCAGGAACTCCAGGCGCTCCTTCAGTTCCTCGCGGATCCAGTCCACGGCCTCGACCAGGGTCTCCCTGGGGGTCACGTAATGGGTCTTCGGATAGATGGTCAGGCGCGGCACTGTGCGCAGCACCTCGCCCGTCAACGGATCGAAGTAGGACAGCCGTTCGATCTCATCGTCGAACAACTCGATCCTCACGGCTTCGCTCTCCGATTCGGCGGGATGGATATCGATCACCTCCCCACGCACCCGGTAGGTGGCCCGACGCAGTTCCATGTCGTTGCGGGTGTACTGCAGCTCCGCCAGGCGGCGCAGGATCTCGCGCTGGTCCACCCGCTCTCCACGCTGGATGTGCAGCACCATGGACAGGTACTTGCGTGGATCGCCCAGGCCGTAGATCGCGGAGACGCTGGCCACGATGATTGCATCACGACGCTCCAGCAATGCGCGGGTCGCGGACAGACGCATCTGTTCGATATGGTCGTTGATCGAGGCGTCCTTCTCGATATACGTATCCGAGGATGGCACATAGGCCTCGGGCTGGTAGTAATCGTAGTAGGAGACGAAGTATTCCACTGAGTTGTGCGGGAAGAAGTCCTTCATCTCGCCATAGAGCTGCGCGGCCAAGGTCTTGTTCGGGGCCAGGATGATGGTCGGCCGCTGCAGTTTTTCGATGACATTGGCGATGGTGAAGGTCTTGCCGGAACCGGTGACCCCGAGCAGCACCTGGTGCGCCAGTCCGGCCTCGAGCCCCTCGACCAGCGCGCGAATCGCTTCCGGCTGGTCACCGGCCGGGCGGTAACTGGACACGACCTCCAGCCTTTTGCCGGCCTCGGCCTTATCTTGTTCGTGGGATTTCAGTATCATTTGATCCTCGAAGCGGCCATGGCCGCCCTCCATTTCCCCGTGCTCGCCCGAGGCCCGTCTTGGACATCCAGCTTTCCCAACGCGTTCAGCGCATCAAGCCCTCCCCTACCCTGGCCGTCAGCGCACTGGCCAACCAACTCAAGGCCGAGGGCCGCGACATCGTCGGCCTCGGTGCCGGGGAGCCTGACTTCGATACCCCGGAGCATATCAAGCAAGGTGCCATCGATGCCCTTGCCCGCGGCGAAACCAAGTACACGGCGGTCGATGGAACCGCGGCCCTCAAGAACGCCGTCATCCAGAAATTCGAGCAGGACAACGGTTTCAGCTACAAGCCGAACGAGATCCTGGTTTCGTCCGGCGGCAAGCAGAGCATCTTCAATCTCTGTCTCGCGCTGCTCAATCCCGGGGACGAGGTCCTGATCCCGGCGCCTTACTGGGTTTCCTACCCGGACATCGCCCTGCTTGCCGACGCGACACCGGTGATCATTGCCGCGTCCCAGGAGAGCGGCTTCAGGATCAATGCCGACCAGTTGCGCGCCGCGATCACCCCGCGATCGCGCCTGATCTTCCTGAACAGCCCGTCAAACCCCACCGGCGCGGCCTACAGTGCCGAGGAACTGACTGCCCTGGCCGAGGTGCTGCGCGAACACCCGCAGATCATCATCGCGACCGACGACATGTACGAGCACATCCTCTTCGCGGGCGCCCGGTTCGTGAATATCCTGAACGTGGCGCCCGACCTGGCACCGCGTACCGTGGTGCTGAACGGCGTCTCCAAGGCCTACGCAATGACCGGCTGGCGCATCGGGTATGCCGGCGGCCCGGCCAGGCTGATCGGGGCAATGAAGAACGTGCAGTCCCAGAGCACCTCGAACCCGACCAGTATCGCCCAGGCCGCCGCGGTCGTCGCCCTCACGGGCGATCAACAGTGCGTACGCGACATGTGCGCGGCCTTCGAGCAGCGGGCCCGCCATGTGGTCGATGGGCTGAATGCCATCCCGGGCGTGGACTGCCTGATGCCCGACGGGACCTTCTACTGCTTCCCGCGGGTCACCGGTGCCATGGAGGCACGCGGCATTCCCAACGACCTCGAATACTCCCGCCGTCTCCTGGACGAGGTTGGCGTCGCCCTGGTTCCCGGCAGTGCCTTCGGCACCGAAGGCCACGTGCGCATCTCCTTCGCGACCAGCATGGACATGCTCGACCAGGCCATCGAACGCATCGGTCGCTTCGCCCGCGGCGCTTGACTACCGGAGCCCGGCTCTTTACGATTCGCGGCTTCGTATTCCCCGGTAGCTCAGTCGGTAGAGCGGGTGACTGTTAATCACTAGGTCGGCGGTTCGAGTCCGTCCCGGGGAGCCAGAAAACAACGACTTAGGCCACCTTACCGGGTGGCCTTTTTCGTTTCCGTCTTTGGCGTCGCCACTGTGTAGTCCGCTCAGGCGGCTTGCGCACGCGTGGTCAGCGAGCATGGTGCGGTGGCTCGGCGGCGAATCCCTTTCCGGCACGCTTCCCTCACCGATTTCCAGTAGGCCGCGGGGCCACACGCCTTGCGGTGTCCGGCATAGGCAGCAAGACCGGCTCTTTGCGGATGTCGCACTATCGCTCCGGCGCCTGCTCTCCCTGCTGCGCGGTCACCGGATGAAACGACTGCTCACGCGCATGCTCGATGAGGGCGAGTTCCTGTCGGACTTCGGAGTGCGTTCGCTCTCAGGAGCTCACCTGGAGCGGCTCTAGGTCTTTCACTGCACCAGCGAACCGATTTCCGTGCGCTACGAGCCGGGCGCATCCGAGACGGAGGCCTTCGGCGGCAATTCCAACTGGCGCGGCCCGATCTGGTTTAAGGAATGACACCGATACGCCCGAACAGTGTCCCGCGAGCGGGGTCCTGCCACCGATGTCGACGGACCGTTCCGCGCCTGTGGCAGGGCCTGCTGGCCGACCAGCAATGGCAACCGGCCAGACCCACCCAGCAATTCCCGTTGCCCCGGACATTCCAGCCTGCCCCCCCGGGCGACATCGCGCCCCGGGTGATCCTGCTATCCTTCAAGCGGAGAGGATGGGCACCGAATGCCGTCGATCGTAGTGTTGCCGCCCATCCCCGCCCCCGTTGCGCTTTTCCCCGCGAACCGTTTCCAAGGGAACCGCTTGAACGATGGTAAAGGCACAATCCAGAACCCTGATCCGCTGTCCACTGCCGGATGTCTATGGTTTCGTGGTGGACGATTTCGTCCGCAACTATCCACGGTGGTCTCCCGAGGTCCAGCGCCTGCGTCCCCTGACCGACGGGCCGCTGGATCTGGGTTGGACGGCCCATCAGGTCAGGGTCGATCAGGGACGCCGCACCGAAACCGATTTCCGGGTCATCGCGCTGGATCCCCAACGGCGCGTCTGCTTCAAGGGGATTCGGGATCCGTTCGTGATCGACTATCGCTTCGAGCCGCAGGGACCGCATACGCAGCTGACCTTCAGCTTCGAACTGGCCCGTCTCAGTCTGGCCCTGCGCCCGTTCGAGAAGCTCATTCGATTTGCCGTTCAGGATGGGACGGAACGCGTCGTGCGCAACCTGAAGGGCCTGGCCGAAAGGGAACTCGGCCAGGGATCGTCTGAAGCAACCACCTCCTGAGCGCACTCTCCACCGGAGCGACCCATGCTGTTTACCGCCGAGAAAGACACCGGAATCATCCCGCACGTGCTGACCCAGATCCTGGATACCTGCGTAAACGGAGTGACACTCTCCGATCCCGATATGCCGGACAATCCCATCGTATACGCCAACTCCGTCTTTGAACGGATGACGGGCTACAGTCGCGACGAAATCCTGGGCCACAACTGTCGCTTTCTCCAGGGGAAGGATCGGGACCAGCCCGCACTCGAGGAGATCCGTGCCGCAGTCCGCCAGCACCGTCCCGTGGAGGTGACCCTGCGCAATTATCGCAAAGACGGGACCTTATTCCACAATCGCCTGTCCATCCAGCCCCTGCGCGATGCGTCGGGCCGCCTGATCTACTATCTCGGCGTGCAATACGACGTAACCGAACTGGTGAACGCACAGGCTGAGGTGGAACGGCTCGAGGGGCTGTTGCAATCGGCGCCGCGGGGCTGACGGCCATCGGTACCGGGCACAGCGGCGCCACCATTGCCGGCATCGCCCCCTCCCCGTCGAACGCCCGGTTCTCATCCGGTGTTCCCTGCCCGCGATGCGGCCTGCTTCAAACAGGTCCCGTGAGCCATGCAGGTTCAATGATTGGGTAATGTCCCCTAGGTAGTCGACGGACTTCAGCACAGCGCCTTCAGGTTGTATCCTTAATATCTGAAGTTGTAGATCCCTCCATTCACTTCGTTCGGGAGCGCGGCATCCGGCAAGGGGGACAGCGATGCAGGATCATGGCGTTGAGAGCGGTTCAGTTGGCACCAACGTGTGGCTGATACTGGGAGATGGCCGCCGCATACAGGTCCAGGCCCGCAGGCTCTGCCGCAAAGGGGGCTTCCTGGAATACACCGGGCCGGTCTGGGACCGTCTGCTGGAGGTCATCTTCCCGCAGCCGGACGCCGTGGATGGCGGTTACCGGACCCACGCCATGGTTGCGCGCGAATGCCCCCACGGCATTTGGGTCCGGTTCGCACGGGAACTGCCCAAGGCATCCGTCCGGTTGGTGTGAGG
>JAWLFM010000143.1:0-6976 GCA_041685565.1 Thioalkalivibrio sp.
GAACGCGACCGCGTCGCCGAGATGCAGGCCACCCGCGACCAGCTCGCCGCCCAGCGCGAACGCATCCGCGCGATGTAAGGGCCTGCATTCACCACGAAGCCCACGAAGGCACGAAGGAAGGGCAAGGTCAAAGGCTGATTACCACAGAGGACACGGCGTTCACGGAGAAAATCGAAAGCCACCCGCGAGGTGGATGAGAGCCGCAGGATTCAGCCCCGTTCTGACGTGTGACAATACCCCCCGCGAATTTGTGGCCCGAACCGTCCTTTCTCCGTGTCCTCTGTGTGCTCCGTGGTGAAAAAGGTTTTTCGCCCCTGACCGTCTTCGTGCCTTCGTGGGCTTCGTGGTGAACAACTCAGCTGATGCGTTCGAGCATGCCGCGGTGGCGGATGAGGCGGGCGAAGCCGCGACCCACGTGATACCAGTGCAGCATCCAGGCCTCCCGTGCCAGCCGGGCCGCGGACACACGCGAGTCCAGCTCGGCCGGACAGGGGCAGACGTGCAACCCCATGCCACGTGCCATCGCCGCCGACCGGGCGAGATGAAAACGGCTGGTGATCAGCACCAGCGGCTCGTCGTCATGCGGCCCCCGCGCCAGCAGGTCACGGGCGTTGCGCAGGTTCTCCAGGGTGTGTCGGGAGGCATCCTCCGTCTGGATGCGCTCGGAGGCAATGCCGCGGCGGCGCAGAAATGCAGCACCTGCGGCGGCCTCGGTCGGACCCTCCGGGGACGTCTGCCCGCCCAGCACGAGAATCCGGGCCTCGGGGTTGCGCCGCGCCAGCCGCACCGCGCGCAACAGGCGCAGGCGGTACCCCGGGCCCGGCACTCCGGCCTCCAGTTGCTGCCCCAGCACCAGGATGCACCGGCCCCTTCCGGGACAGCGAAGCCGTCGCGACCAGCGCAGGGCATGGGTCCACAGCAGCAGCCAGGACAGGCCGCCAGTCGCCAGGATCAGCAGGTTGGAAAGCGCGAAGGTGGCCAGGCCGTCCGGGCCGATGCGCCGAAGTCCCACCCGCGTCGCACCCATGGCGGCCGAGTCAGGCCTCGTCTTCCGGGGTGGTGCCGCCGGTGAAGTGCAGGCGGGCATTGCGTCGGCGGCGGGACCAGAAATGCAGGGCGCGGGGCAGGTTCAGCGCCATCTGGGTGTAGTACACGGCCTTGAAGGCGCGCAGTGACCACTGCACCCGGGTGTTGCGATAGACATCGCCGGCCAGCAGGGAGATCACCGCCTGCTCCATGCCCAGGGTGTTGCGCGGCCCCATGAACAGCTTGCGCATCACCGGGCTGTTGAAGCGGTAGATCAGCCAGGAGAAGCGGCGCACGCCACGGCGCACGTCGCGCTCGAAGGCGCGCAGGTAGCGCCCGGCACGCGCCGGGTGCTCCAGGCAGCGGTCCACGGCGTCGGCGGCGCGGAAGCCCCCCGACATGGCGATGTAAACCCCGCTGGAGAACACCGGATCGACAAAGGTGAAGGCATCGCCCACCAGCAGGTAGCCCGGACCGTGGGCGCGACTGGAGCGATAGGAGAAGTTGCCGGTGGCATTGACCGGGCCCGCCAGCTCCGCCCCCTGCATGCGCTCGAAGGCGGGCGGGCACAGCTTGAGCGTCTCCCACAGGAAGGCCTCGGGCTTGGTCCGGCGGGTCTTCAGGTACTCGGGGAAGCAGACCGCCCCGACGCTCATCGCCCCGTCACGCAGCGGGATCATCCAGATCCACCCGTGCTGGAACCAGTAGATGCTGATGTTGCCGGCATCGCGCCCGGGACGCCTCGGCACGTTATTGAAGTGGCCGAAAATGGCCGCGCTGTTGTGCTCCGCGTTGCGCGCCTTCAGGTCGAGGCGGCGCGCCAGGAAGGTGTCGCGCCCGGAGGCATCGACCACGAAGTCGGCCTCGAACTCCAGCGTATTCCCGGCCGCGTCGCGTGCGGTCACCTGCTGGGTACCGCCGCTCGCCGGGTCGGCCAGGGCCACATCGGAGACCGTCACCTCCTCCAGCACCCGGACCCCCAGGCGCGCGCTGTTCTCCAGCAGCAGGTGGTCGAACTCCGAACGCCGCACCTCGTAGGCCGAGGCGGGAGTATCGTCGTTCAGGGCGCGTTCGAAGTAGTAGGTGCGCGGCGCATCGGGCGCCTCGGGGATGGTGAATTCGGCCCCGTGCTTGGGGATGCCGATGGTCTGCACCGCCTCGGCAATGCCGAGCTCCTCGAACAGCGGCATGTTCATCGGCAGCAGGGACTCGCCGATGTGGAAGCGCGGATGCCGGGCCTTCTCCAGCAGCACCACGTCACGGCCCTTCTGCGCCAGCCGGGAGGCAACGGTGGAACCGGCCGGACCGCCGCCAATCACCAGTACCTGACAGCGACCGTCCGTTCCCGCGTTCTCTACCGCTTGTCTCAAATGCTGTCTCCACTGGCCGTCCGGGCGCCCAAAACGGCGACCCGAACCGGTCGCGAGGGTACCACGACCCCCAAGGTGTGGGTATCATCGGCGCCCAGCAGGGTGACCGCCGGGCGAAGTGGAAGTTCGCGGGCGATCACAAAACCGCACATCACGACACTCCGGGGGAACACGTGGCATCGCAAACAGCGTTCGAACAGGAAGTCGCCCAACTGATCGTCGACAGCCTCAATCTGGAGGACGTGACGGCGGGGGAGATCGAGCCGGAAGACGCCCTGTTCCGCGACGGGCTGGGTCTGGACTCCATCGACGCCCTGGAACTGGCCTTGGCGATCTCGCGCGCCTACGGCGTTCAGATCCGTTCCGACGACGAAAACAACCGCCAGATCTTTGCATCCCTGCGCGCCCTGAGCGCCCACATCGAGGCGAACCGAGCCGCGTCGTGAACACCCCGCTCGCCGCCAGCGTGGCCCTTTGCTATCCGGTCGCGGTCGTGCTCGGCGTGGCCTTCGAGATCCCCTTGCTGCCGCTGGCGATCCTGGCCGTGCTGATCCTGGTGGCAAGCTGGGGGGCCCTGGGGCCCGCCGGGCGGGCCGCACTGGTCCTGGCGCAGGCCGCCGCCGTCGCGCTGTTACTGACCCTTGGCGCCGGAACCTGGCTGCTGTACGCCATACCGGTCCTGATCATGGGGCTGCTGGCGTGGCTGTTCGCGCGCTCGCTGCGCCCCGGCTCCACGCCGCTGATCACCCGCTACGCCCTGGCCATGGGCGCCTCCGACACCCCTGCGGTGCATCGCTACACGCGCAATCTCACCATTACCTGGGCGCTGCTGTGCGGCGCCCTCGCCCTGGTCTCCGCCTGGCTGGCGCTGTTCGCCTCCGCGACGACCTGGGCGCTGTTCGCCAACGGAATCAACTACCTGCTGCTGGCCAGCCTGTTCCTGCTGGAGTATCCGCTGCGCCTCTGGCTGCTGCGCGACGAGCCGCGCAGCGGTTTCCTGGCCTACCTGGTCGAGCTCGCGCGGGTCGATCACCACCGGATGCTGAGGCACCCGTGACGGACCCGACAACGGACATGCGACCGCTGATCGCCGAAGCCCCGGAACCGCTGGCCCGGATCGGGGATCGCTGGATCTCGCGCGCGGCGTTCCTCGCCGACGTACAGGCGCTGGCCGCGCAGCTGCCGCCGGCCCGCGCGGCCTTCAATCTGTGCCAGGACCGCTACCATTTCGTCGTGGCCTTTGCCGCGATCCTGCTACGCGGTCAGATCAACCTGCTGCCTCCAAATCGCGGGCGCACCACGTTGGCCGAGATCGCCAGCCAGTACCCGGATGCCATCGCCCTGGTCGACGGTCCGGACGCCGAGATCGCCATCCCGGTCCTGCGCGTCGCCGCCCGCGGCGAGGCGGGCGAGGCCGTGGGCCCCGTGCCCGCGATCCCTGGCGGGCAGACCGCCGTCCTGGCGTTCTCCTCCGGCAGTACCGGCACGCCCACGGCGCACGCCCGCAGCTGGGCGGCCCTGCATGCGGTCACCGCCCAGGCCCTGGAGGCCCTCGACCTGGCGGGCAATCCCGGCCCTACCCTGGTCGGCACGGTACCGCCACAGCATATGTACGGCCTGGAATCGACCGTGCTGTATGCCCTGCTGGGGCCCACAACGCTGCTGGCCGGGCGCCCGTTCTACCCCGAGGACGTACGCACGGCGCTGGCCGACAGCGCCCCGGCGGTACTGGTGACCACGCCCTTCCACCTGAAGGCCTGCCTGCGCGCCGGTCTCGAATGGCCGTCGCCGACCCGCATCCTCTGCGCCACCGCGCCACTGTCCCCGGATACCGCCGCCCGGGGGGAGCGGGTCTTCGGCTGCCCCCTCGACGAGATCTACGGCTGCACCGAGGCGGGGGCCATCGCCACGCGCCGCACGACCCGCGATTCCCACTGGACCACCTATCCCGGGGTGGAGATCCATCCCGGAGACACCGGGCGCGCGTGGGTCCGGGGCCCGCAACACCCCGAGCCGGTGCCGCTTCCGGACCATATCGAGGTACAGGACTCGCGCCGTTTCCGCATGGAGGGCCGTCTCGCCGATCAACTGAATATCGCCGGCAAGCGCGCCTCGCTGGCCGATCTGAACCGGCGTCTGAATGCCATCCCCGGGGTGCTCGACGGTGTCTTTATCCCGCCGGATCCCGAATCGGACACGCACGGCGTCACCCGCCTGGCGGCCCTGGTGGTCGCCCCGGAACGCAGCGAG
The DNA here is from genome assembly GCA_041685565.1 of Thioalkalivibrio sp. Lineage (GTDB taxonomy): Bacteria > Pseudomonadota > Gammaproteobacteria > Ectothiorhodospirales > Ectothiorhodospiraceae > Thioalkalivibrio. The sequence goes on from JAWLFM010000143.1 coordinate 4,647, forward strand.
GCCGAGATCCAGGCGGCACTGGCCGACTGCATGGACCCGCTGTTCCTGCCGCGCCCACTGGTGCGGGTTGACCACCTGCCGCGCTCGGCCACCGGCAAGCTGCCGCGCCAGGTCCTGCTGGATCTGCTGGCCCACCACGGCCAGTGCGCCTGACGGCGCGACGCCCCATGCAGCAGCCGGCCATTCAGTCCACCATCCGCCGGATCGGGGCCGAGCACCCGTCCCTGCCCGGGCATTTTCCCGGCCACCCGGTGGTCCCCGGCGTGGTAATCCTCGATCAGGTGGCAGCGGTCGCGCGGGCCCACGGTCTCGGACCGGTCGCGGCCCTCCCGCAGGTCAAGTTCCTCGCGCCGCTGACACCGGAGGCCGCGTTTCGCATCGAGATCGACCCGCCCGCTCGTGGCGGGCGGCAGGGGTTTCGCGTCGTGGCCGCCGAGGGCGAGCCACCGGTCACCTTCTGTTCCGGCCAGCTGGTCACGCTCCACGACACCCCGGATCCATGAGCCGCGCCTGGTTCCAGCAGGTGGAACGGGGCTCGCCGCTGGCCCTGCGCATCATCCTGTGGGTGGCCCTCAATCTCGGGCGCCGGGCCAGCCGCGCGCTGCTGTACCCGATTACCGCGTATTTCCTGCTGTTCGCGCCGCAGTCGCGGCGGCACAGTCGCAATTACCTGCGCCGGGCGCTGGAGCGCGAGCCGCGGCTGGTGGACCTGGCGCGCCACCTGCACAGCTTCGCCGCGGTGATCCTCGACCGGGTCTTCCTGCTCGCCGGGCAGGATGCCTGCCTCGATATCCGGGTCCACAACCGCGAGACCTTCCTCGAACACGTGGACAGCGGCCGCGGCGCGATCCTGCTGGGCGCGCACCTCGGCAGCTTCGAGGCCCTGCGCGCCCTGGCGGTGGGCAAGTACGACTTCCCGGTGCGGGTCCTGATGTACAGCGACCACAATCAGAGCATCACCCAGGTCCTGGAGGCGCTGAATCCCGAGGTGGCCGCGTCGGTGATCCCGCTGGGGCGCACCGAGACCCTGATCCAGGCCCGCGAGTGCCTGGATCGCGGGGAACTGATCGCCACCCTGGGCGACCGCGTCGCCGAGAGCGACAAGATGGTCGCCTGCAACTTCCTCGGCGACACCGCGCTGTTCCCGCAGGGACCGTTGCTGCTGGCCGCGGTACTCAAGGTCCCGGTGATCCTGTGCTTCGGGCTCTATCGCGGCGGCAACCGCTACGATATCGTCTTCGAACCCTTCGCCGAGACCCTCGACGCCCCGCGCGGGCAGCGTGACGAGATCCTGGCCCAGTGGGTACAGCGCTATGCCGATCGCCTCGAGGCGCGCGTGCGCGAGGCCCCCTACAACTGGTTCAATTTCTATGACTTCTGGGACGATGCATCCAAATAGGCGAGGCCACGGCTTTGGCCCGCGTATCCGCCAGTCCGGCATCACGCTGATCCTGGCCCTGGGTCTTCTCGCCCCTGTATCGCCCCTGGCCAACGACACCCTGGGCGCATTGCTGGAAGCCCTGACCACCGAGCGGGCAGCGATCCTCGCGTTCGAGGAACGCCGCGACGATCCGATGCTGGAGTTTCCGGAAACCCGCTCGGGCTCGCTGGCCTTCGACCCGCCCGACACCCTGACCCGCCAGGTCGACGGCCCGCGCGGCGAGACTGTGCATATCGAGGGCGACACCCTCACCCTGGAACGGCGTGGCTCCAGCCGCGAGATCGACCTGAACGAACAGCCCGCCCTGGCCACCCTGACCGGGCTGTTCCGCGCCCTGCTGAACGGCGACCGCGAGCGTCTGGAGGCCGATTTCGAGATCGAGGTGACGGGCGACATGGAGGCCTGGACCCTGGAGCTCGTCCCACGGGACCGCGCCCTGCGCCGCATGGTCCCCGAACTGACCCTGACCGGCGCCGGCGACGAACTGCGCGAACTGATCACGGTCGAGGCCGGCGGACACCAAAGCCACATGCGCTTCGAGCCGCCGCAGTACGCGGACTAGGGAAACACTGATTGATGTGCCCGCCCCGCATCGCCCTGAGCCTGTGGCTGGCCGCGCTCACGCTGGCCGCGCTCACGCTGGCTCTGCGCGGCGAACTGGTGACCGACCTGCAGGGCTTTGCCCCGGACCCGGTCAGCGCCGACGGCATCGTGCTGGATCCCGGGGCCGGCCCGGCCGGACGCATGCTGCTGCTGGCGATCGCCGGGGGCGAGGCGCGCGATCGGGCCACGGCCAGCGATGCCCTGGTCGGCGCCCTGGAGGAGGCGCCGGAGGTCGCCGGCATCCAGAACGGCCGCCTGGACCCCGACAACCCAGCGCTGGATTTCC
>JAWLFM010000144.1:0-6890 GCA_041685565.1 Thioalkalivibrio sp.
CACCGGCATCCACGGTACTGCAGGCCGCGAGCAGATCCTTGACCGGGACCGGCTCCGATGCAGCGAACAGGACGGCCTCCAGGGCCAGTTCCAGCTCCGCCACGTCCGGTGCCACCGGCATCGACGCCCTGTCCGTCATGGGTCGCCTCCGGTCGCGGTGCGCCGCCGCACCTGGATGGGACCGAAGGCCTCGCCCTGCCCCCACTCCAGCAACCCTCCCTTGCTCAGTTCCAGCACCGCCAGAAAGGCCACCACGACTCCGGGCCGCCCTTCGCTGACCACGAGGAGGCTTACGAAATCGACGAAATCCTCGTGCTCCAGCGTCTCCAGGATGCGCGTCATTCTCTCGCGCACGGAGAGTGCCTCGGCGCTGATCTGATGGTGTGCACTCAAACTGGCACGGCGCAGCACGCCCACCAGCGCGTCGATCAGATCCTCCAGCGCGGGCGCGGGCGGCGGCGGACCGGCCAGGGCATCACGCGACGCGTGCGCATGAAAGACATCCCGTTCCAGGCGCGGCATGTCGTCGATCCGCTCGGCCGCCGCCTTGAAGCGTTCGTACTCCTGCAGTTGCCGAATCAGCGCCAGGCGCGGATCTTCCTCGTCATCCTCCGCGGAGCCGGCGGGGCGCGGTAGCAGCATGCGTGACTTGATTTCCGCCAACAGCGCGGCCATCACAAGGTATTCCCCGGCGAGTTCCAGACGCAACGCCTGCATCACTTCGATATAGGCCATGTACTGGCGTGTGATCTCGGCAATGGGGATGGCAAGGATGTCCAGGTTCTGACGACGGATCAGATACAGCAGAAGATCCAGCGGACCCTCGAAGGATTCGAGAAAGACCTCCAGCGCATCGGGCGGAATATACAGATCTGCCGGCATGTCCCCCAATGGATTGCCGTTCACCCGGCACGACCAGTCGGCCTCCACCGAGGGCTCGAGTTCCTCGACCTCCACCTCGGTCACAACCTGACTCCCTTCCCCGGATATGGACAGGCCATCAGCGCAGATAATCCAGGCCCATGGCGCGACGCACCTCCTCGAGGGTCTCCCTGGCCTCCTCCCGGGCGGCGTCCGAGCCTTCGTTGACGATGTTCTTCACCAAGGCCGGATCGGAGGCGTATTCACGGGCCCGCTCCTGGATCGGGGCCAGTTCCGCCAGAACCGCCTGAATCAGGGGGCGCTTGCAGTCGACGCAACCGATGCCCGCTGAACGGCACCCCGCAGCCAGTTCCTCGCGCGTGGATTCCGCCGTGTAGACCTGGTGCAACGCCCAGACCGGACACTTGTCCGGATCCCCGGGGTCCGTTCGTCGCACCCGGGCCGGATCGGTCGGCATGGTCCGGATCTGGGCCTCGACCTCCGCCGGGTCGGCGCGCAGGCTGATCGCGTTGTGGTAACTCTTGGACATCTTGCGCCCATCCAGACCCGGCATCTTCGCGGTCGGTGTGAGCATGGCCTGCGGTTCCGGCAGGATGATTCTGCCGCCACCCTCCAGGTACCCGAAAAGCCGCTCCCGATCGCCGAGGGAGATGTTCTGCTGTCCCTCCAGCAGCGCTCGACCCACGTCCAGGGCCTCTTCCTCGCCCTGCTCCTGGAAGCGCCGGCGCAGCTCCCGATAACGCTTCGCGATCTTCTTGCCCATCTTGTCGATCGCCACCTCGGCCTTTTCGGCGAAACCGGGTTCGCGTCCGTACAGATGGTTGAAGCGGCGCGCAATCTCGCGGGTGACCTCCAGGTGGGCCACCTGGTCCTCCCCCACCGGGACCAGTCCGGCGCGGTAGGCGAGGATGTCGGCGCTTTGCAGCACCGGATAGCCAAGGAAGCCGTAGGTTGCGAGATCGCGCTCACGCAACTGTTCCTGCTGGTCCTTGTAGCTGGGTACCCGCTCCAGCCATCCCAGGGGGGTGAACATCGACAGCAGCAGGTGGAGTTCCGCGTGCTCGGGGACGCGCGACTGCACGAACAGGGTCGCGGCACTCGGGCTGACGCCGGCGGCAAGCCAGTCGATCACCATGTCGGTCACGTGCTGACCGAGGTCCCCGGAAGATTCGTAGTGCGTGGTCAGGGCATGCCAGTCGGCCACGAAGAAGAAGCACTCGTAGCTGTGCTGAAGTTCAAGCCAGTTCTTCAAGACCCCATGGTAATGCCCAAGATGCAGGCGCCCGGTCGGCCGCATGCCGGAAAGCACCCGGCGGTTCGTTCCCTGATTGCTGCTCACGAAAAAGATCCTGTGTGATTCATGAATAACCCGACATTAGAACATGCCCTGCCCGAGGGCGAATACCAGCCCAAGCAGCAGGATCGTCTGATCCCTGTCGTTGATCAGCAATCGTCCCTCTTCCAGACGCAGCCGACTGTTCAGTTGGCCATCACCGACCTCGATCCACCCATCGCTGATCCCGAGTTCGAGCCAGGTGCGCAGGGCCTCTGGATCGCTGGCGAGGGTCTCCAGTTCCTCGAACAACGCCATGCCGATCTCCACATCCAGATCCAGATCCAGGGCCTCCAGTGGCCGCGTGGTAATACGGCCGGCATCGCCCTGCAGACCGAGGTCCAGATGTGCCCGCAGCCGCTTGGTCGGGTCACTGTTCACGCTGATGCCACCCTGAACCCGTGGATCGTGGGGACTCATCTGCTGCAGAGCGTCCAGGACCATCCCCAGGATCAGTCCTGCCCTCGCCTGGGGGTCCAGTTGCATCGAAGCCATGTCTTGTCGCGCCTCGATAAAATCCATCACCGTGGGCCGGTGCCAGCGAAGGGCATTCAGGTGCAGGTCCAGGCCCTCCAACTCGACATCCGCGCTGCGGACCTCCTTGGCGCGCACTCTGAGGAGGCTATCCAGCTCGGTGACGGTCGAGTTCTGCCATGCGCTCATCTGTAGCGAGTCGGCGCCCAACAGCTCCTGCCCATACTGCTGAAGACTCAGACGGGCCGCCCCGAGACCGAGATCATAGTCCGGCAGGCGACCATAGGATTCTTCCGGTGCCGGATGCAACAGCAATCCGTAGTGAAACTCGTCCAGATGGAGACCGGCTCCACCCAGGTTCAGGCGCAGGGTATCGGTATCGAAGCTCAACACGACGCGTTCGGATGAGAGGGCCAGCCCACCCTGCCCGGCCGCAACTTCCAGCAAGAACGGCTGTTCGTTCTCCGCGCCCTCCTCGATCCAGGCAACCTGTACCGGGCGGGTCGCCAGTCTTGAACTCACCCCACCGCCTAGCCCCAGCCAGCTGTCCGCGCGTGGCTGAGCCTGCGTCAGGGCGGCGTGCCAGTGCGGGGGAAGATCGGCTGCATCCTGTCGGGGAGCGACACGTGTATCGACTGCGGCACCCAGCAAACGATGTCGGATCCTGTGCTCCAGGTGCACCTGGAGGTCCATGCCATTCCCCACGATGTGGAGCACGGTCGTGGCCCGCGCCCGGTAGCGCTCGCGCTCATACCCCTCGACAGAGTGATGGAAACGCACATCACCGAGATGGCCAGTACGGGCCTCGCGCAGGGCCTTTTCCACCTGCACGCCCACGTACACCGGCCACGCTAGTGCGGCCAACGCAAGCAACAGGCACAGGATCAGTATCTTTCGCACTGCAATCTCCTGGACAGTCCCCGTCCGTCGCCATGGAGCCACTGAACGGGTCTCTCGACACGCTCATGACGAGCGCCCGGGGTGGTTCCGCTGGTGCCGCGCAAGCCGACTCGGCAACGGAATCGAATGGTTCAGCGCCGCTTCATGCACGCGGATGCGGAAGCCCAATCGGTGCCCGGCGGATCCCGCAAGGCGTAAAGAGTAAACGTGTCTGCTCAGTCGAGGAAATTCACCGGGCCCAGTCCGTGACGTACCACCTCGGGTACCGGCCCGGTGAGATCGATCACCGTCGTCGCCTCCAGCGTCCCCGCGCCGCTGTCGACGATCCCATCCACCTGCCGGCCGAGCCGTTCCTCGATCTCCCAGGGTTCGCTGAGGGGATGCGGGTCGCCCGGGAGTTGCAGGGTGGCGGACATCAGGGGTTCCCCCAATTCCGTCAACAACGCCTGCACCACCCGACTGTCCGGCACACGCAGCCCCACCGTCCGGCGTTTGGGGTGCTGCAGTCTCCGCGGCACCTCACGCGTGGCGGGAAGGATGAACGTGTAGGGTCCCGGCGTCAGCGTCTTCATCAGACGGAAGGCGGTGTTGTCCACCTTGGCGTACAGACCCAGTTCGGAGAGATCCCGGCAAAGCAGGGTGAGGTGGTGGTCTTCATCGACCTGCCGCAGCCGTCGAATGCGCTCGGCACCTGCCTTATCCCCAATCCTGCAGGCCAATGCGTAGCAGGCATCGGTAGGCAGCACGATCACAGCGCCCTGCTCTAGCCGCGCCACTGCCTGTTGCATCAGGCGCGGCTGCGGGTTTTCGGGGTGGACGCTTAGGACGTTCATGACTGAAGCCGTGGGTTTGGTCAGCCCCCTATCATACCAGCAGGCACCGGGGAGCAGCTTGGGCCGATCGCCATTTCCCAGGCTGCCTGGGTGACTGCAACCCACTGATGTCCTGGCATGACACCGGATCCCTGGCCCGACCAGACGGACCGCCTGCGCACCGCGATGTATACTCGCTCCAGTTGCACCCCAATCCAGGGAACCCTTCATGCTTTACATGATTCTCGGCCAGGACGTGCCAGACAGTCTGGATCGGCGTCTTGCCGCCCGGCCCGAACACCTCGCGCGCCTGGAGGCCCTTCGCGATGCCGGCCGTCTGCTGCTCGCCGGCCCCATGCCTGCCGTCGACAGCCCCGATCCTGGCTCGTCCGGCTTCACCGGCAGCCTGATCGTTGCGGAATTCCCTTCGCTGGAAGAAGCCAGAGACTGGGCGGATGCCGACCCCTACGCCACGACGGGGGTATTCAGCGAGGTCACGGTTCGTCCCTTCAAGCGCGTTCTGCCATGATGGACGCCTGAGTCGGCACCGGCAGGAGCCTGCTCAAACCGCCGTACCGCCGCTGCCCCCACACCGGAGCCTCGCATGGATATCCGATTCGCCGCCCCCCTCCTCGCCGCCGCGCTCGTTCTGCTCAGCGGATGTGAACGCCCTGACACGCTGCAGGAGGCCGTCGCGCCCGACGCCGAGACACTCGTGGTGATCAATGGCATGCCCATCACCCGCGCCGACGTCTTCGCGTACACCGGGCTCGAGGGCAGTCCCGAGCCGGAGCCATCCGAGGGTGTACTGGAGGAACTGATCAACCTGGAGTTGTTGCGCCAGGAGGCCATTGCCCAGGGCATTGATCAGGACATGGAAATCCAAATGATCCTGCGCAACATGGAAATCAGCCTGCTGGCCTCAGAGGTGATCGAACGCAGGGCCCGCGAGATGACCTTCTCGGAGGCAGAGATCCAGGCGGAGTACGACGCTCAGGTGGCTGCCCTCAGTGCGATCGAGTACCGGGCCCGGCACATCCTGGTCGACGAGGAAGCAAAGGCCAGGGAACTGATCGCCTCGCTCGCGGACGGCGCCGGCTTCGCCGACCTCGCCGCGGAGCACTCGCTGGACGCCTCTGCACAGGAGGGGGGGGATCTCGGCTGGTTCCCGCCCGGCCAGATGATCCCCGCCTTCACCGAGGCGGTCGAGGCACTGGAGCCCGGTGAGTACACCCGCGAACCGGTACAGAGCCGGTTCGGCTGGCACGTAATCCTGCTGGAGGACACCCGCGAGACCGCCCCACCGCCACTGGCCGAAGTGCGTCCTCAGATCGAGGAGATCCTCCAGGCGCGCGCGCTACGCGCCTTCATGGAGGAATTGCGTGCCGACGCAGAGATCGATTTCCCCATCCGGCCGGAACAGTAATCCGCTTCCCGCATGGTCCACTCACGGGTGGCCATGCGGGAAGTCGGCCAGCTACGGAACATGGCGCTCCGTGTTTTGGCCCCAAGGAACGGCGAAACAGGTCCATTCCGTTCATGGTTCGACAGGCTCACCATGAACAGGATCGCCTTCTTCCCGTTCGTCGACCGGAATCACGCACTTGCCGGTCGTCGAACGGAATCCAGTACATGCCGTTCGTCCTGAGCCTGCCGAAGGACTGATCCGCGCTTCCCTAGAGCCTCAGGTCAGATTCGTCGGCGCCGAGCAGGTACTTAAGGTCGTAAAGCACGTGGCTGGGCTTTCCCAGGGCCCGTATGGCCCCGGCGCCCATTTCACGGAACTGGCGGTGTGCCACCGCGAGGACGATCGCGTCATAGTCTCCCGGGCTTGGATGCTCCGTGAGCTCGACACCGTACTCGTGCCGGGCACCCTCCGGGGCTGCCCAGGGATCGCAGACATCGACCTGCACATCGTATTCGGCAAGCTCATGGAGAATGTCGACCACACGCGTGTTGCGAAGATCGGGGCAGTTCTCCTTGAAGGTGAGACCCATGACCAGGACCCGGCTGCCTTCCACCTGGATCCGCCGCTTGAGCATCGCCTTGACGAGTTGCCCTGCTACATAGGCCCCCATCCCGTCGTTGATTCGGCGCCCGGCAAGGATCATTTCCGGGTGGTATCCGATCTGCTGGGCCTTGTGGGTGAGGTAATACGGATCCACGCCGATGCAGTGTCCACCCACCAGGCCGGGCCGGAAGGGCAGGAAATTCCACTTGGTGCCAGCCGCCTCCAGCACCTCGAGGGTATCGATATCGAGCCGATTGAAGATCAGCGCCAGTTCGTTGATCAAGGCGATGTTCACGTCGCGCTGGGTATTTTCGATGACCTTGGCGGCCTCTGCCACGCGGATGCTCGAGGCCTTGTGCGTTCCTGCCGTGATGATCTCCCGGTACAGGGCATCGACCCGCTCGGCGATCTCCGGCGTGGAGCCGCTGGTCACCTTCCGGATGGTCGAGACCCGGTGCTCACGATCGCCGGGATTGAT
>JAWLFM010000145.1:0-6870 GCA_041685565.1 Thioalkalivibrio sp.
AGGCGCTCGCGATCATCGGTAGAGGCCAGCTGACAATTGTGGTCATATAAGTGCGCGACCGAGCCCGTGTCGCCACGCTGCGCCCGTGGTTGACAATCGCTCCCTCACCGGCAACGCGTCTGCGCAATGCGACCAGAACAACGTTTCAAGGGAGCGGGTCGAAGGTGCCGCCCACAATCACTGCATGCAGGTCCATCGGCGAGGGGATGGGTGCGGCAAGAGCAACCGCAGACTCGAAAATGGCTGCCGTCATGGACCTGAGCGCCCGCCCGGGCGCAACAGGGTGGGCGGGTCAGCGACGCGGTCCGACCCCTTACCAGCAAACTGGTCCGCCAAGGCCGGATCAAGCCCTTCGGAGGTCTTGGGGTCGTGCCATGCCCCCAGCCCGTTCGCGTAAGGTTTCCTGAGCGCTGCGATTGCTACCGCCTGATGTACCGCGGCAACAACCGGATCAATCAGTATTGGCTTGGTTGCGCCGCGGGCGATATCCGCGAAACCCGCAAGCGGTGCGCCTGCGGTGATCACCACATCCGCGCCATCATGGATGTGGCAGGCCTCGATGCATTCCAGCAGGGCGTCCCGAAGATCCGTCTGAACGGTGCCGAGCCGTTCGTCGCTCTGGGCCGGAGCCCGGAAGCCGGCGAATCGCCGCTCTAGCCCAACCTCCTCTACACAATCTTGATACCATCCCCGCATTCGCTGAGTGAACGCGACAATGGCGAAGCGATCTCCCAGCATGGCGGCACTGTGCATGGCGGCTTCCGCCACCCCGATTACGGGAAACGGGAACAGATCGCGTGCGGCCCGGATACCCGGATCGCCGAAGGCTGCCACAATGGCGGCAGAGGGCGTGCAGGGACGGGCCGCCAGCATCTCTAGCGTGACGGCGCCGGCCACAAGGGCCTCGGACCGATTGGAAATATAGGGGAAGCCGCGCGGCGCGGTCGCAGTATCGAGCACGACCCCCGCGGGCAGAACCGCCCCCGCGGTCTCTGCCATGCGTTCCGTCAAGCTGCGCGTGGTATTAGGGTTTAGCAGCAGAAGCTTCAACGATGCCTGTTCCAATAGACCTCCGATCCGGCGTCTCAAGGGCGACGATTTGCACTTTGGCATGCAAAATGACTCGTGGAAAGTGTCAATCGTGCACGAGCGCGAGCAGACTCGGCTGATCTCGCGCGTCCACCTGACCTCTCTAAGTATACTTATTCCCTCTCAGAATGAATTTTAGTTCATTTTCTGGTGTTTTCTTGAACAATCATGAGTGTGCCTGACTAAAATCTGACATTTTTTTCGCGCTGCTGCCATTTCGCGATTTATCGTTGGATTGCATGCCAAATGACCACTTAACGTAATCAGGCTGATGCAGTTTACGAGCCAGGTTGGGGTGCAGAATTTCGCGCTGGGACCCGGCGGCTGTGACGGCACATGACGGGTGGCTCGATTGTCGCCCGAAACTGAAACCGGCGTATCGGCAAGGACCCGAGCGCAGACAGGAGAACAAATCATGTGCGACCACCATGGCTTGATCACGCAGGACGGACTGGCTGAAGCGCGGCTGGCAGCGCCCCAGCTGAACCGGCGCAGCTTTCTGAAGGCGTCTGGGGGAATGACTTTGACGATGGCCGTCTCCGGCGCCGCAGGGGGCCAGGCCCTGGCCGCGGGCGACAGCCTGTCGTCTACCCACGGGACCGGTTTTTGCAATCTTAACCTGTTCCTGTCCCATGCCGAACAGCTGGCCTCTGATGACGGGCTGTCGATTGATTTTGTCAACACACCTACCTTCGCAGATCAGGTGACCTTCATGGGGACCGGCGCTGTAGATATCGGCCTGGTCCCCTACACGACCTTCATGGCACTCCATGATTCCGGTGTGCCGCTCACCATCATCGCAGGTGGCGGCGTTGAGGGCTGTGCGCTGGTCTCGCAGCCCGGTCTAGACTCACCCGAGAAGTTGAAAGGCAAGGTTCTGGGAACCTTCCAGCTCGATACGCTGGAAGTGATGCCCTACGATTATCTCAAGCGGGCGGGCATTTCATTCAACGATCTGACGGTCCGCTATCTGGGAGGCATGGCCGAGGCGGCCGAGATCTTCAAGGCAGGCGGCATCGACGTGTTCTGCACCATCGAGCCCTACGCCTCGGGCGTGCTCAATGATGTGCCTGGTTCGCATTTGTTGACCGACGGGGTGGACATGTACGGGCCGAGCTACACAGATTGCGTTCTGGCTGTACGCACCGAGCTGATAAATGAACAGCCTGAGGCTCTGAAGGCGCTGATCAAGGGCATGATGAAGGCCCAGCACATGGCCGAAAATGATCCCGAGACGGTGCTGGACATGGTCGTCGGGCGCTATTTCAAGACCTCGATTGAGAACGCGCGGATCGGGATGGCCAACCAGCCGGCAGTGGTCGACGCCCGTAGCCAGACCGATTTTATCCTCGAGCGCGTCGATAGCGTGATGGAAATGGGTTACATCTCAAAACGGCCCGGTCGCAGCACCATCGACTGGACACTGCTGGAGGAGGTCATCGCAGAGAACCCCGAGCTTTTTGCCTCGCTGCAGCGGACCTCGGCCTGATGACTAGCGCGGAACCCGAGCCAAAGGCCCATCAAGCCGCGCGCGGTTCTCGGAGGCTGCTTTCGCGGCCTGTTTTCCAGGTCTCCGAGCGGCTGAGCGGGAAACTGGCGTCCCTAGGTTGGGGCATCGCCTCGATCAGCCTGTTCGCCCTGATCTGGGAGCTGTTCTGGCTCTTGGGTTGGGCCGACCCCCGGCTGCTTCCACCGCCGCACATCTTTCTTGGGGATATCCCCAACCAGCTTCAGTATTTCAATACTTCAAGCCGCTGGGCCGTAGGGTCGGCACAGACCGAGGCTCCCTCGGAAATGCAATCGCTCATGACGACTGTGGTTTCCACCGTGGCGCGGGTGATCGCCGGACTGGCCATTGCTTCGGTTCTGGCGGTTTCGGTGGGGGTGCTTGCGCGCTATTATCGACTGTTAGACCGCCTGACGATGCCAACGGTGACTTTGCTGTCTTCGGTCTCTCCCATCGCGTGGCTGCCTGTGGCTGTGTTCCTGTTCGGTATCGGCAATGGGCCGGCGATCTTTATGGTCGTGATTACACTTTTCTTCCACATGGTGCTGGCAACGGTGACACAGATCGACAACGTGCCTGCAAACATGATTCAGGTCGCTCGGACCATGGGGGCGACCAAACGGCAGGTTTACTTGCGGGTGATCATCCCGGCGATCCTGCCTCCCATGTTGATGGTGCTGCGGCTGAACATGTTCGCGGCCTGGATGGTGGTTCTGGTCGCTGAGACGACCGGGGTTGGCTATGGCCTGGGGCAGATCATCATGCTGGCGCGCAACACTTTCAACCCGTCTCTGGTGTTCTTCACGATCGCGCTGATCGGCATGCTCGGCTTCGCAACCGATTACACGCTGCGACTGCTGCAGAGCCGGGTCCTCTTCTGGCTCCCGGAGAAAGGAGCACGCCGTGCGATCTGACAACGCATTCTCCAGACGCGACGCGGTTGTGTGTCGCGATGTCGGCAAGACTTGGGCGGCGGGCACCTCCCGCGCCCATGAGGCTCTTCGGGACGTCAATCTTGACGTGAAGCCAGGGGAGTTCGTCGTGCTGCTAGGCCCCTCGGGCTGCGGTAAGAGCACTTTGCTTTACTTGATCGCCGGCCTGGAGGAGGCGACGGAGGGTATCATCAACGCCTTCGGCACGCCCGTGACTGCGCCGTCTTCGGACCGTAGCCTGATCTTTCAGGAATCCTCGCTCTATCCCTGGCTGACGGTGTGGGAGAATGTGGCCTTCGGTCTGTCCATCCGCGGCGCCGGAGTGAAGGAGCGTCGGGCGGCGGCATTGCAGGCGTTACGAAATGTAGGCCTTGTGGCAGCAATGGACAAGCGCCCCGACGAATTGTCGGGAGGCATGCGCCAGCGCGTGGCGGTGGCTCGCGCGCTGGCGATGCGGCCCAAGGTGCTGCTGATGGACGAACCTTTCGCGGCGCTGGACGTGCAGACCCGCCAGAAGATGCAGGATTTCCTGCTCACGATCTGGCGGGAAAGTGGGGCCTCGGTGATTTTCGTGACTCATCACATCGACGAGGCGGTGGCTCTTTCGGACCGCGTCGTCGTCTTCACCTCGCGCCCGGGCCAAATCAAGACAATCGTGGACAACCCCCTGCCGCGCCCTCGAGACCCATTTTCGCCCGAGGCCGAGTCGCTTCGCCGCCATCTGACCGCGCTTTTGCGTGACGAGGTGGACCGGGCCTTTGCGGAACAGGAAGCCCTTGGTGGTTGAGGTTGCCCGCTCCTTCCCCCTTTTTTCACGGAGATCCCAAAGTGACCGCAAGCATCGTTCGCAGCCGCACCCTGATCACAGGCACCCAAGACCGCCACACAGTCGAGCAAAAGGAGGGTGGCGCGGTTCTGATCGAGGATGGCATCGTCGCCGAGATCGGCGATTTCGACACCCTGCAGGGGCGAAACCGGGGCGCCAAGGTGATTGGGGGCGGCAACGACGTAGTACTGCCGGGCTTCGTCAACGGCCACCACCATGTCGGACTGACCCCGCTTCAGCTCGGATCACCCGACATGCCGCTGGAGCTGTGGTTCGTCACGCGCATGGTCAGTCGCAACCTCAATCTATATCTCGACACACTGTATTCGGCTTTCGAGATGATCGGCTCCGGGATAACCACGGCGCAGCACATTCACGGTTGGCTACCGGGCGACCTGAACGAGGTGCAGGGTCTCTCCGAGGACGTGATCCGTGCCTATGAGGACATCGGCATGAAGGTCTCGTATTGCTACGCGGTGCGGGATCAGAACCGGCTGGTCTATCAGGGAGATGCCGAGTTCACTGCCAGCCTGCCGAAGGAACTGCAGGACCCCATGAAGCGTTGGTTCGAACGGTTTCAGGTCGGGCTGGACGAAAGCATGGGGCTGTTCGGCGATTTGCATGCGGCCCACCAGCACAAGCCGCGTGTAAAGATCCAGTTGGCTCCGGCGAACCTGCACTGGTGCTCGGACAAGGCGCTGACTGCGCTGTCCGAGACATCGCGCAAATACAACGTGCCGATGCACATGCACCTTCTCGAGACCGCCTATCAGAAAGAATACGCTTGGCGGCGCGGTGGCTGCACCGCGGTGGACTATATCGAGCGGTTCGACATGCTCGGGCCACGCCTGACCCTGGGCCATGGCGTGTGGTTGAGCGAGGGCGATATGGATAAGCTGGCGGCCGCAGGCGCCTGCGTGTGCCACAATTGTTCATCCAATTTCCGGCTCCGTTCGGGTGTGGCGGCACTAAACTATCTAGAGGCCAAAGGAATTAATACCGCCATTGGGCTGGACGAGGCGGGACTGAACGACGACCGCGACATGCTGAACGAAATGCGCCTTGTGGCCCGTGCGCACCGAGTGCCAGGCATGCGCGATGACGACGTGCCCACGATTCCGCAAGTCCTGCGCATGGCGACCGAAGGCGGCGCACGCACCACCCCCTTCGGAGACAGCATTGGCCGACTGGAGGTGGGTCGGGCTGCCGACCTGGTGATGATCGATTGGGACCATGTGAGCTACCCTTTCCTCGACTCGCTCACCTCGGTTGTTGATGCTGTGGTGCAGCGCGCCAAGACGCAGGGTGTCACGCGCGTGATCTGCGACGGAGAAATCCTCTACGAGGATGGCCGTTTTACCCGGGTCGACCGCGACGAGGCGTTGAAAGCCCTGCACAACGACTTGGCTCGGGCGTTGTCGGACGATGAGGTCGAGCGGCGGAACCTCGCACGGATGCTGCTACCGCATGCCCGCAAGTTTTATGCCGATTACATCGACCCCGCGCGCCATGAGCCGTTCTATCGCACAAGTTCGCGCGTGTAGGTGGATGGTGGTTCCCGGGCTCGCCTGCCATAGTTAGCCCGCATGCGGGGGAATGATATGAGTCGTCTGGAGAGCGCCGACCTGAACGCGAACGACGAACTTGCAATGGGCTTGGCCGAAAGGGTGGCGGACCGGTTGCGAGACATGATCGTTCGGGGACTGTTTAAACCCGGAGAGCGCATGTTGGAGCGCAGCCTGTGCCACATGCTGGGCGTGTCCAGAACGCCCATGCGCGAAGCACTAAAACTGCTGCATCAGGACGGCCTGATAGACATAAGCCGTAATCGCGGGGCCCGTGTCGCCGCCTATGGAGTGGCCGAGGCAGAATTCCTGTTCGAGGTCATCGCAGCCCTCGAAGCCACCGCGGCGGCCCGCTTCGCCCGGATAGCACCTGCACCTGAGATGGCCCGGCTGGCCGACCTGCACCAGCAAATGCTGGACTACAATGAACGGCGCGATCTCGACGCGTATTTCGACACCAATAGCGCCATACATGACTTGATTGTGGAGGGGGCGGGCAATCCGACACTGACCGCAAGCCACCGTCGGCTGATGCAACGGGCCCGGAGGGGCCGCTACATGGCCATCATGGACGACAACCGCTGGGCTCAAGCCGTGCGCGAACACGAGGCTCTAATGGGGGCACTCCGGGCCGGGGCTGCGGACGCTGCCATGTCGATCTGGCGGACGCACCTGCTTAATACCGCCCAATCCGTGGTGGCGGCGCTTGAGGCCGGCGATAGCGGGCCCTTGTTGGGCGAACAGGGTGATCCCGCAGGGACGAGTCAGGCCACAGCTCCGTTCTCTGGATAGTCCGGCGCGCCCATCTGATGGGACAGCCGACACGTTTCTACCGGCAGAATTGATAGATAGGCCGGCAGGCGTGGCAGCGACGCCACCACACCAAAGATGTCTATTGCACCGTGGAGACGGGCAGAGGTGGTTCCGGAAATTTGAACAGCCGGGATAGGT